>JANODO010000148.1:0-14171 GCA_031412735.1 Rariglobus sp. | reverse complement strand
TCGTAAAAACCGCTCCCGCAAAAATCTCACCCCCGCTTCCCTTCTCGCCCTTAGGGCTCCTCACCTTAGCCCTGGCATCTTGCTCTTACCTCCACTCCTTCTTCATGCAGTGGTGGGTCATGATCTGTCTGGACCTCCCGGGAATTCGAAGGGGCGGCTAAGGGGTGCCGCCTTCCTGCTTACGAATCGCGGCGAGCAGTCGATTGAGATAGGCCCGGTCTTGTGCGTCTTTTTCTCGATAGCTGCGTTTCATGAGCAACATCGCCTCGGGGCTGGCAAAGGGAATGCGGATTCCATCCACGTCATGCCAGACGATGTCGCGGGAAATCTCGTCGAAGCTCACGCCGCACGCCTCAGTCATGATATCGACTATGATTTCATCGAACACGCGCACGACTACCCACTGAGCAATATCTTCGTCTCCTAGCAGCCTGTCGGACTTAGACCGTCGAAACCGTCTGTAGGCGCGTAAACGACTTTTCGGTGCGATTTTATTGAGAATACGGAGCTACAGCGGGCTTTAATTGAGATTGTAATCTAAGTCCGACAGGCTCCTAGCTCTTTGATCGCCTTGTTGGGCAGGAATTCGAGGGCTTTCTTAATCGAAGCCTGATTGGGGAGATCCTTGGCGATCAGCAGGTCCACGTCGTTGGTCCCTCGTGTGCAGCCATGAAAGTTCATGGCCCAGCCGCCCGACCACGATGTAACGCACACCGTGCTGATTGAGCGCGGCGGCTATCGCGATCAGGTCCTCCTCTTCAGGGATGCGGCTATTTGTTTCTCCAGAGTCCATGCGTCGGCGTCTTCGTGATTTCGGAAAAGATAAACACCCGGCTTCGCAGCCATGCGGGGCGCAAAGAGCGCAGTTCTGCGTTGGTTGCGTGCCGCAGCCTGCAGCGGAGTATGTTTCGGCGGCTCGCCAAGGATCAGCATGTTGCCTTCGACGCGTCTCATGTGGCCATAGTGTAGCGGTTGGATTGGAAAGGCGAGCGCGTGGATTATCCCTTCGTCTGCGTCTTGATCTCCACCACGTCGTGCGGGGCGGCCTCTCTCTGGCCGGCGGGCGAGACGCGGATGTAGCGGGCCTTTTCGCGGAGAGCTTTGAGGTCTTTCGCGCCGAGGTAACCCATGCCGCTTTGCACGCCGCCGACCAGGTTGGCGAGGACGTCGTCGGTCGAGCCGGAAACTTCCTTCAGCGCTTCGATGCCTTCGGCGGTGAGCTTGCGGGAGTTGTCGGTCTTGTCGTGGCCGTAACGGGCGGCGCTGCCCGCTTTCATCGCGCTAATCGAACCCATGCCGCGATATTGTTTATAGAGTTTCCCGTTGATCTCCATGATCTCACCGGGGGCTTCGCGGCAGCCGGCGAGGAGCCCGCCCAAGATAACCGCGTCGGCGAGGGTGAGCGCTTTGACGATATCGCCGGATTTGGTGATGCCGCCGTCGGCGATGATTTTTACACCGCGGGCTTTCGCACCCTGGGCGGCCACGTAGAGCGCGGTGAGTTGCGGGATGCCCACACCGGCGACGACGCGGGTGGTGCAGATCGAGCCGGGGCCCTGGCCGACTTTGACCGCGCTGGCACCGCAGGCGCCGAGGTAGTCGACTCCGGAGGCGCTGGTGACGTTGCCGGCGATAAGGGTGAGATTGGGAAAAACACTCCGGACGAGTGTCACGATGTCACCCACGCCCGCCGTATGGCCGTGGGCGGTCGAGACGGCGATGGCGTCGATGTGCTCGTCAACCAATTGGCCGACGTGATTGATGATTTTGTCGCGGTCCAGCGAACCGTCGGGGTGACGAACGGGAGCGATCGCGGCACCGACGACGAGGCGGAAATCGGCGTCGCGGGCGGGTTTGCGACGGGATTTGGATTCGGAGAGGATGCGGTCGACGTCGGAGAACGTCACGAGGCCGCGCAAGCGGTCGTGGTCATCGACAACCAGCATTTTGTGGATGCCCAGGTGTTCGCTGAAGAAGGCGTCGGCCGCCTTGATGGGGTCGGGCTGGAGGGATTTCTCGTGAACGGTGAGGATGTCGCGGCGGGGCGTCATCGCTTCGGCGACGGTGCGAGCCTTGTAGCGTTCGCGCACGGTGCTGCCGGACAGGAGGCCCACCAGTTTGCCCGTTTCGTCGACAACCGGGAAAGTGCGGAAGTCAAATTTGCGGTTCTCGATTAAGTTGAGGACATCGCCGACCAGTTGGTTGGGCGAGACGGTGATCGGGTCTTGGATGAGGCCGTGGATGTGGCGTTTGACGCGGGCGACTTCCTTCACCTGGTCACGGGCGGGCATGTTGTAGTGAACGAGGCCGAGTCCGCCGTTGAGGGCCATCGCGATGGCCATGCGGGCTTCGGTGACGGTGTCCATGTCGGACGAGATGATCGGGATGGAGAGCCGCAGCGCGTCGGAGAGCGTCGTGGAGGTGTCGGCGTCCTTGGGAAGGATCTCGGAGTAGAGCGTCGCCAGGGAGACGTCGTCGAAAGTCAGCGCAACGGGCAGACTGGAGCGGAAGAAGGCGTCGGCCGGCTGATAAAACTCAGCGTCGAAGGCGGTGGCGAAGGGCGTGGCAACCTTTGTCATAAGTTGCCGAGAACGTAGTAGGCGGGTCTATGCGGAGCGCAAATGGTTTTTCGTGGTTGGCTGGAAACCGATTTTCACCACGAAACACACGAAATACACGAATTTCGGAGCGACAGGTTGCGTGGTTTTTAGTGTGTTGGGTGAGTTTCCTAGCGAAAACCTCTGCATGCGTCTGCGCCTCTCCTATCGCCGTTACTCCCTGCCGTTTCGCACGCCGGTGCGCACGGCGCATGGGGTGTGGGCCGAGCGCGAGGGGGTGATTTTGCGCCTCACGGATGACACCGGCCGGGAGGGGCTCGGGGAGGCGGCTCCGATCCCGGGGTTCGGCACGGAGTCGCTTGAGGAAATCGAGGAGGCGTTGGCTACGCTTGGTGAGTGGGTCACCGAGGAACAGCTTGCTGCCGTGCCCGAGCGCCTGGGGTGTTTGCGTTTTGCGGTCGCGGGGGCGTTAACGGGGCTTTCGGAACGGCGGGGAGCGGAGTCCCCGCCCTACCTGTCGGTGGCGGCGTTGTTGCCGGCCGGCCGCGCGGTTCTGGCGGCGGTGGGGCCGAAGGCCGAACTGGGCTTTCGCACGTTCAAATGGAAGGTCGGCGTCGGTGACCTCGCCGATGAACTGGCGCTGCTCGATGACGTGATCGCGGCGCTGCCGACGGGGTCCAAGCTGCGCCTCGACGCGAATGGAGCCTGGGATGCGCGGCAGGCCGGGCGATGGCTGGAACGCGCGGCGGAGCGGCCCATCGAATACATTGAACAACCCTGCTTCGCGGAAGCTTCGCAGGGCGCCACCGCAGTGCGGAAGACGGAGGATGTGCTGCGCGGGCTGGCGGAAGATTATCCCACGGTGATCGCACTCGATGAGTCGTTGGTAGGTGCGCGTGACATTGAGCGTTGGCTGGCGTCGGGTTGGCGCGGCGTGTTTGTCGTGAAGCCGGCGCTGCTCGGCGATCCGGCGCCGGTGCTGGCGCGACTGGCGGCGGCGAACGCGGACGTCGTGTTTTCGTCCGCGTTGGAAACCGGGGTGGGCGCGTGCGCCGCCCTGCGAGTGGCGTTTTCCTGGCGCGTGGACAAACCGCGGGCGTTGGGTTTTGGCGTGTGGCCCTTGTTCCAAGACGACACGTTTAACGGGCCGTTTGCCGCGCCGTTTTTTCGTGTGGAAGACGTGGAGCGACTCAAACCGGAGGCCGTATGGACCGCGCTGATTTGACTCGGCTGCTGGGGGCGGAACCCGTGCAGGGCGAACCTCACGACGTGGTCGTGGAGGTCCGCGATCCGGCGCGTTTCATCGCTGCGTTTACCCGCGCGGTGGCGGCGGGCGGAACGGTTTTCCTGGCCGATCCCAATTGGGGCCAAAATGAACGGACGCAGTTTAACGCGTTGGTAAGCGCGCGACTGTCCACGGCCGAAACAGCGGCCATTGGTGATTCATCATTGGGCATTGGTCATTCCCGCCCGGCGGGCGGGCGCGGCTGGCTGTGTGTCCCCACGGGTGGTTCATCCGGCAATATCAAGTTGGCGAGGCACGACGAGGAGACGTTGGCGGCGGCGGTGAATGGGTTCTGCGCGCACTTTGACGTTACCCGCGTCAACGTGGTGGGCTTGCTGCCGTTGTATCATGTAAGCGGCTTGATGGCGTGGATGCGCACGGTGCTGACGGGCGGGGCTTATCTGCCGTGGAGTTGGAAGGCGATTGAGGCGGGCGAGCGTCCGGCGCTGCCAGCGGGCGGTGGCGACTGGTTTCTTTCCCTCGTGCCGACGCAGTTGCAGCGGTTGTTGGGCGACGCCGAGGCAGTGGATTGGTTGCGTGGATTTCGCGCGGTGTTCGTGGGCGGTGGACCGGCTTGGCCGGAGTTGGTCGAGACGGGCGGGCGTGCGAGGCTACCTCTGGCGTTTTCCTATGGCATGACTGAGACTGCGGCAATGGTCGCGGCGCTCCGACCGGAGGAGTTTTTGGCGGGCGCGCGCGGTTGTGGCACGGTGTTGCCGCACGCGCGGATCGCGCTCGATGGGGAAGGGCGTATAATGATCGAGGGCACGTCTTTGTTTCGTGGATACTGGCCCGAGATGCGTGGCAAAGGACCATGGCAGACCGAGGATCTGGGGCGGGTCGACGAGCGGGGTAGTCTGCATGTGCTCGGACGGCGGGATGCGCTCATCATCACGGGCGGAGAAAAAGTTGATCCGGCGGAAGTCGAAGCGGCGCTAAGGGCGACGGGCAGGTTCAGTGACGTGGTCGTCATCGGCGTTCCCGATGCGGAATGGGGCGAGGTGGTGGTGGCGTGTTATCCGGCGGCCGACAAATCGGAGGTTTCATTCGGTGACGATCTTGTCGGGCAAAGTCAGCTGCTCGCGCATCTCGCGCCTTTCAAGATTCCCAAGCGCTACCTGGCGATCGCCGACTGGCCGCGCAGCGCGCAAGGGAAAATCAGTCGCGGGGCTTTGCGTGAGCGGGTGCTCGCCCAGGCTCGCGTTGGACCCTGAGGACAAATTCAGTTTCATTTCTGTATGATGACCAAAAACGAGATCGCCGATGTGCTGACTGAGATCGGCACTCTTCTGGAGTTGAAAGGTGAGAACCCTTTCAAGACCCGCGCCTACCTGGCCGGCGCTCGAGTCTTGGAATCCATGGAGCAAGCCGAGCTCGACGCGTTGGTTCGCGAGGAGCGCTTGAAGTCCGTCAAAGGCATCGGCGACGCGCTCGCGCAAAAAATCTCCGAACTGCACACGACCGGCGGGCTGGAGTTCTTCGAGAAACTCAAGGCGTCCATCGAGCCCGGCCTGGTTGCGATGCTGGAGGTCCCGGGTCTCGGGCCGAAGAAGATCAAGGCCGTGCACGACCTGCTCGGCGTCACCACCCTGGAAGGCCTGGCGGCGGCATGCGCCGACGGACGGGTTGCCGCGCTGGCCGGGTTTGGTGAGAAATCGCAGGAGAAAATCCTCGCGGGCATTCGTAATCGCGAGGCCTACGGAAAACGCCATATGTGGTGGGATGCCGAGGCCGTCGCCATGCCCATCGTGGCGGGATTGCGAGCCTTGCCCCAGGTCTCGCAGGCCGAGGCGGCCGGGAGCCTGCGCCGCGGATTGGAGACAGTCGGTGATCTGGATTTCATCGTGGCGGCGACCGAAGTCGCGCCCGTGGTGGAGTGGTTCGTCACGCAGCCGGGCGTCAAGGAAATCACCGCCCGGGGCGAGACCAAGGCGAGCGTGCGTTTTGAGAGCGGCCTGCAAGCCGATCTTCGCCTGGTGCCGGCGGAGCAATTTGCATTCGCACTTCACCATTTCACGGGGTCGAAAGATCACAACGTGCAGATGCGCCAACGGGCGCTGGCGCGGGGCTTGTCGCTGTCGGAGTGGGGCTTGGTGCCGGCAGGGGAACGTATCGGCGGAAAACTTGAGGCCGGAGACCTGAGACCTGAGGTTGAAGGCGGTCGGATTGAAACTCAGGTTTCAGGTTTCAAGTCACAGGTCGCTTCTGAGGAAGCCCTCTTCGCGGCGTTGGGCCTGCGTTTCATCCCGCCGGAACTGCGCGAGGGGATGGGCGAAATCGAGGCGGCGGAAGCCGGCGATCTTCCTCGTCTCGTGGAGACGACCGATTTGCGAGGCGCGTTTCATAATCACACCACCGCATCCGACGGGCGCAATACCCTGGCCGAGATGACGGTTGCCGCCGAAGCGCTCGGCTGGGAATACCTCGGCATCGCGGACCACTCGAAATCGAGTTTCCAAGCCAAGGGCCTAACCGAGGAGCGCCTCGCCGCGCAGGTAGCCGAGATCCGCGCACTCAATGCCTCGGGGCGCTTTAAAACTCACGTCTTCGCCGGCACCGAATGCGACATCCTGCCCGATGGGCGGCTCGATTTTGACGACACGGTTTTGGCTACGCTCGATTACGTGGTGGCCTCGGTGCACAACGTCTTCACCCAGTCCTCTGCGGACATGACCGCGCGGATTATTCGGGCGATCGAGAATCCGCACACCACTATGCTCGGGCATGTGACCGGCCGCCTTCTTTTGCGCCGTGAGGGTTATGCGGTGGACCTCGTCAAAATCATTGACGCGGCCATCGCGAATCAGGTCGTGATCGAACTCAACGCGAGCCCGTGGCGCCTCGAAATGGACTGGCGTCACTGGCGAAAAGCCGCCGCCCGTGGACTCCTTTGCGCTATCAACCCGGATGCGCACGAAACCCAGGGGCTGACCCATGTGCGTGCCGGCATTAACTCGGCGCGCAAGGGCTGGCTCACAAAGGAACACGTCGTCAACACCCGTCCGCTCGCCGAGATCCAAGCGTGGCTGGCGGGACGGCACGGCCGTGTTTAGTTCTACGTGGTTAATCTGATCTCTCTTCGGGGGCTTTCGAAGAGACGCGGACGGCGCAGGCTTTGTAGGACGGTTGACGCGAGTGCGGGTCGAAGGCGGGGAAGGTGAGGCGGTTCACGGCGTCGAAGTGCATCGGCATAAACAGCTGGCCGGGTTGCACGGTCGAAGTAACGACGGCGAAGGCGGGGGCGTCTCCGCGGCGGGAGGAGACAACCACGGCGGCGTTGTGCGCGATGCGAAGGCGGGCGGCGTCGGCGGGGTGGATTTCGACGTAGAGGGACGTCGGCGCGAGTTTGCGGAGAACGTCGCTTTTGTCAGTGCGGCTGCCGGTGTGCCACTGCGCGGAGGAGCCGCGGCCGGTGTTGAGCAGGAACGGATACGCGGCGTCGGGTAACTCGGGCATCGGCCGAGGCTCGTCGAACAGGAAGACCGCGCGCTTGTCGGCGGTGAAGAACTGGCCGTCGGCGAAGAGGCGGCGGTGTGGCGCGGGCCGGTCCGCGCGGAGTGACGAATGGGCGGAGGAGGACTGCTCGCTGCAGCTCGTAGATACGGGGAGCGGAGCGCGAGCAAGCTCGCGGCCTACGGGAACGGCCGTCCCATTGGTCATTGGACATTGGTCATTGGTCATTCCCGGCGCAGCCGGGTGCGCCGGGTAGGGCCATTGGATGCCGCCTTCGCTCTGGATGTGATCGTAGCCTTCGATGCCGGTGAAATCGCAGGGCTGTCCGCGGGTGAGCTCACGGAGGATGCGGAAGGCGGCTTCGGGCGAAGACCACTGGCGGAGCAGGTCACCGCAGCCCCAGGCCTCGGCGACGAGTTTGAAAATGGCGAAGTCGGAGAGTGCTAGGCCGGGAGCGCGGGAGACTTTGCGCGAGACGCCGAGGCGGCGTTCGCTGTTGATGAAGACACCGTCTTTTTCGCCCCAGCCAGCGGCGGGGAGAACGAGGTCGGCCATCTGCGCGGTCTCGGTCGTGCCATACATGTCCTGCACGACGAGGAAATCGAGTTTGGCGCGGAGCTCGGGGAAACGCTTTTGGTTGATCCACGAATGCGCGGTGTTGGTCGCGATGACCCACAGGCCTTTGATCGCGCCGGTGTCGATGCCGTCGAGGATCTGGTCGTAGGCCCAGCTCTTTTCGGACGGGATGCGGGCGGCGTCGATGCCGAGGATGCCGGCGACGTGGGTGCGGTGGGCGGCGTTGGCGAAGTCGTATCCGCCGAGCAACGACGAAGCGTTGCCAAACAAGCGCGAGCCCATGGCGTTGCACTGGCCGGTGATCGAGTTGGCTCCGGTGCCGGGGCGGCCGATGTTGCCGGTCATCAGGGCGAGGTTGATGATGGCTTGGGCGGTGCGGGTGGATTCGTGGCCTTGGTTGACGCCCATGGTCCACCAGAAGGAGACGCGCTCTTTGGTGGCGATGATCTCGACGACGCGGTGGAGGGTTTCGACGGGCAGGCCGGTTTCGGTCGAGACGCGTTCAGGCGTGAAGGCGGCGACGAACGCGGTGAAGGCGTCGTAGTTGCTCGTGTGCGCGTTTATGAAGTCGCGTTTCACGGCGCCGCGTTGGATGAGCAAGTGGGCGAAACCGTAGAGAAGTGTGAGATCGCTCTTCGGGCGCAGCGGCACGTGGAGCGTGGCGGCAACGGCAGTCTCGGTGCGGCGCGGATCAAAGACGACGATCTCGGGGTTGCGCTTATTCATCATCACGCGCTGCCACATGATGGGGTGGGCGATGCAGGGATTGGCACCGATGAAGATAAGGGCGTCGCTCTCCTCGAAGTCGGCGTAGGTGAACGGCGGGGCGTCGAAGCCGAAACTTTGTTTATAGGCGACGTGCGATGTGGCCATGCACTGGCGCGTGTTGGAATCGACGTGGAGCAAGCCCATGCCGAATTTCGCGAGCGCGCCGAGGAGGGCCATTTCCTCCATGACGATCTGGCCGGTGGACAGGAAAGAAACGCTGGGCGCGCCGTGGGTGGACTGGATGGCTTTGAAGCGGGATACGAAGGCACCGAGGGCGGTTTCCCAGGAGACGGGTTCGAGTTGGCCGCTGGCGGGATTGCGGAGCAGCGGCGTGGTGAGGCGGTCGGTGGCGGCGAGCGGGGTGAGGGCTTCCCAGCCTTTGGGGCAGGCCATGCCGAGGTTAACCGGGTAGGCGGCGTCGGGGCTGAGGTTGATCGCTTGGCCTTCGGCATCGAGGTGGACGGTGAGGGAGCAACCGGTGCTGCAAAATCCGCAGATGGACTGGGTCGTGGAGGCGGGCGCGAGGCGGGCGGGGTGCTGGGGAATGCCGAGTCCGTGCGCGGCCGGGTGGCGCACCAGCTCGGTGGTCATGGGGCCGGTGCGGGCGCGGAGCGCGAGGAGGGCGGTGATGGAGTTTTTAAACACGGAGGGAGCGGCTGAATTTGTTCACCACGAAACACACGAAAGACACGAAAATCGGAGGGAGTCGGAGTTGTTGCCCACGGAACACACGGAATACACGGAAGAATCGGAGGGGAAACTAGGAGGAAGGGACGCCGGGCATTTTGGGGGAATCGACGGCGCGGAAAAAGAGGATGCGTTCGAGGAGTTCGGAGGTGATGAGGAAGAAGAAGCCGAGTTCGGTGTGTTGGGTGACGAAGAGGAGGATTGTAAGGCCGCCGAGGACGACGCGGGCAACCCAGAGGCGGTGGAGCGGGCCTTGTTGGAGGCGGGCGGAGACGGAAACGCCTCGGTAGGTGGTGAGTTCGAGGGCGAGCTTGGCGACGAGGACGAGGGCGGCGAGCGGCGCGTTGATGAAGGTGAGGGCCGCGATGAGGACGGTGCCCGCCATGCGGCCGAGGGTTTGCGAGAGGCGCCAGAAATGGCGGCGGGTGTCGGTGTAGATCATGGCGCTGCAGAAGACGCCGAGGGAGGCGATGACGAGGCCGGAATGACCAATGACCAATGACCAATGACCAATGATCGGAAGGGGAATCCACTCGCTGGCGCTCGCGGCTACGAGGAGCGGAAAGGCGGTGCCTAGGAGGACGGCTTCGCGGCTGAGCCAGCTGCGACGGAGGCCGAGGAATATTCGCCAGGCGCGGAACGGTTGGCCGAGGTGGGCGACGCTGGCGATCAAACCGATGGTGAAGAGGGCGAGGCCGGTGAGCGCGAGAGCCGGAGCGCGAGCGAGCTCGCGGCCTACCACGGAGGAGGCGACCAGGAGGCCGAGGCCGATTTGGGTGAAGACGAGAAGAAGGACGAGGGCGTAGTGGGCGTGCTGCGGGCGGAGCGTGTCGCGGTCGGCGGCGTGGAGGTTTACCGGGAGCGGGTTTTTGGAGATGTAGCGGGTCGTCGGGCGAGTGTAGGCGGAGTCGGTGCCGCTGATGGCGGCGACGGATGGGTTGGGCGCTTCGTCGGAGCGGAAGGTGGAAACCTTGACGATGGCAATGGCCTCGGTGGGGCAGGCTTGCACGCACGCGGGGGCTTCGCCGGCGGAGAGGCGTCCGTGACACATGTCGCATTTGCGGACGATGCCGAGGCGGTCGTTGTATTTGGGAACCTCATACGGACACTTGAGCACGCAGTAGCTGCAACCGATGCATTGGTCGTCGAGGTGGACGACGATGCCGGTGATCGGGTCTTTTTCGTAAGCGAGGACAGGGCAGCCATTGAGGCAGGCGGGGTCTTCGCAGTGGTGGCAGGCGGTGGTGATGGTCTGCTGGTAGGCGGGGGCGGACCACTCGCTGGTGCTCGCGGCTACGTTCGGAACGGACGACACGGAGGTCGTCCCTCCCAGGATTAGGCCGACGTCGCGCCAGGTTTCTTCTTCGTCGAGGCCGTTGAGGGAATGGCAACCGGCGACGCAGGCCTTGCAACCGGTGCAAGAGTCGAGATCGACCTCGAAGGCGTAGTGCTCGCCGGGGCCGGGCGCGGAGAGCGGGATAAGAGAAGGGCTGAAGGACTGAAGGGCTGAAGGGCCGGACTTGTGCATGGCCGCGAAACGAGCAACCGGCGTGTCGAGGCGGCGTTGCGACTCGAGGAGCTCGTCGATAAGCGTGCGGACCGGTTCGGACATCAGTAAACGTCGCGCTGGTAGCGTTTAGCGGCCTTGAGCGATTGCACGTAGGCGGCCGACTCCTCGGCAGATTTTCCGCCAGCGGTTTGGATGACCTGGTGCAGGGCGGCATCAACGTCCTTGGCCATGCGGCTGGCGTCGCCGCACACGTAGAAATAGGCGCCTTGCTCAAGCCACGCGTAAAGCTCGGTGGCGGCGGCGATCATTTTTTGTTGGACGTAGATTTTCTCGGGCTGGTCGCGGGAGAAGGCGAGGTCGAGACGGGTGAGCACGCCGGAGGACTGGAGGGCGGTGAGCTCGTCTTGATAAAGGAAGTCGGTGGCGGCTTTTTGGTCGCCGAAGAAGAGCCAGTTTTTGGCAGGGGCCTTGGTGGCGGCGCGTTCTTCGAGGAAGGCGCGGAAGGGAGCGATGCCGGTGCCGGGGCCGACCATGATCATGGGGAGCGTCGCGTCGGCGGGTGGGCGGAAGGCTTTGTTGCTGTGGACGAACACGCCGGCGGTGCCGTGGGCGAGGGCGCGCTCGGCGAGGAAGGTGGAGCAGACGCCTTTGCGGGGGAGTCCGTTGATATCGTAACGAACGGCGCCGACGGTGAGGTGAACTTGATTGGGGTGGGCCTTGGGTGAGGAAGAAATGGAGTAGAGGCGGGGCTGGATTTTTTTCAGGGCGGAGACGAGGGCGGTGGGGGTGGGCTTGGTGGTGGCCGCGAGGAGGGCGTCGAGGACGTGATGGGGAGTCGGCTCGCTGGTGCTCGCCGCTACGTTGAGGAGAGTGAGCAGAGCGGGGGCGGGTTTGCCGAGTTCGTAGTGGACTAGAAGGGCGGTGCGGAGCGGGAGTTCGCCGGCGGGGGTGGGAACGGCTTCTTCACCGTCGCAGCCGAGGGCTTGGATGACGGCGGAAACCAACTCGGGACAGTTTTGCGGGATCACGCCGAGGGCGTCGCCGGCTTCGTAGTCGAGACCGGAGCCGGTCAGGTCGAATTCAACGTGATTAACCTCTTTGGCGGAGCCGGGGGCGTTGAGGTTGCGGACGGTGAGGACCGGAGCGGGGTAGGGGTTTTTCTTTGAGTAAGGTTCTGCGGCGGTGGGGGGTAAGGGTGAGGCGGAAGCAGGCTGGAAGCCTGCGCTACTTTGACTGCCTAAGGCGGAGAGAGTGGTGTCGAGCCAGGTCGTGAAGGGGGCTTCGTAATCGACGTCGCAGTCGGTGCGCGGGGTGATGCGGGTGGCGCCGAGTTTTTCCAAGTGGGCGTCGAAATCTTTGCCGGCTTGGCAGAAGAGCGTGTAGTTGGTGTCGCCGAGCGAGCAGACGCTGTAGCGGAGGTTTGGCAGTTTCGGCTCGCTGGCGCTTGCCGCTACGAGGGCGGAATGGAGGGCCTTGGCGCTGTCGGGTGGCTCGCCTTCTCCATAGGTGCTCGTGATGACGAGGAGGTTGGAGTGATTCGGTAACTGGTCGATGGATACGCCGGCCATGTCGAGGATCGTGGGAGCGAAGCCGCGCTTGCCGGCTTCCTTGGCGGCTTGCTTGGCCAGGCTTTCGGCGGTGCCGGTTTGGGTGCCGTAGAGGATCGTGAGGGGGGCGAGGGCGGGGGCCGAAGCGCCAGCAAGCTGGCTGCCTACGGTTTGGCGGTTGAAGATGCCGGCGAGGAAGCCGTTGAGCCAGGCGCGCTGCTCGGCGGAGAACGGGGCGGTTTCAGGGATCAGGGGGACGGTGGACATGAAGGGAATGACCAGTGCCCAATGACCAGTGGCCAATGGGCGGAGGTGTGCGTTTGTTTAGCTCGAAAGGAATTCTTGGAGTTCTTTGACGCTGTGGCGGCGGGACCACTCGACGAAGGTTTCGCCGGAGGTTTTGCGCGTCTGGTAGGTGCGCAGAATCTTTTCGGTGAGGGAGGGCATCTCGGCGGCGCGGACTCCGCGGAAGACTTCGCGGGCGATGCCTTGCTCGAGATCGAGGCCACCGCCGAGGACGATGTGGAAGCCGTCGGTGCCGTCGGGCTGTTTCGCGCCGATGAAACCGATGTCTCCGCAGTAATGCTGGGCGCAGGAGTGGGCGCAGCCGGTGACGTGGAGGTTGACGGGCTGCTCGATGACGAGGTCGGACGCAGCGAGATGTTTGCCGAGGAGCTCGGCGGCACCCTTCGTGTCGGCGGCGCCGTATTTGCAGCCGCGGCTGCCGGTGCAGGCGACGATGCCGCTGGTGGTGCTGGAGGCCTCGGTGGTGAAACCGAGGTGATGCAATTGGCGGCAGGCGGAGGCGACCAGCGCGTTGGGGATGTGGGGGATGATGACGTTCTGCCAGATGGTCAGGCGCAGGTCGCCTTTGCCAAAGTTGGCGGCGAGCGTGGCGAGGCCGTGCATCTGTTGGGAAGACATGCGGCCGACGGGGATGCCGATGCCGATCGAGGTGAAGCCGCGCTGGGCCTGTTTGTAGGGGCCGATCCAGCCGTGCTTGATGAGCGGACGGCGGGGCTCGCAGGCGGCGAGCGGGACGCGGGTAAGGGGGAAGGAGAGCTTTTTTTGAGTTTCGTCGAGGAAGCGGTCGAAGCCCCACTTATCGAGGAGGTATTTGAGGCGGGCTTTTTTGCGGTTGGTGCGGTCGCCGTTTTCGACGAAGACGCGGACCATTGCGGCGGAGACGGCGGTGGCTTCGGCGGGTTTGATGAGCAGGCCGGTGTCGCGGGCGAAGTCCTGGTGGCCGGTGATGCCGCCGAGGAGGACGCGGAAGTAGAGACCGGGGGGCGGGGGCGAAGACGAAGCGGACGACACGGAGGTCGTCCCTCCCTTGACGCGGGTGGCGATGAAGGCGATGTCGTTGGTGTCGGCGGCGACGGTGAGGCTGCCACCGTTGTCGAAGGCGATGTTGAATTTGCGCGGCAGGCCGTAGCAGTCGCGGTGGTTCATGATGTAATGATGAACCGCCTTGGCGTAGGGGCGCACATCGAGCAACTCATCGGGGTCAAAGCCGCTGTTGGGCGAAGCGGTGACGTTGCGGATGTTGTCGGCCCCGGCGCCGCGCGAGGTGAGGCCCAGATCCTGCACGCGGGTGAGAACGGAAACCAAGTCGCGGGGGCGGAGCTCGCGGAGCTGGAGGTTGCCGCGCGTGGTGAGATCGACGTGGCCGTTGCCGAGTTCGGAGGCGAGATCGGCGAGACCGTGGAATTGATTGGCGGTGATTTCGCAGGCGAGGACGCGCAGGCGGATCATGAAACTGTCCTGCGCGGGGGCGACGTAGAATA
>JANODO010000147.1:0-27170 GCA_031412735.1 Rariglobus sp. | reverse complement strand
ACTGTCACTAAGGGACAAATAGCCAAAGTCGAATGGCGGCTCAACAACCGCCCACGCATCGTTCTCGACGGTCAATCTCCAGCTGAAGTTTTTCATGGCATTATACAAAAGGACTGTGCACTAGCCGCTTGACGCCGCCCTCCTGAACTGAACGTCGCGATCTGGCGCAACCTGCTAGGCATCTTGCCGTTCGTTCTTTCACTCGATGCACGATTCAGCGCACCTCAGGACTCACTCACGATCATCCGCTCCAGCACCTTACACCATCTGATCAACGCCAACCCAGGAGTTTGGCTTAAAGCCACCTGCGATTATTTGCGCAAAAGATAATGTGGGCGTCTTTTTACCTCATCGTAAATGCGGCCAAGATATTCGCCCAAGATGCCGATGCCCATCAGTTGAATGCCGCCAATTAGCAGAACGACGCTGATTAGCGTGGTGAAACCGGTGAAGGCAATCTCTATGCCCATTAAACGACGCATGACAAAAAACAGGCCGACCGCGAACCCACCCCCGGCAACAGCCACACCGGTGTAGGTAACAAGGCGGAGGGGCAGGTAGGAAAAACTGAATATACCGTCCAAGGCGTAGCGGAAAAGGCGTCCCAATGTTTGCCCGGGCTGTCCAGCGTGGCGTTCATGACGGTCATACTCAATGTGAACGACGCGAAAGCCGATCCATGAGCGCAGCGCGGGGAAAAAACGATTGCGCTCGGGTAATGAAAGGAGGGCGGCGAGTGCTTGGCCGTCCATCAGCCCAAACGTGCCTGTGTTGGGCGTTACAGGATAGTCGGAAAGCGAGACGAAAAGTTGGTGAAACACGTCAAAGCCGAGTCGGCGCAGGCCGGTTTCCCGGCGAGATCGCCTGACGGCGAGCGCTACTTCACAGCCTTTACGCCAGGCGCCGATCATTTCAATCAGCAGTTCGGGCGGGTCTTGCAGGTCGGCGTCCATCGTGATGACTGCACCCGAGACCCCAATGATAAGTGAGGCCTGCTCAAGGCCGGCCATCAGCGCGGATTGGAACCCGAAATTTCGGCTCAAGCGAAGTAGAGTGAAACGCGTGTCAGTCGCGGCATGGTTTTCAATCAGTGCGGCGCTGTGGTCTCGGCTACCATCATCCACGAGCAAGACTCGCCAATTTAGCCCGGGGGCTCGATCAAAAACCGTGCAGAGCCGCCGGAAAAGCTCGGGCAAGACCGGCTCCTCATTAAAAACGGGGATGACGACTGCGATGGTGGACGAAAGAGCGGGTGAAATCATGACGGCAGTGCATGAAACTGGGCGGATGCCTGTGCGGCTGGCGAGAATTTCTTCGGCACGGTGAAGGGTTCTCGCGTTGCCGTTAAGGCGGCTGCGGCATTGCTCACTGCAACATTTCTTAAACCTGTCTGGCCTTGGTGACGCGACGCTGTCTTTCTCGCTGGCCTAAACTATGCGAGACTCGGTTGACTCAACTTGCCCCGGCGGGGGGGCGCAATGATCGGCGGCGAGGAATGGTGGGGCGTCTTGCCCCTGCTTGCTTGGCTGGGCGCGGTGGGCGCGCTACGTGCGCGGGGTGAGGCTGCGGTGGATTGTATCGCGCGAGGCACGGTGCTGTGGGCTGCGACGGTTTGGGTCATAGCTAATTTACTGAGCGGCTTTGAAGTGCTGTGCGCGGTTGGAGTGCGCTCCTCGTGGCTCTTACTGACTGTAGTGATAGGGGTGGTGGTGTGGCGTAGTGGAGGGATAAGCCGTTTTCGGAGGGGGCCATCATTTGCAGGCTGGGAATGGATGGCGTTTGCCCTGTGTCTAATTCCGGTGGTGCTGGCCGGAGTGGCGGCAGCGGTGGCCCCGCCGGCGACCGTGGATGTGCTGAATTACCATCAGCCGCGACAATGGATGTGGCTGCAACAGGGCGGGCTGGGGCATTTCCCTACTTTGAATGATCGCATGTTGATGATGCCTCCTCTAGCGGAGACAATAGGGATGCACTTTTTAGCCCTCACTGGGGACGATCAATGGGCCAATCTTCCGCAGTGGGTGTCTTACGTTTTGTCTGCCGGATTAGCATTTGGTGCAGTGCGCAGATTGGGCGGTGGCAGGTCGGCGGCGTGGCTTGGTGCGTGGCTCTGCTTAACCCTGCCTATGGCCTACCATGAAGCTTCAAACGCAAAGAACGATCTCATGGGTTCGTTTTGGACTCTGGTCGTAATGAACGAAGTTTTGCGGGCGCGGGTCGGTGGCGGAGCTAGGCGTGGCGCGGGTATCTGGGCTGGTGCGGCGGCGGGCTTAGCCGTGTTGACAAAGAGCACTGCGTTTTTGTTCTTGCCGCCCTTGCTGGTAGCGGGGGTTTGGGCATGGGCGAATGCCGCAGGTGTTCGTGCGGCCTGTCGTGTGGCCGTATGGGCGGTAATCGTGGCTATTGCGCTGACGGGGCCGTTTTTTGCGAGGAATCTTGCTTGGTATGGAACTCCGCTGGGTGTTCATCGGGCACAGGATGGTGGGGAACAGGCTAATACGGTCCATCGGCCTTGGGTCGTAATCTCGAACGGGCTCCGGCTGGCGACCCAACATTTGGCGGCGCCTCCGGAAGCTTGGAACGCAACGATGGAGAGCGCGGTGCGCGGGTTTCACGCGTGGGCAGGAATCGACGTCGAAGATCGGAGGACGACTTTGTGGGTGTTGCCCTATGGCGTGAGCTATCGTCCGGCGGAGGAAACATGGGCTGGCGCGGGTCTCCATCTGGTGCTCATCCTCGGTGCGGTGATCGTTTGTGGGTGCTGGCGAAGAGCGAGGCAGCACTGCTGGTTGGCACTCGCTGTAGTAATTGGAGCCGTATTTTATGTCTGGATACTGAAATGGCAGCCGTGGGCGCCCAGGTTGCAACTGCCGGGTTTTATGGTCGGGTGCGTGCTAGTCGCAGCGATGGTGTCCCTCCTGCCTCGCGCGGGCTGGTTGATGCTCGGCTGGATTGTGGGTGTGGTGGCTTGGTTGCCTTCGCGAGAGACATCCCTAAGGCCGCTGTGGACGGCTCCATCCCTTTTTGGGATCGACCGGGAAGCGAACCGGTATCGCATGGCACCCGAGATGCGCGGAAGAGATCAGCGAATAGTGGCTATCCTTCGCGATCATGGGGTGAGGCACCTAAGTATCCTGTCGATCCATCAGATTATTTACCCACTGATGCGTCGATTGGGTGAAGATCTGACGGGCTTCAGCATCAACTCGATTCATGTCGCGGAGCCCGAGGCAGTGTTAGTGCGGGATGCTGGTCAGTTACAGGACACGTGGCGTCATTCACCAGGCGGGCAGCGATATCGTTTGGTTAGCAGTGAGGCTGACGATTGGCTTTATTTGCGTGAGGATGTGATCGCCCGCGCAGGTCTCGGCTCTGTTAATCGGGAATAGTCCATATCGCTGTCGGGGGAGGTGAATTACGAGTTGAAGTTCCATCAAAAATCGGATGCCTCTGCGTTTTCGGTGTTTGGACAGGAGGCTAAAAAATTAGCGGGAAAATAGGTTATATTTGAATATTGAATACAAAGCCCGGACGCCGTCCCGCCAGCCGATCTTTTTACCTTCTTTATACGTGCGGCCGTAATAGCTGATGCCGACTTCGTAGATGACCACGTCGAGCTTCGCGACTTTGGCGGTGATCTCGGGCTCGAAGCCAAAGCGGTTTTCCTCGATGGTGATTTGCCGGAGCACCTCGCGCTTGAAGACCTTGTAGCAGGTTTCCATGTCGGTGAGGTTCAGGTTTGTGAACATGTTGGAGAGCAGCGTGAGGAACTTGTTTCCCACCATGTGCCAGAAGTAAACGACGCGGTGGGCGTCGCCGCCAGCGAAGCGGGAGCCGAAAACCACGTCGGCGCGGCCGCTCTCGATGGGGGCGAGCAGCTTGGCGTATTCGTTGGGGTCATACTCGAGGTCGGCGTCCTGGACGATGACCACGTCACCGGTGGCGGCGGCAAAACCGGTGCGAAGGGCGGCGCCTTTGCCCTGATTGACGTCATGGTAGATAATGCGGTCCACGAGCTGAGCGATCTCGATGCGCAGGATGTCGCGGGTGCCATCGATCGAGCAGTCGTCAACGATGATGATCTCTTTGTTCGGCACGGGGGCGGCGCGGACTCGTTCGACTATCGTGCGGATGGTGCGCACTTCGTTGTAGCACGGGATGACGATGGAGAGTTTCATGCGGCCGAATCGGGTGAATATTGCGGGAGTTAGCGGATCTCGATAAGGCGATGACCTTGATTGATCATTTCTATGAGCCGGGGGAGCTGCGGCACCAGCCCTATGCGCAGGGTTGCATTGGAAGTGTTGCCGATGCGCAGCCACACGACTACGGGGCCGGGTGCCCCGGTCTGCATGCGTTGAGAGAAATCTTCGTCTTTGGTGACGAGCACCTGGCCATGGGAATGGGCGTGTCGCCAGATCGCCTTGTCGTCAGCTTCGCGTAAACCCACCTCACGCACCGCTTGCGCATCGTAACCGGCGTCGCGTAGCCAAGCCGCAAGAGCGGGCGGCAACTGGGCGTCTATTAAAAATTTCACCGGTTCACCAAAGTAAGCACCGGATGATCAATCTGGGCGGCCGCGTATTCGAGACAGGCGCGGATGTCGTCCGCCTCAAGATCGGGATAATCAATGAGGATTTCTTTTTCGGAAACGCCGGACGCAAGCAGGTCGAGAACGTCTTTCACGCGAATACGCATTCCTCGAATGCAGGGCCGTCCACCGCATTGATCGGGGTCAAAGGTAATGCGGTCCAAAGTGGTCATGGTGTCAGCCTGTCTATTTTGCCCACACGAACAAGCCCGACCTTCGGGGCGCACTTTCGGATTTCTTAAATTTTCTACCGACTTATACCAATCGCCTGTAAAACTTTGATTCTCACCGGGCTCGATGTAGCCCCGACCGCTGGTCGGGGCCCGGGACAAAACCCCGACCAGCGGTCGGGGCTACATTAGGCGGAAGTCTACACGATAGGGGGCGTTGGAATTAAAATTTCGGGTTCGCGGTCGGCCCAGGCTTCCAGCGAGCGATCAATGCCGAACGTCGTTGAGGGAAATGCCCGCAAGACTCGGGAGCCGGTCGTGGATGTTATTCGTTCCTTGGCATGATGCAGGGCACGGGTTTGCGGTCGAGCCGGCGATAGACCGTGAAGTCGCGAATATCGGTGGTAATCAGCCGTGCGCGCGGGTGGAGTTCGGAGAGGATAACCAACGAGGCGTCGCCCCAGTCTGCCTGGCGAGGGTAGGCGCGGATGATTGCCGCCGCTCGCCCGGTCCAGTCGGGATACACCGCCTGAAAGCGGATCAAGCCGGTATCCAACGCGGCGAGCAGCTGGAAGAGGGCCGGCGGGTGGGCTTTGAGATGGTGCGCAGCTTCGGCAAACACGGTTTCGGTGGTGAGCACGGCGGTGCCAATCGCGCCGAGAGTTTGCCGGCTCCACGCGTGCCATTGGTCGGTTGGCCAGAAGGCACCGACGAGCGGACCGGCGTCCACCAGGTAATCAACCCGTGAAACCTTCACGGGTTGATAAGTCGCGTGCCGAGCCGGGAGGAAGCGTGACGGGCGGGGTCTCGGCGAAGAAAGATTTCCAGTCGACGTGGGTGCTCTTGGCTTGGGCGGCTTGTCGGAGGTATTCGGAGAGGCTTAGGCCACGGCGACGGGCTTCGGCGGTGAAGCGGCGTTTTTCGGCTTCGGAGAGACGAAGGGTGGTTACGGCCATGTATTACCGGTGTATGTCACCGAGAGGGGAGTCAAGCGGGACGGGGCCGGACGCGCGTTGAGTGCGGCGAAAGGGGTGCCTGGGGCGACTGCGTCTCGGTGCCCCGTTTCCACCAACCGGCTTGATGAGGTCGCGGGGCTTCCAAGCGCAGCCTGAGCGCCGCTCGTAGTGGCCACGAGAAAACTTGTTCGCGCTGCGAATGCGCCAGCAAGCTGGCTGCCTACCCGATGGGTGTTTGAAACCGAAGCCCATCGGCAGCCTACCTTGGAATGGGTTCCCGAAACGCTCCCGGGCGGTTTTTATCGTAGGCTTGGAACTCCGCGAGGGCTTCGTCGGTCCGGCCTTCTTTGGCCAAAATGCGGGCCGCTCTTAGATGGAAGAGCCAGGCATAAGCGGAGTGGCGCTGCGCCCACCTCGCCCAGACCAGCGCGGTTTCGGGTTCGCGGTCGGCCCAGGCTTCCAGCGAGCGATCCAGGCCGAAGGTCGTCGAGGGGAACACCCATAGAATCCGAGCGGTGGCGGAGGTCGGCGCGAGACTTATAGGTCCGCTGACCTGGTGAAAAAGCCAAGCGTGAAGACCTAGCACAATTGTAGCCGCCCCCATCGTGAAACAGACGCTCCTGAGTCTCCAGTGTGCCGCTGGACTCTCGGTGGTGTCGCGAGGTTCCTTGCCGAGGGAGGAAAGAATCAGCCCTGCGGCGAGGGCAAACGCGTGCGTGCAGAGCACGTGATAGAGGCTTCCATCGGTGAGGCCCGCAGCCGCGAGCGCCGCGATCACCGCGACTGCGGCCAGCCTTGTGGTGGAGGGGGGCTTACCATCGGGGCGCACGGGCCGGTTGAGGAGCCGTGCCAGCAACGCGAGGCCGAGCAAAAGGCCGGGTATGCCCACCGCCAGTGCGCATTGGACCAAGGCGTTGTGCGGTTGTTGGGCATCCATCTTGGGGTTGAGAAAACGGTATCCGTCCGGCCCATACCCAAGCCAAGGGGAGTCGGCGATGAATCGAGCGCAGGCTCGCCAGATATCGAGGCGGCTGGAGCTCAGTTCGTTCGCCCCGCTGGCGCTGACGCTCGTCTGCCAGGCTCGCCACCAACCGAGCTCGGGGTTGTTGGTCCAGAACAGCGTGCTCGCGGCGAGGCCGGCGGCAAAGACCAACCCGTAGGCGAGGCTCACGCCGCGTCGCTGGGTTCCGTGTGCGTGCCAAAGCGCGATTCCGGCGGCGGCCCCAATCCCTAGCAGCGGAGTGCGTCCGCCTGACCAGATGAGTGCCGTAGCCAGGCAAATGGCCCCAAGCCAGAGGCCGGCGCGTGCGAGGCGATTGGGCGTGCAGAGCAGTAGCAAGGGGACGATGGCGGCCGCCGGAAGCAGATGAAGGCCGCTGTGGCGAAGGTGGGGATAAAGCCAATGAAAACGGGCTGTGGGGGCGTTGCGCGGATCGGAGTGAACCAACCAAGGCCACGCCAAGGTGGCCGCCCCGAAAAGGCCTCCGCCAACGATGCCCAGTAGAATCCAGCCTGCTGCCCGGGGTTCGGCCCGCGACAAACCGGAGGCCAGCAGCGCGAGCGCGACCAGAGTGATGCCGTGTGCAACTTGCACCAGCGCGGGTGCGGGGTGAGCGGCGAAGACGGTGGACAGGATGATAACGCCGGCCGCGAGGCCGGCGATCAGGCGCACGCGACTGTGGGCCAGCCAATAGCCCGCCTCGGCGGACCATCGTTTCCATCCAAAAAGCAGCGCCGGTGCAAAGGCGAGCGGGGCGGCGGTGCGCTCAAAATCCATGGGGAAGAGCTGGAGCAGGGGTAGGGTGAGCACCCCGAAAACCACCCAGGCGGCGAGCGCGGTGGGCGAAGAAAACGAGGATCTCGCGGTGGTCATGGGCGGGTCGTGAAGAGGGCCGAAATCAGCGCGTGGATCTCATCGGGTTTTTCCGCGCGCTCGCGGATCGCGACGAGACGGGTCAGCGGGCCCGCGGCGGACGGGGTGAGGAGCGCGTCTGAGGCGGGTGCCAGGCCGGCAAAGACGAGAGCCAAGCGGGCATCTTCACTCTGCCGGGCCAAGCTTCGCCAGAGGGTCTCTGCTTCCGCGTGCTCGCCGGCGCGCCAGAGCGCAATCGCCGCAAGCACCTCGACTGCGGGTGTCGACTGTTGCTGGGCCAGCAGGTGGCGTGACGCGTCGGCCCACGCTGGCTCTAGGTCGGGGTTCGCGGTGCGCGTGAGCAGTTGATTGAAGTAGCTGGTTACCCGCCAGGCCAAGGCGTCGGGGTGGCCGGGGGAGCGTGCGAGCGCGGCTCCGGCTTCGGTCCAGGCGAGCGCGTCGTCACCTGTTTGCACGGCAGCGGCGGCGAGCAGGAGGTGGTCTTGGATAAAGGTCGCGTCGCTCCGCGTGTTTAAAAAGCGGCTATAGGTGAATGCTGCGGTGCAGATCAGCAGAAGGATCAAGCCGGCGCGTGTTCTCATCGACCACGCCGGCCACGCTTGCGGGAGGCCGGCCAGGCCACCGGCCATGACGCTCAAACCGGCAACCAACGGTAATCGGAAGCGGTCGCTCACAAAGGCGATCGCGATTCCCACAGTGAGGGCACCGCCGAGCGCGAGGGCGGTGAGTGCTCTGCGGCGGCTTTTTCCGGTCCCTAGCACAACCAAGCCCGCGACGCCGCCGAGCAGGACCACGCCCCAGCCGATGGGGTTGAATCGCAGCCAGGGCGAACGCGCCTTATGGAAGGCGTAGGTCTTGTTGTTATACTGCTCGGCGTCGTTGAAAAGGTGATACACGCGGGCGAGGGCGCGTTGGAGCAGGCCCGCCGGGTCGGCGAGGGCGGTATCGCGCAAGCGGCGGGACCAGTGGGCGTTTACCACGTCGATGTCGTCGGCGGGAAGGCTGGTCTCGCGCGTATACAGGACCTGCGATTCGACCAGCGTGGGGTTGCGATGCGCTTCGGTGGCCGGAAGCCGGATAGTTTGCGAGAAATAGCGACCGTGGGCTCCCGGCTTGTTCGCGGCCCAGAGGTTGTAGGGGCCTTGGGTGGGCATGATACGAAACGTGTCGGATAGGCGGGCTTGGACGGCGCCGAAGGCGAGGAGCGGGAGCATGCTGATCACCAGCGCCGCGACGCCCATGCTAACGCTGCGAACGCCTTGCCCAGGGCGGCGCGTCGCCAGCCACCAAATCACGGGAAACGCGAGCCAGGCTACGATCAACTGAGGGCGCACGAGCGCGGTGAGGCTCCACGCCATCGCCGTGCCGAGTGCGGGGCGGAACGAGGGGCGGTCCTCATCGAGTGCGCCAATCAAGCTCAGCGCGCCCAGCAGCAATCCGAAGTTGGCCAAGGCTCCGTCGAGGATCTGCGTCGCTTGATGGATGAGGACCGGATTCAGTCCATACAGCAGCCCCGCCACCCAGGCGGCGTGGTGGTTTTCTTGTGAGAACAAACGCCGCGCGCATAGCGCCGCCACGTAGGCGGACGCACCGTGGATCAGCAGCCCGATAAATGTCGCGGCAAACGGCATTCCGGCTGCCGGCACGCCCAGCCAGTAGCCGATCGACAACAACCCGGGGTATCCCGGCGCGCGGTAAAAAGGCTCCGCTGGCAGGCCGGTCGCGATTAGGCGTGCGAGATCGAGGTTTTCGCGTTCGTCGAGCACGGGGATTTGGCCAAGGGGAGTTTGCCAATACCAAAGTAGGTGCAGGCCCCCGTAAATGAGCGCGGCGGTCATGGCCCAAAAGGGCCAGCCCGCCGAACGGTTTTTTGTGAGAGAGGAAGGTGCGGACACAGCTGTTGCTCAACGGTAAGCACGCGAGCGTCACACGGAAGTCTGAAACGGGTGGTCGGCTGATTAACGAGGGGTTTACGTTCGCGGTTGGATGCTCCGCTCCGTGAAGCGGGCCAGAGCTTGACGGTGGGGAATGCTGCGGGGAGGTTGCGCCCATGAAGCGAATCACATCGACGATGCGTTGGGTGCTCGTGGGAGCCGTCGCGGCGGGTGGAGTGGTGGTTTTGGGCGCGGCACTCTGGTGGTTGCGCAGTCGCGGCTACGATGCCCGCCAAGCGCTCGATACGTTGCTCGCGAACGTGCGCGAATTGGGGCCGTGGCCATTCTTCACCCTCATGGCGGTGATGCCGGCGGTGGGCGCGCCGATATCGATTTTCACGCTTACGGTGGGGCCGCTGTTTGCGCCCGTTCTGGGAATGCCTCTGGTGTTGGGATTGGCGTTCTTAAGTATCGGGGTGAACTTGATGCTCACCTATGTGCTCGCCCGGTGGTTGTTGCGCCCGTGGGTGGAGCGGGTCTGTTCCTGGCTGGGCTTTCGGATTCCGGATGTCGCCGAGGCCGATCACCGATCCTTAGTGATTTTGGTGCGGGTGACGCCAGGGACGCCCTTTGTGCTGCAAAACTACCTGCTTGGCATGGCCAGGATTCCCGTAGCCTCCTATTTCACAATATCCTGGGTAATCGCCTCCCTCTACGCCTGCGCTTTCATCATCTTTGGCGATGCGGTGGCGCACGGTAAGGGGAAAGGCGTCCTGATTGGATTAAGTCTGTTAGTTGCATTGACTGTTGGCGTTAATTTTTTGAGGAAAAAAACGCAGAGGAATAATGTTCCTGCCTAGAAAATTAGTATTTAATCCTATTTTTAAGGGAAAATGTATTGTAATTTAAGGATATTGGGTGATTTTTAGGGTATGAAAGTCACTGTTGAACTTGATGAGGCGGTTTTGGAGGAATTGCTGGCGGCCACCAATGAGCGTAAAAAAGGGCCGGCCGTGGGCAAAGCGGTTGAAGAATTCCTGAAGCGCAAAAAGGCCCGTGAATTCGGACGGCTGCTCATGGAGGGCGCTTTCGATTATCCGGTGACCAATGACGAAGTGGAAAAGCAAGGGCTTTGACCGGACGCTCGCCATGATTCTTGTGGATTCGTCGGTGTGGATCGAAGCGGCGCGGCGTGACGGCGACCTGGCCACCAAAGTCGCGTTGCGTGCGCTGCTCGATGAATATGAGGCGGGGTTCTGCGCACCGGTGAAGCTTGAGGTGATGGGCGGGGCCCGACGCGAGGAGCGACGGGCGCTCGAGACGTTTTTCTCGTGCATCCCTTACTGGGAGTGCGCTGAGGCGGACTGGAAAGCGGCCAAGGAGTTTTCCTGGAAGCTGCGCGACGCGGGGCACACGCTGCCTTGGAACGATCATTTAATCGCGGCGATCGCCCAAGCGCGGGACCTGCGGGTGTTCGCCCGTGACGCGCATTTCGAGACGTTGGAGAAACTGGGTGTCGTGCGATTGTATCGACCGGGGTATGGCGGCAGGTTTGCGCCCGATGAAGAGTGATAACATGGATGGCCGCCAGGACGGCGGGGAAAGTGGGGCGCGTATCGAGAGCGTGACCGAATTCACGCGCCGCGTGAAGGTCGTGCTGGAGTCGCAGGTGCGCCCCGGCTGGGTGCGCGGTGAAGTATCTAACTTACGAATACAGGCGAGCGGGCATGTGTATTTTTCGCTCAAGGACGCGGGTGCCCAGGTGTCGGCGGTGATGTTTCGCGGCGACGCGGCGCGACAAGACGTGAAGCTGCGCGACGGAGCGCAGATCGTCGTTTACGGGGAGATCTCGGTTTACGAGGCGCGTGGTAATTATCAGCTCATCGTGCGTGCCGTGCTCGAAGATGGCGTGGGCCGCTTGCAGCGAGAATTCGAGGCGCTGAAGCGTCGGTTGGCGGACGAAGGAGTGTTCGCCCCCGAGAATAAGATCGCGATCCCTTCGATGCCCCGAACGGTGGGCTTCATCACCTCGGCAACGGGTGCGGCGGTGCAGGATTTTATGCGAATACTCATCCGCCGCGGCTGGCGCGGGCGGGTGGTCGTGCTGCCTGCCAAAGTGCAGGGCGACGGGGCGGCCGCCGAAATTGCGGCGATGGTGGCTTATGCCGATGCGTTAACGAAAGGGATGGCGGGTGCCGGTAGCGGCGGAATGACCAATGACCAATGTCCAATGACCAATGGGCCGGAGCGTGGCACGCGTGTGGCGGAGCCGTTTTTTGATCTGTTGGTCGTGGGTCGCGGCGGTGGTTCGTTGGAGGATTTGTGGGCGTTTAACGAGGAACAGCTGGTTCGCGCCGTGGCGGCGTGCCGGCTGCCGATCATCTCGGCGGTCGGGCACGAGATCGATTTCACGTTGTGTGACTTCGCATCGGATCTGCGTGCGGAAACACCGAGTGCGGCGGCGGAGTTGATCTCGAGCTGCTTCGTCGCGGCGGCGGATAAAGCGAGGCGACTTGAGGAAGACTTAAACCACCACGTCGGCGTGGCGTTGGACGCGGCGGGTGAACGACTCGATCATGCGCGTTCACGACTGCGCCTCCTCGCGCCGTCAGCACAGATCGAGCGCGGCTACTTGCGGCTTGATGATATGGCCAACCGGCTGGCGTCGGCGTTGAGTGGTTCGGTGCAGGAGCGACGGCAACGCTTGACGGAGGTTGCTGCGTTGCTGCGCGAGCGTTCGCCGCAGCGACGCGTGGAGTCGGAATCGCACCGGCTGCTGGCTCTGTGGAAGCGATTGCAGGCGGCGAGCCCGGCCTCGGTATTGAACCGCGGCTTCGTAATCATGCGCGACGAATCAGGGCGACCCGTGCAAACCAAGGCCGCGGTGCGAGAAGGCCAGCGAATGGACGCCGAGTTTGCCGATGGCTCCGTGCCAGTTAGAGCGGAGTGAGCGAGGTGGGTGGCTCAGTGGCTGTGGCCGTGCGTGTCATGCAGGCCGTAGCACCACCGGGTGTCGCTCCAAAGGACGCGACCACCGCTGCGTAGCGTGAGCTTCACCTTGTAATGAACATAAGGATCCAAGCGTGACGATCCGGGGCCGAAGCGATTTTCGGTCAGGTTCCATGGCAGCGTCTCGGTTCCGAAATCACCGGATACTTCAAGAGTGGTGTTCACTGGGGGCGCGGGCGTTAGCACGGCGGAGAAAGCGGGTGCGATCCACCCGAGTTCCAACGTGTGGGGCGCGTTGTTGAGGCTAAGGTTATAGAGCGATCCTTTGTGCGGCCCGCGAGGGATGTCGTGAGCGGCTTCGTCGAGTTGGTGTTGATAGAGGGGGATGAACAAAATCCCGCCCACCAAGGCGAGCACGAGCGCGATAAGGCCGATCGTCTTAAGCGACCAACGGCGGGTGGGTGTGACCAGGTTGGGCTCGTCGGAGTAGGCCATGATTCTAGTTCAGGCGACGGCGGAACAACGCCACAGCCATGCCCAGGGTGAGATGAGCAAGTTCGGAATCGTAACGCAGGCCCTCATCGCGGAGAAAGGCATGGGCTCCGTTGAATTCATGCCACGTGAACGTAGCGCCGGCGGCGGTGAGCGCGGAGTAGATTTTAGCGCGACCTTCGCCCGGGGCATGGGGGTCCTGACGGCCCCAAAGCATCATGAGTTCCCCCTTGATATCCGGAATGCGGGCGAGCGAGTCGTCGGCTTTGCCCTTGCCGAGGCTGCCTTGATGGATGTCCGTCGCGTAGAAGCAGACCGTTGCGGTGACATCGGGCAGCATCGCGGCGCGGAACGCGAGGTGTCCGCCGAGGCAGATGCCGAGCGCACCGACGAGGCCGTTTCCGGCGTCATTGTTTTTCAAATACGCAACGGCGGCCCGCGCATCGTCGTCGTAGCTGGCGAGTTCTTTGGCGTATTTGAGTTCGTTGCCCTTGTCGGCCCCGGCTTGATCGTAGGCGAGCACGGTGCCGGCGGGCAGGAACTCGTGATAGACCTCCGGCACGGCAACGATGAACCCGTGTCCGGCGAGGAATGCGGCGGTGCGGCGGATGGGGGCGGTGATTTGAAAAATTTCCGAGTAGAGCACGATGCCGGGGTGGCGCCCGTCACCGGTCGGGCGGAAAATCTGCGTGCGCATAGGGCCGCCTGCGGTGGGTAGATCGACGAATTCCGGTTCGCGAAGGGTCATGATTAATGAGCCCGACACACGGCACCACGATTGGCAACCTGCCCGTAAAACAGGAACCCGTGAAGGGGGCCTGCCAATTTGTTTTGTCACCTAATAGGTTACAAACCGGATCGGAGCTCGTATTCCTTTAACGAACGGATCTCACCGCGTGGGCCCCGAGCTTGCTCGCGCACAGGGCAGACCGTTGTTTCCGCTCGAATCTAGGTGCGGGAACGGCTCCGAACTTGCACGGGCAGGGGGAGGTCCGCTTTCTCGGCCTTTATCCTCTACACCCGCCATGGTTTTTCTGCGTTTCCTCCTCCTGTTTAGTTTGTTGACGGCGGCGCTGCGTGCGGCCGACGCGAATGCCGGCCCGGCCGCCCCGCGCAAGGTGGAGCTGGGCGTCCACATCCTGGACATTACCGACATCGACGAACCGGGCGGAAAATTTACCCTCCACGTCCTGCTCGGCGTCTATTGGCAGGATCCGGCACAGGCACACGAGGACAAGGCCGCCAAAGTTTTCCGCGAGGATATCGCCATTGAGGCGGTCAATACGATTTGGCGGCCCATGGTAGAATTCAATCGCACCACCGCGCCCGCCGAGCTCCACCACGCGCTTCTTCGCATTTATCCGAATGGACGGGTGGAATTCGAACGCCAGCTGACCGTGGAAATCGCCACCCAGCTCGACCTGCGCAAACTGCCTTTCGACACGCAGCAGCTGAAGCTCGAATTGGAATCGTTCCAGTATCTCGCCGACGCGGTGGAGTTGACGTTGCCCGCAGAAAATCTGCGCATCGCGAAGCAAATTTCCCTGCCGCAATGGGCTCCGGGAAAACTGGTGGGCAGCGTGGAGCCCACGTTTCGCGAAGAATTCAACGAGACCTACAGCCGGGCGCTCGTGACGCTCGAAGTGAAGCGGCATACGCAGTTCTATATTTGGCAAATGATGGTGCCGCTGGGCATCGTGCTCGGCATGGCTTTCGCCGTGTTCTTCCTGCCGCCCAAGGATCTCTCCGACCGCATGAGCGTGATCATCGCGAGCCTCCTGACGGTCGTCGCGCTGAGTTACTCTCTGCATTCGGGCCTGCCGAAGATTTCCTACCTGACGGTCATCGACTGGTTTTTTGTGCTGTCCTACCTTTTTCTCGGGCTGGCGATGGCCGGCATGGTCTGGATCAGCAACCTCTACGATCGCGATGAGGCCAAGGCCATCCGTCTCGATAAATGGCTCCGTTGGGCCTATCCGGGGGCCTATCTGCTGGCGTCCGCCGTCGTGGTTATCGTCGCATTAAACGAGTAGCCGGTAACGACTGAATTTTCGGATTGGTGTAGCCTCACCTTGCGTGAGGCCGGGTAGTCTCGCGGCGTGCGCACGCCCAACTGGCCTGACACGAGGTCAGGCACGACATGTGTTATTTTTCTTGGGACGGCAGACTAGCCCTAATCCGTTAGGTTCGATGCAGGTCGGGTCGCGTTTTAAATCGGTCGAATTCGGAGTGGGTTAACCACTAATGGAATCGCCCAACGGGCGATTCTCGGGGAGCAGCCTCTCGCCAATGGCTCCGGCCGTTGAGCGGAGGCGCGGCTGATGCCGCAGTTTGATCTCTTCCTATCTCGGGAAACTTCGTGTTTCGTGTTTTGGTTGAGAATCAGCGGCTTGACATCCTTCGGCGGCATTAGCCGCTCCTCCGCTGCACTGCGTAGGCTATTAGCCATAGCCACTCCCCGAGAGTCGGCCCATTGGCCGATTCCGTTAGTGGTCCAAAACTTCGTGGCTCGAAGAATTCGACCTTTTATCACTTGGCTAGTCTTACACCCGATACATCGCACGCCATCAGCATTACCGCGACCAGCGTCCCCTTCTCCATTCTGACTCACCACCTCAACCCCACCGCCGGTTGCCCTTCGCCCTGAATAATCACTGCTATTCCGCGATTTTTCACGAAATCGAGTGACGCTGCTCGCAGACTTTGCGTTCTCTCCACGTTCCTCATGCCCACCGCACTCTTTGGCCGCTGTCTGGCCTGGGCCACGTTCGCGCTTCGCCGCCACTCCAACCGCCACGGCTCGCACGAGGAGGCCCATCGCGACAACAACCGGCGCTACTTCTCCGGTTTCCACGAACAGGAGCGCATGCTCGCCGACCGCCCGCGCATCGCATTCTACCATGCGGCCATTGAGCGCCACATCCACCCGGGCGACCGCGTCATCGATCTCGGCACCGGCACCGGCATTCTCGCCGCGTTTGCCTCCCGCCGGGGCGCGGCTCACGTGCACGCACTCGATCACTCACCAATCCTAAAACACGCCCGCACGTTGGCCGCCGCCAATCGTCTGGAGCGGGTGACGTTTGTCTCCGGCCACAGCAGCAAATTCACTCTCCCCGAGCCGGTTGATGTGATTCTTCACGAACAGATGGGCGACTGCCTTTTCGACGAGGCCATGATTCCCAACATCTGCGACCTGCGCGACCGACTCCTCAAACCGGGCGGCCGCATCCTGCCCGCGTGCTTCGAGTTTTTCTGCGAGCCCGTGCAGCTCAACACCACGCGTCACGTGCCGTTCATCTGGAATCTCAATATCGAGGGCTACGATTTTTCCGCGCTGGAACATCACCGTCCGCAAGAGCCCAACTACTACAACCTCACCGGCAACGACGCGGCCTTGGTCGACCATTTTTTGGGCGAGGCCGCGCCGGCCCTCACCTTCGATCTGCACACGGTCGATCAGGCGAGCTTGCCCCGGGACCTGCGCTTTCAACGCGTTGTGACCAACCCCGGCCGCATTGACGGGCTCGCGGTGTATTTCCGCACGACAGTGGACGACGATCTGCACCTCAGCTCGGCGCCGCATGATCCGGGACGCGCGCCGCACTGGGGGTTTCGTATCTTGCGCACCGAACCCGCAGACTACGCGCGCGGAGAGGTTATCGATGTGGGGCTCACGGTGGGTCGTTGGGACGACCTCGAGTCGTGGCGTTGGAGCCACGCGCGCGGGGTGTCGGCCTCGCGGTAGACCGCTGGTATGATCCGGGGACGGAGATTACTCTTTGGGCCGAGTGGGTGTGCCAAATTGATTTTGGGCCACGACGACGGGGGGCGGGCCGAACCACGTCAGCATTCTTCCCCATTCAGGTTTTGGCCGGTCGTGACGACGTGGGCGCTAGGCCGACCCACCAAGTCCAGCCGATGAAGACGGCTTGAAACGGCAGGCGTAACCAGAGCAACGCAGGCGAGGCGCTTTCGAGGCCGGGCATGTGGCCGTTCAAAGCGACCTGGACATTGGCGGGGAACACGGCGAGCAGGAGCGCGATCAGCCCCCATGCGGCGGCGCGGCGCAAAGCGGGGATTAGCAAGCCGAGCCCGCCAAGAATCTCGGCCGCACCGGAGATCAGGTTGGCCGCTTCCTTGGCCGGAAGCCACGCGGGCATCATGCCGAGGTAGATTTCGGGGGCGAGGAAGTGGTTCACGCCGGCGACGATCATGAAGAGCGCGAGCACCCAGCGGGCGGCGGTTTGTTTGCGGGAGGGAGGGGTCATTTTAGATGAGAATTGGGATCAGGAGGGATTGGTGTTTTGGACACGAAAAAGGCGCGACCGGTGATGGTCGCGCCTTTGAGAGAACGGAAGCGCGAGCGAGCTCGCGGCCTACGCGGGTCAGGCTTCCAGCTGCGGGCGGGTCGCCTCGGGCCAGTCGATGTGGAAGAACTTGCCGCGGGGTGTGTCGGTGCGCTCGTAGGTGTGCGCGCCGAAGTAGTCGCGCTGCGCCTGGAGCAAGTTCGCCGGAAGACGGGCGGAGCGGTAGGCGTCGTAGTAGCTGAGGGCGGACGCGAAGGTCGGGATGCTGATGCCGTTCTCAACCGCGAGGCTGATCACCTTGCGCCAGTTGGTTTGGGCCTTCTGGATCGTCTTGTTGAAGTATTGATCGAGGAGGAGGTTCGCGAGCTTCGGGTTGCGGGCGTAAGCCTCGGTGATCTTCTGGAGGAAGGCAGCGCGGATGATGCAACCACCGCGGAAGATCTGGGTGATCTGGCCGAAGTTGAGTTTCCAACCGTATTCGCCCTGCGCGGTGCGCATGAGCTGGAAGCCTTGCGCGTAGGAGCAGATCTTCGAGCAGTAGAGAGCGTCGTGAATCGCGGCGATGAGCTCCTTTTTCTTGGCGGGCGAGACCTTCTTGATCTTCGGGCCTTTGAGAACCTTGGAGGCGGCAACGCGCTCTTCTTTGATCGCGGAGATACAGCGGGCGAAGACGGATTCGGCGATGGTCGGGGCAGGCACGCCCATGTCGAGGGCGTTGACGGAGGTCCACTTGCCGGTGCCCTTTTGGCCGGCGGTATCAAGGACGATGTCAACGAAAGGCTTCTTCGTGATCGGGTCTTTTTGCTTGAGGATGTCGGCGGTGATTTCGACGAGGAAGCTGTCGAGGGCGCCCTTGTTCCAAGTAGAGAAGATCTCGCCCATCTCGGCGGGCTTGAGGCCGAGGAGGCCCTGCATGAGGGAGTAAGCCTCACAGATCATCTGCATATCGCCGTATTCGATACCGTTGTGAACCATCTTCACGTAGTGGCCGGCGCCGTTTTCGCCGATGTAGGTGGTGCAGGGGACGCCGCCCTTGATGGGCTTACCGGGCTTCGCGCCGGTGAGGGGCTTGCCGGTCTTCTTGTCGACCTTGGCGGCGATGGCCTTCCAGATGGGCTCGAGGTGCTTAAACGCTTCCTTGTCGCCTCCGGGCATGAGGGAGGGGCCGAAACGCGCGCCTTCTTCTCCGCCGGACACGCCGGAACCGATAAACAGGAAACCCTTTTCCTTAAGGGCTTTTTCGCGGCGGATGGTGTCGGTCCACAGGGCGTTGCCGCCATCGATAATGATGTCACCGGGTTCAAACACGGCGGTCAGGCCGTCGATCACGGCGTCGGTGGCTTTGCCGGCTTGGACGAGGATGATCGCCTTGCGGGGCTTGGACAGGGAGGCGGCGAATTCTTCCAGGGTCTTGGAGCCGATGAGGCCGCCGGGAGTGTTCGGGTTTTCGGCGACAAACTTGTCGGTTTTCTCGACCGTGCGGTTGTAAACCGTGATCTGGAAGCCGTGGTCGGCGATATTGAGGGCGAGATTTTGACCCATCACGGCGAGGCCGATGAGTCCGATGTCGGAGTGCGTCTTGGGCATGGTGGAAAAGAGGTTACCGTGAGGTATGCCACCCCAAAGACCAACCCCAATTTTGGCGAGATGCGTTCATTCTCAGCACAAAACCGCCTCATGGCACGGGCGTGCCCACGGGATGAATGATTGCGGCTCAGTCGGGTAGCTGGGCCTTTTTTTCCTGGCGGGACTTGCTTTCGGATGAGGGGAAAAACGCGGCGATCGGGTCGATATAGGGGGTCATGAACGCAGGCTCATTGCGTGCGTAGATCCAATTGAAGCCCACGCTGGTGAGCACCACGAATATGACGACCGAAAGGAGCACTTTGTTCATCTCGGCCGCCTTACGAATGACGATCACGGATCCTACGAAAATGAGAATCGCCATGCCCAGATTCAGCCAAAACTTGATCGGGACGGCCTCCATCTTTTCCAGCGCAGTGGCGGCAAGCAGTAGCATCGGATAACACCTAATTTTCCCGCGAGGCGACACGAGACGAAAGGAGTGCGAGCTGAGTGTTTGACGGATTTTTGCAATCTCCAAGCCTCCGGAAACGTTCATTTCCAGGAGGTAGGCAGCCTGCTTGCAGGCGCGGTTCGGAGCGGGAGCGAACTCGCGGCCCACGTGATGATATCAGTCTAACAAAGTAGAACTGGGCAGGTCCGGCGTTGCCACGCCTGTAATCGGTGCGCAGGTTGCCTCGTTTATGGAAGAAACGCCGCGCTCCATTGTGCGTCCGCAGCAGAAGAAGCCCAGCTTCCCGATCAACGCGGGGTTGCGGGGCTATTTGCGCCGTTACCGGCGCGAGCGCGAGTTGCCGGTGACGTATGACCGGTTGCGGCATTTCGCCGACTCGGTCCCGCTTAACGACGCCAAGGGCATGTCCACCTTGTGGGAAAGCGTGTTCTACAACTCCCTCGAGATGGAGTCTCTGCAGGAGGATCTGAAACGCGTATATGCGCTCATCCGCGTCGATGGCGACCTGTCCGTGATGAAGCACCTCTATGTCGACCGCATCGATTTCTGCGCCTTCGGCAACTCGATGCCGTTCCGTATCCGGATTGTGAATGCGTATAACGACAATCCCGATTATTTTTATATCAAGCGCGGCGACGCCTCGCGCATCTACGGGCTCGAGCTGGAGCATCTGCTGTCGCCCAACCGCCTCAACTACCTCACGTGCGGCAGCACGCTGGTCGAGGAGCACATCGCGGGCATTCCCGGCAACGACTTCATTGATCGTTGGCTGGGCAGTCCGGAGATCAGCCCGGTGCGTCTCGCCAAAGAACTCGTGAAATTCAACGAGCGCTGCTTCGTGCGGCTACTCGGCGACATGCGCAGCTACAATTTCGTCGTGGTGCTCACCCCCGACTTTGAAGGCGCTCAGGTGCGCATTCGCGCCATGGACTTTGATCAGCAGAGCTACGAGGGCCGCATGAACCTCTACCGGCCGCAGTTTTTCAAAGGAAACCAGCCGCTCGCTCTTTTTTGCGTGAAACACCTGCGCCTTGAGACAGCGCAGCAATACCAGCGCGAGGAACAGGTCCTCATCCTACAACGCTCGCTCATCATCGGGGAACGGCTCGAGAGCCTGCTCACCGCGATGTCCGCCGACACGATTTCGACCGAGAGCAACATCCACGAATTACGAGTTGCGTTGGCCGAGCATTATGGGCGAGACGCCTATCTGAGCTGCACGACGATGGGCGAGTTGGTCCGTCAAAACCTCGAATCAATCCGCCTCAACGTCGAAGCGCTCATCCCCGGACGCCCCCAGCGTCTCGATGGCGACTCGGAGAAGTGATTCTAAACTGAGGGCGTGATCACGGGTGCGAAGCTACACGGTGGTCGAAAGGGAGGAGTCCGTTTACGGGCGATGGTGAGCGTGCGAGGACCTGCACGGTTTCTCGCGCCGTTCATCGCCCGTAAACGGGCTCCTACCTTCCGGGCCACTCACCTGTGGTGTTAAATGCTCCGCGAAGTGGTGGGCCCACTGGGATTCGAACCCAGAACCAAGGGATTATGAGTCCCCTGCTCTGACCATTGAGCTATAGGCCCGGCTGCTGACGAAGGTTGAAATAGCACGCCTGCCTGCGGTGGGGCGCAAGCCTAAGCAGTGGGGATTCTGTCCACGCGCCGCGGGGGCGGTCTAAAGGGGCCCTACCGGTCACCCTGCCAGGCGAAGAAAATTCCAAACCGGTGCCCGAACTGATCAGACCAAATGGGGTCCGTGGTGCTCGTGCAGCTCAGCTCCGCATCCTGAAAATCCTTTATCCCCATTCCATGAATACCAGAAGAACCCCCGTCGAAACGCCCGAACAAGTGATTGATCACCTGCGTTCGTTGATTGCCGAGGCCGAGAAGACCATCGGCTCCAATTTTTCCGAGGATGCCGCCGAGAGCCTGAGCTCGCTGCGGGAGCGCCTGGGTGACATCAAGGAAAAGGTGAATGACGGCGTGACGTTTGCCCGGGAAAAGATTGTCGCCGGCGCCAAGCAGGCCGATTCGGTCATCCGCACCCACCCGTATGAATCCCTGGCGATCGCCCTCGGCGTGGGGGTGTTGCTCGGCGTCTTCCTGCGTCGCGGCGAAGACTGATTAAGCGTTGATCAAGGGTATCCGTATTGCGACTACGTTATGGACAACACAGCCGAATCCACGTCCGGATTGACCGGGTCGCTCGCGGATCTGGGCGACACCTTGCTCGGCACGGTGCAGGAGCGCATCGAGCTCGTTGCGATCGAGCTCCAGGAAGAAAAATGCCGGGTGATGCGAATCCTCGTTTGGATGAGTGCGGCGGTGTTCGCCGGGGTGATGACGTTGTCCTTTGCGACGCTGACGGTCGTGTATCTGTTTTGGGAAGGCGCGCGCCTGGGCGTCTTGGCGGGATTCACGATGGCCTATGGCGGGGCGTTGGCGTGGGTGATCGTCGCGCTGCGCAAAAGTTTTAACCAGGCCTGTCCCTTCGATGCCACAATCAGAACCCTAAAGGAGGACCGCGAATGTATCCGCAGGCAGAACTAGACCGCCTCGCGGAGCGAAAGCGCGTGTTGCTGGGTAAAATCACCTCGCGGCGGGACGCGCTTACAGTCCAGGTGAAGCACGCGCTTTGGCCGGTGCGCTGGGCGGACGTGCTCTGCGCAAAGTGGCGCGAAATCTCGCCTGCGCTGAAGCTGATGGCGTCGCCGTTCGGCCACGTGGCCAAGTCGAAGTTGCGACCGCAACCCAGCGATGCGGTTGGCGGTATTTTCCGCTGGGTGCCTGTGGCCGTGGGCCTTTTTCGGTCGATGCGCTGAGCTGTCCTTCGACCGTTGTTAAGCAAGTTGAACCTGAATAACCTATCTTTCTTATGAACAAAACAATCGGTATTATCCTGATCTTGGTCGGCGGTTTTCTCGTCTACCAAGGCATCGCGCGCAAAGATTCCCTGGCGGGGGGCCTGGCCGAGACGGGCACGGAAATCGCCAACAAGGTCGATGGTGGTTCGCGCGTGCCCGAGCACTATTACTACCTGATCGGCGGCGGCATCCTCGTGGCGGTCGGCATCGGTGCGACTGTCGGCGGCCGGCGAGCCGTGTGAGTGAGCGGCTTGAAACCGCAGGCGGAGACGGGGTGGGCGGCGTGGTGTGAAAGATGGCGTGAATCGCCCGCGGGGAGCTCCGTTGGTTCTGATGACGCTCGCGCGTTATCACGTTCCTTTTCAGGTGAGTCTAGGGCCTCACCTTGCGTGAGGCCGGTGGTCTTTTGGCGTGCGCACGCCCAACCGGCCTGACTCAAGGTCGGGCCCTACATGTGTAATTTATAGCGGGACGGCATACCGTCCGGCGCACCGATCGCCCCGGCTTTGGGGGAAGGACTGTCAGATGCCTCGGGTGGCCGCCCGTTTCTGCGGCCGCGCGGTGACGCCGACGCCGGCTGGGTGTAAGCTGAGTGTAGTATGAATATCAAACAGTCTCTTCCTGAAGCCCTCCAGAAATCCTCACCGCTTCTCGGCAAGCGCGTCGCCATCCTCACCGCCGATGGTTTTGAGGAAAGCGAACTCCTGAAACCTCGCGCCGCCCTCGTCGAGGCGGGTGCTACGACGGTGATCGTCTCGCCCAACGTGCAGTCAGTGAAAAGCTGGAAGGGCGATGGTTTTGGCGAAAGCATTCCGGTTGATCTTCAGGTGAGCCAGGCCCGATCCGCAGATTTCGATGCGTTGCTCCTGCCCGGTGGCGTGATCAATCCCGACAAACTTCGCATAGAGCCCGACGCGGTCGCGTTTGTGCGGAGTTTTTTTGAAGAGGGGAAACCCGTTGCCGCGATCTGCCACGGGCCGCAATTGCTCATCGAGGCGGATGTCGTCGAAGGCCGGCGGCTTACGTCCTACCCTTCCGTTAAGACTGATTTGATCAATGCCGGCGCCAACTGGGTGGATGAAGAAGTGGTGTGCGACCGGGGTCTCGTCACCAGCCGCAATCCCGCCGATATCCCGGCATTTAACCAAAAGATGATCGAGGAGATCGTCGAGGGCGTGCATGCCGGCCAGCACGCTTAGATGTAGAAATTCAATCGGAGGCGGAGTGGCCGCGGGCATTGCTCGGCGGCTGTAGCCGAAATCGCTCCGCGATTCCGCTACGCTCGGCGGCTGTAGCGGAACGGCAGGGCCGTTTCGTTTCTAAAGCCTCATTTCAAGGAGAATTTGGCATGGGTTCCGAGATGCACTGAACAGAGCATCGACGTAGCGCGACAGCGCGAAGATGGCAGCGCAGCTCGGGGCGCTGGCCCGGCGGGCCGTTTGGCGTGGGTGCCCGCTCGGCGGGCAACGGCGAACGCAATGAATGAACGGACGGTCAGATGCCCAGCAGGTTGCGCTAGATCGCGAGCTTCAACCAGGAGTTCCGGTTTAAAGGTGCCGAGACGCCTCCGGCCCGACGAAAGGAACGGCCGACGATTCGGAAGCAGTTTTAAACAACGCGGCCGGTCGTCAAAGAAGAGGCGAGGCGGCCGAGTTAATCGTTCGCGCGTCCAATCTCCACAGCAGACGCGGTTCGCCGGCCAGAGGCGCGAGGCGCGGCAGGCGAGTCGCGCTGGCGTGCAGGTTGGGGCGGGAGGCGTTTGCCGGGTTCCGGAGCACGTAGCTGGGCGCGAGTGGCACCAGGCTGGCGCGAACGGAAATGAAGTGCGCCTGCTTCAGCGGCGTGAGCAGCACGGAGATGCGGCGCAGGCCGGGATTGGGCGCGTCGAAGGAGGCGCGGGGCCGCGAGACATCTTCGTCCCTGATCTCAAAGGGCGCGTCGGCGGAGACGTCCAGGCGCAGGGTCCGTCCGCCTTTGCTCAGCGTTACCCCGGTGGCGTCGATCACGACGGCGGCGCGGGTCATCCAGGTGAAGCGGTAGTGGGCGCGGACTGCCAGGCCAACGAACTCGTCGCGGAGCGTAACCGACGTCGGGGAGGTAACCCGCACGCTGCGATGCAGGCGTTGTGCGTGGTCCCTATAAAGGGCGGTCAGATCGAAGGTCGCGGATTGGTTGCGTGCGGAGTAGCCGAGCAACGTGCCCGTCGCCAGCTCGTTGGGAGGGATGTTGTCGATCAGCGGAATCGAGTGACTAAAGGGGCCGAGGGCATACACCTTCCACCGATCTTTGCCAAACAGGTCGACGCCGGCTTTTTCGAGACTGGTGTAATCCGGCATGCCGAGATCCTCGGTCCAGCGCACGCCGCCGAGTTCGAGGAGAAAACTACCGGCATCCATGTGCGCGTGGCTGCTGCGGGCCCGACCGCCCTTCATAGCAACGTAAAGCGATTTTGGCCCCGCGCCTTGCCGGAAAATGGCGAGAGGGTTGGTGCCCTGCGTGGACCAACTCGACGGAAACGCGGGTGGGGCCGCCGCCGGGCCGGGCGCTCCCCACAGGAGAGCCAGTGCGAGAAAGCGACTGGTGAACGAACCGTCCATTGTCCCCGCCGCGCGGAGCTTCCGGGCGAGGGCGCTCACGTGTGCCTGATCGACGGCGGCGATTTCCGGCTGACGATTTTCGCGGGCGAACCAAAACATCGCGGGCATAAACGGGCGTTTGTAAAGCGAGTCCCCGTAGTTATAGAGCCCGCCCGTGGCCGTCGTGAGCATGTTCATGACGGACCCGCTCTTAAGAAAGGCGGCGTTGGTGGCGAGGGGACCCGCCGAGCCGGTGGCGGTGCGCAACGCCTCGATGAGCACCACGTGATAGGTGGTGCCGTAGTCCCAGTAGGTGGGGCCCTCGACGTAAGCGCCGGCCGGCGCATACGTGTCGAACACGGTGCCCACGTTCGCCTTGGCGCGCTGGATGGCGGACCACGCGATGTCCGGCCGCTCGTCGGCGACGGCCAGCGCCGCTAGAGCCAGCCCCGTCTCGCACACCTGGCGCCAGTTGTTGTGCAGGCGCCGCCACGGGGCATTGGCACGCGCTCCGGGCAGGAGCGCGTTTTCGACGAGTGCATCGCGGATGACCAGCCGGGAAGTCGGCGAAAGCGTGTCGTAGAGCCAGTCATACCCGATGGCCATCGCGGTCGCCGCCTCGGCCGTATCCAAAAAATGCGACGGGTTCCAGTCGGTGAAGTCGGCCAGCGCGAGCATCTCCTCTTCGGCGCGGGCGGCCCATTCCCGGTTGCCCGTGAGACGGTAAAGCAGGGCGCCGTTCCAAATCCGCCGGAGCGCGTCGCGGCTGACACCCAGCATGCGACGGCCGACGAGCACGCGTTCGTAAGGAGGCTCGTCGGCCTCGTATTCCACTGTCGCCTTCAACACCTCGAAGGCATCGCGCAAGGGGCCGGGCTGGGCGACGGCGGCTTTGATGCGTGCAAAATCGGCGGGCGTGGCGAGCAGGCGCGGGTGCGGCGGGAGCTTGGGGCGCGTCTCGACGGCATGAGCCAGGGAGGAGGCAAGCAGCAGTCCAATGAGAGCCAAGTGAGAGATGCGCATGAAGGATGACATGGTGATAAGTATGAGGGGGCGCTGGGTTTTTTCTTATGTGCGCATCAGGTGGCCCACCGATGCAGTGCTCGATAGTTCGCGTCTCCCTTTGCGGCATGCAAGCGCGCACGCCGAATTCAAGCCGAGTGCGAAAAACCTCGCTCAAGCTCGGCGAGTGCGCGGTTGCGCGAGCGGCCATGCCGGTCTGTTTTCGGAGCTTCGGATCGATCAAGCTGTTACCGTTTCGTCGCCGGATTTGTGGATTCGTAAGTATTGGGCGGATACGTCGCGCGACTCCGTCCGGTGAACCCGCTCAAGCAAAAATAATTTTGTATGAACCGCCGAAAAGCCGACTCGAGGCTTGTCTGATGTAGGCCCGACCGCCGGTCGGGCTGTTCTAAAATGGGAAAGCCTGACCAACGGTCAGGCCTACACCAACGCGCGTTAACCGAGGTCTCTGCCGAAACGAGCTCTCTCAATATGAGCCACGCGAGTAGGACCGGACGGTGCCGGTCACTCCCAATGCCGCTGCCCGTGGGCTGTTGGGTATCAGGGACTCGGCCAAAAATAAATCGCCAAATCTGCTTGGTATTAAAGCGCGATCCAGCGTCACCGATTTTAGTCATTTACCTCTGGTAAACTCCTTCATCGTTTCCTTGGCTGGCGTTTCAATCCCGGCGCATCTTCGGCGTTTTATTTCCGCCCGAGTCCCTCAGGTCTTTTTAAACATGACCTGCGGGGCGGCTTCCATTTGGCCGCGGGTCACCCCAAGTTGGTTGAGCAGCTTGAGCTCCCGCCACAGGTCGTAACCGCTGACTTCGCCGCGCAGGAGTTTCTGATAGTGCGCGATGGTGCGCGTCACCTCGGCGGCGCCCTCGTTGACGAACTCGACGCGGAAATTGCGGGCGCCTAGGTCGAGGAAACGTTGGACGTATTCGGCGCCGGTTTGCGCGCGGTTGTTGTAGACCGTGTTGCGGCAGCCGGCGTCGGCTTTGAGCGGGAGTTCGGCGCCGGTGCGATCGCGGAGGGCCACGGTGTGTTTGTCGCAGGGGCGTCCGCAATCGTGGTAGTCTTTGCCCTTGGAGAGGAAGGCGCAGAACACGCAGTGCTCCATGTGAAACATCGGCATGTGCTGGTGGATCGTAAGGTCGAACCAGGCTCCGGGCGCGGCGACTAGGAGCGACTCGAGCTGGGCAACGTTCAGGTCGTAGCTCGCGGTGACGCGCTCTAAGCCGTAGTGGGAAATAAAATACTCGGCCGTGAGTGGGTTGGCGACGTTGAGGGAGAAATCGCCGCGTTTACGGTCGTTTTTAAAGAAACGCAGGTGCTCGTGGTTGCGCACGAGGTAGCCATCGGCCTCGGAGGAGCGGACTTGTTTGAGGATCCACTCTTCGCCGGGTTTGAAGATGCGGGGAGGGGAGACCCAGATCGCCGAAGTCTGAATGGAGCCGGGGTCTCCTGACCCC
>JANODO010000146.1:0-1905 GCA_031412735.1 Rariglobus sp. | reverse complement strand
ACCGCCGACGACAGCTTCGAGTCCTTCCGCGGCTGGCTCATCGCCCAGGGCGAGAACACCTTCAAGCGCGCCATCGAGAACCCCGACAACCTCTTCCGCTACATCGGCCCCGACGGCGACCCCTGCGAATGCGACCACATCCTCTGCGTCGCCCGCGACGCCTACGAGGACCGCACCGACCAGCCCGAATACGACGACGTCCAGGAAGAGCTCGGCCCCCCCGAACTCCACGGCGACCCCACCCTCTGGTCCGACGGCAAAGGCCACGAAGACGAGGAAAAACTCCGCGCCCTCTTCCCCCGCCTCGCCAAAAAATGCCTCGACCAGTAGGGAAAAAGTGTTCAGTGCTCAGTGCTCAGTGTTCAGGCAAAAGCCCCCCGGCTCCCCCTTTTCATAATTCATAATTCATCCTTCATAATTCATCCTTCATAATTCATTCCCCGTGCCTCGCATCCTCTCCGGCATCCAGCCCAGCGGCCTTCTCCACCTTGGCAACTACTTCGGCATGATCCTCCCCGCCGTCGCGTGGCAGGACCGTGGCGAGGCCCTCTACTTCATCGCCGACTACCACGCCCTCACCACCCTCCACGACCCCGTCGCCCTTCGCGAAAACTCCCGGCGCGCCGCCCTCGACCTCCTCGCCTGCGGCCTCGACCCCGCCAAGTCCCGCCTCTTCCTCCAGTCCGACGTCCCCGAAGTCACCGAGCTGGCCTGGATCCTCTCCACCGCCACCCCCATGGGCCTCCTCGAACGCTGCCACTCCTACAAGGACAAGCTCAACCGCGGCATCGCCGCCTCCCACGGCCTCTTCGCCTACCCCGTCCTCATGGCCGCCGACATCCTCATCTACGACAGCGACATCGTCCCCGTCGGGCGCGACCAGAAGCAGCACGTCGAAGTCACCCGCGACATCGCCCTCAAAATCAACGAACGCTACGGAGCCGGCCTCCTCCGCCTCCCCGAACCCTCCATCCAGGAAGACACCGCCGCCGTCCCCGGCCTCGACGGACAAAAAATGAGCAAGAGCTACGGCAACACCCTCGAGCTCTTCGCCGACGAGAAGACTCTCCGCAAAAAAATCATGTCCCTCAAGACGGACTCCACCCCCGTCGAAGACCCCAAGGACCCTGAAAACTCCACCCTCCTCGCCCTCTACGCCCTCGTCGCCACCCCCGAAGCCGTCCACGCCATGCGTGCCCAGTTCCTCTCCGGCGGCGTCGGCTACGGCACCTTCAAGCAGCAGCTCTTCGAGGCCATCCGCGACCACCTCGCCCCCCTCCGCGCCCGCCGCGCCGAACTTGAGGCCGACCCCGCCCACATCACCCAGGTGCTCGCCGACGGCGCCGCTCACGCCCGCGCCCTCGCCCGCGCCACCTTGGCCCGCCTCCGCCAGGCCACCGGCCTCGGTCTCCGCTAACCGGACAGTTCGCGCGAGGCTGATTTATACGCGACGCGGCCAGAATCGCCACCTTTAGGCCGCTCTTTCATACTAAAACTCGCTTGAAAAGATACGAGCCGGGGCGCTTGTCGTTCCGCCTTCCGGCGTTTGCGCCGCAATCTGTCTCCCTGTCGCGTAGCGACATCCGATGGTAGCCGTGGGTTTCAACCCACGGTCCCCGGAAAAAGACACACTCGTCGCGTAGCGACTGAATGAGGGTGACGGACGCCGCTCCTGCCGTCGCTACGCGACTTGTCCGCATATCTGCAAGGTAGCCCAAAGAATCTACAAGATAGCCCAGAGAATCTGCAGGGTAGCCCAGAGAATCTGCAGGGTAGGCCAAAGAATCTGCAGGGTAGCCCAGAGAATCTGCAGGGTAGGCCAGAGAATCTCCAGGGTAGCCCAGAGAATCTGCAGGGTAGCCCAAAGAATCTGCAGGGTAGCTCAAAGAATCTGCAGGGTAGGCA
>JANODO010000145.1:0-12079 GCA_031412735.1 Rariglobus sp. | reverse complement strand
AAATGGCGCACGGCCGGCCGCGACGGTGCCGCGCCGAGCACCTCAACGGCCGACCTCTTGCGGGCGCTGCGCTGCGAGTTATGGGCCGACCAGCTCAGCGCGCCCAGTTTCTCCGACTTCGCGACACCACCGTCGTGTGACGCAAACACCCAGAAACCCATACCCAGCCTCGCCCACGCCTTGCTCTCCGCTGCGTAAACTCCGTTTCGCCGCTTTGGCTGATCCCATCCTCCGGGCCAAACTCCAGCGCCCGTAAACGGGCGATGAGCGGCGTGCGAAAACCCTTTCGCGGACGTGCGCCCAAACCATCGCCCGTAAACGGGCTCCTGCACTTCGATCCAGCCTGCAGAACGCCGCTATTTTTTGGGCGTTGGACGTGATGTTCGTTGCACCGGCTTCCACATTTTCAAGGGATTCCACGGATCGTTGCCTTCGTTATCTTTTGTGAAAATCGAGGCGTTGCGTTCTCGAACGAGCGTTTTGACCAGTTTAACGGACGATCTTTCCAGACCTTTTTTGTCGCCATCAATGGCCAGCAGGCCGGTCCCTATCCATCGGGGAACTTGCAGCAAATGATTCCATTGGGGCAATTCCATGCGCAAAGCCTTGTTTGGCGTCAGGGAATGGCCGGTTGGCAGGCTGCTGGCACGCTTCCGGAACTTGCCGGATTGTTTGCGCCGCCACTTCCGCCCCCCATACCCTCCCTTATGCCTCCGCCGTTGGGTCCGAGTTAGTGTGCTACGAGATGAAGAACGCACGAATACTTTTCTCGCTAGGTTATTTGCTCTCGGCAGGGCTTGTGTTGTTGGCCGGTTGGCTGGCACCGCTGGCGTGGGAAAGCGCGCTCAAGGTGGTTGCAGCGCTGCTGGTCTATGGGTTTATGGCGCAGTTGGTAACCGTGATGCGAATGTCAGATGCCGAGCGAATCGGTGCTTGGGTAACGCAAGCTTTCGCTGCGCTCATGACGATTTTATTGGGTGCCGGGAATGTTTTCTGGCCGAGCGGCTTGTGGATTGGATTATCCGCTGTGCTCATGGCCATCACATTTTTCGCAACCATCACTTGGGGGGTGTTGCTCAAGTCTGGCACGTCTGCCTCCCCGAGATTGAGCAATTCGTCATCGGATGTATAAGCCGTGGAGGCTTTCTTGATTTTGCGCGCCGCCGACCGCACGCTGATCGACCACGAGGTCAACGTCGTTTTCACCAAGATACAAGACGAGCTTGTGATAGCCACCGGCTACCAGATCCGAAGGTGATTGCGAAAAGGTAGGAGCCCGTTTAAGGGCGATGAGAGATGCGCGAACATTTTTCGTTTTCGAACGCCAAACAATCGCCCGTAAACGAGCTCCTACATTCCGATTCTCAGAACGGCACGTCTTCGTCTACTGCTTGGCCTAGGAGCCTGTCGGACTTAGACCGTCGAAACCGTCTGTAGGCGCATAAACGACTTTTCGGTTCGATTTTATTGAGAATACGGAGCTACGGAGGGCCTTAATTGAGATTGTAATCTAAGTCCGACAGGCTGCTAGCTCCTCGGGTAGGGGAGCGCCGTCGTCCTCGCCCCGTGCCGTCGAGGGCAACGCCGGCCCTGCGTGGTTTCCCCACCATCCTGCTTTTTGTGGTAATTCTGAATCGGACAGCGCTTTCGATTGATAGAACCACCCCACCCGCCGCCTCAAAGGGAGCTATTATTGCCGTGCGCCAGCGCCGGTGTCAGGCTCATGTGGAAAGGCCCGATTGCCTATTGAATTAAATAAAACGTTAGCTAACGTTTTATTTAATGCCCTATGAGCCATTAGATAAAAACCGCCTTATTCAAGCGCTCCGTCGCTTAGGTGAGCTTGCGGTGGCCGATGGGATCGAACTGGAACTGTCCCTCTATGGCGGCGCGGTATTTACCTTGGTCTATGGCTCGCGCGATAGCACCAAAGACGTGGACGCCTTGATCCGACCCGCCGAGGAAGGTCACCGCCTTTCGCGGCAAGTCGCCATCGAGCAAGGTCTGCCCGAGGACTGGATCAACGCCGACGTCGCACAATTCCTGTCTGAGCAAGAGGCACAGCGAAAGCTACCGTCGGAGACCTTCGGCCCGGGCCTCTCCGTCACGGTGCCGACCGCCGGTTACCTGCTGGCGCTAAAACTGCGCGCCTGCCGTCCGCCCTTGCCGGGCTATTCGGGCGACGCGCCCGACATCCGTTTCCTTATCGGCAAAATCATGCCCGTTTCTTTGGCGGACGTGGAAGCGCTTTTCGGCCGTTTCTTCCCGCACGACACGCTCAGCGAGCGCGCGAGGGAGATCGTCGAAACCACGCTCTCCGACCGCGCCTGATATCCATGCAACCGCGCCCGCAAACTCTGGCTGAAGTAGCCGCCCGTGCTGATTCGCTCGCCCGTTTCGGACATGAGCTGGCTGACTGGCTGCATACCGTGCGCAGCGTCGGTTCACGTCCTGCGCTGGCTTGCACGGTCGAGACTGCGCCGCAGCGCCTGGCGGACCGTTTTGCAAAAGGGACCTTGGCCGACGCTACGCTCGCGGCCTACGCCGAATGGTTATCCGTCCGCATCCGAACCGCGCCGCCGGTCTGGTGTTTAGAGGTGGAGCGAATTGCGCCCGAGCCGTGGTTTGCGGACGAAGGGCCGCGTGCGCGGTTGCTGGCCCTGCGCGACACGCCGCCGGCCTTCAAGCGTCGCAACCTCTTCACCTCCGCGCCCGACCTACCGGTGCGCCTGCGCCGCGGCCGCCCGCCGGTGTCCGCCGAGTCCAAGCGAGCTACTAATGCCGCCCGCCAGCGCCGGTTTCAGCAAAAACGCAGCACGCTCCTACGTGACCTGCTTAAAGGCGTGGGATGAGCCAAAAAACTAACAAAATACGGCCAGTCCCCTCCTAGGCGCCACTGGTTGCGCCAAACAATCGCCCGTAAACGGGCTCCTACCTTTCGATCCTCAAAAGGGCACGTCTTCACCCTGCACCGTCTCGCCGTCTGGCTCGGATAGGGGAGCGCCGTCTTCGTCCGCCGCCGGCGCGTCGGGCGTGCCGCCAAGCGACTCGATTTTCCAGCAGTTGAGGTTCACGAAATAGCTCTCTTTCCATTCGCGGCCGCGGAGATCGAAGAAGACCTTGGCCTTCGCGCCCGGTTTGAGGGCGCCGACGAGCGCGACCTTATCTTTGACGCACTCGAATTTGATGTCTTGGGGGAATTTGCCCGCCTCGATGGTGAGGACGAATTCGCGCTTGTTGAAGCCGCTGCCGAACGTTTGCTCTTCGAAGACTTTTTTGACCGTGCCGGTGATTTCAAACATGCCGCCACGATGAACAGTTGGAAGGGACGGGGGCCAGCCACTTTTCCCTTCTTTTTTATGGGCAGGCATGGCTTGCACTGGATTGGGCTTTAATCCGAGTGTAGGAGCCTGCTTGCAGGCGATTTGGCCCATAATCGCCTGCAAGCAGGCTTCTCCTTTTTTAAACCATGTCCGCCTCCGAAGATCTCAACATCGACCGCATCGCGAATCTCGCCCGTCTCGCGCTCACGCCCGAGGAAAAGGTCAAATTCTCCGCCCAACTCGCCGATGTGCTCACCAACATCGAAAAGCTCAAGCAGGTGAACGTCGATGGAGTCGAGCCCACCGCGCACGCTTTTCCAATCTACAACGTCTGGGCCGATGACGTAGCGAAGCCCGGTCTTTCCGTCGAGGATGTGCTCCGCAACGCGCCTGAAAAACGCGACAACATGATCGTCGTCCCCAAGGTCGTCGAATGAGCCGGGCAATCGGAGATTACACAGAGGGCACGAGAAGTGGCACAGAGGTCACGGAGCCAATCCGTCTCCGCGTTTCATCTCCGCACTCTGTGCTCTCTGGGTGTCCTCTCGTGCCCTCTGTGTAACTTCCCTCGTCTTTTTTCCAGATGTCCCCGCTTTATTTCCGCACCATCGCCGAACTCGCCGACGCGCTTGCCGCCGGCACCACGACCTCGGTCGAACTCACCCAGGCCGTCATTGCCCGCACGCAGGCGGTTGAAGAACGCGTTAAGGCGTTCAACTCCTACGACGCCGCCGACGCGCTCTCGCAAGCCGCTGCGTCCGACGCCCGCCGCGCCGCCGGACAGTCGCTCGGCGCGCTCGACGGCATTCCCATCGGCATCAAGGACGTGATCGCCGTCACCGGCCAGCCGCTCACCGCCTCCTCGAAAATGCTGGCGAACTTCGTTTCGCCCTACGACGCGACCGTCACGCAAAAGCTCAAAAAGGCCGGCTCGGTTATCTGGGGTCGTCTCAATCTCGACGAATTCGCGATGGGTTCCTCCACGGAGAACTCCGCGTTCCACACCACGCGCAATCCTTACAACCTCGATTGCGTGCCCGGCGGTTCCTCGGGCGGCAGCGCCGCCGCGCTCGCGGCCGGCGAAGCCATCGCCACGCTCGGCTCCGACACCGGTGGCTCGATTCGCCAGCCTGCCGCGCTCTGCAACGTCGTCGGCCTCAAGCCCACCTACGGCTTGGTCTCGCGTTTCGGACTGATCGCCTTCGCCTCGTCGCTCGACCAAATCGGTCCGTTTAACCGCACGGTCGAAGACGCGGCGATCACGCTTCAGGCGATTGCGGGTTACGATGAAAACGATTCGACCTCCGTGAAGATCGAGATTCCGGACTACCGCGCGGCGTTGAGGGAGAAAAAAGGTCCGTGGCGCATCGGCATTCCAAAGGAGTATTTCGGCGAAGGTCTCGACCCGGAGGTCGCCGCCGCCGTCGAGAAGGCGGTTTCGTTTTACGAGAAGATGGGCTGCGAGATTAAGAACGTCTCGCTGCCGCACACCGAGTATGGCGTGGGCGTTTACTACATCATCGCGACGGCGGAGTGCTCGTCCAACCTGAGCCGCTACGATGGCGTTCGTTACGGACACCGTTCGACGGAGGCAAAGGATGTGGTGGATCTCTACTTCAAGTCGCGCGCCGAGGGTTTTGGTCCTGAAGTGAAGCGCCGCATCATCCTCGGCACGTATGTGCTGAGCAGCGGTTATTACGACGCGTATTATCTACGGGCGCAGAAAGTGCGGACGTTGATCCGGCAGGATTTCCTGAATGCGTATAACGAGGTGGACGTGATTCTCACGCCGACGACGCCGACTCCGGCGTTTAAGCGCGGCGCAAAGGCCGACCCGCTGGCGATGTATCTGTGCGACGTTTACACGATCGGGGTGAACCTGGCGGGGTTGCCGGGCATCAGCGTGCCGTGCGGTTTCTCATCGGGCGGTTTGCCGATTGGAATGCAGCTGATCGGCCAGCCGTTCAAGGAGGCTGATTTGTTGGCAATCGCGAATGCGTATGACTCAGCGCATGACTGGGCGAAGCGGACGCCGAATCTCTGAGTTTTTGTCACAGAGAACACAGAGTTCCAATCCAGAGTTCACGGAGTGCGACCCACATGAATACCGACATACTTACCGAGCAGATTATTGGCGCGGCCATTGAGGTTCACCGCGAACTTGGGCCGGGACTTTTGGAGTCGGCTTATCAACGGGCGCTTGCTTATGAACTGACGTTACGGGGATTGAAGTTTGAGGAACAAAAACTGTGCCCCGTGCGCTACAAGGATCTGTTGATCGAAGATGCTTACCGGCTTGATTTTTTGGTCGGCGACCAGGTTGTGGTCGAGCTTAAGACCGCGGATGCCTTGCTCGATGTTCATGAGGCGCAAGTGCTCACCTATCTCAAATTCTCCGACTGTCGCATCGGCCTGCTTTTTAACTTCCGCACCACTTGGCTCACTAAACACGGTCTCCGTCGCCTGGCTCTGTGAACTCGGATTGGAACTCTGTGCTCTCTGTGACAAAATTCCGACTCCGACCCCGTCTCTTCTGATTCTCCTCCCACTTTAATGAAATACGAAGCCGTCATCGGTCTTGAGGTTCACGTCCAGATCAAGACCCACTCGAAAATGTTCACGCGCGTCGCCGCCGGTTACGGGCAGCCCGCGAACACGCTCACCGATCCGGTTGTGCTCGCGCTCCCTGGCGTCCTCCCGGTGATGAACAAGGCCGCCCTCGACGCCATCATCAAGGCCGGCCTCCTCCTCGGCTGCGACATCGCGCCCATCTGCAAGTGGGACCGCAAAAACTACTTCTATCCCGACTCGCCGAAAAACTACCAAATCTCCCAATTCGACCAGCCGATATGCCTCAACGGCGCCGTCGAAATCGAACTGCCCGGCGCCGCCCGCAACATCCAGGGCGAACACAAATTCATCGCGCTCACCCGCATCCACCTCGAGGAAGACGTCGGCAAGCTCAACCACGAAGCGTTCGATTCGCTGGTGGACTACAACCGTGCGGGAACTCCTCTGATGGAAATCGTATCCGAACCGGTGATACGCTCCGCCGAGGAAGCCTACGCCTACCTCACGTCGATCCGCGCGACCATGATTTATGGCGGCATCTCCGACTGCGACATGGAGAAGGGCCAGCTGCGCTGCGACGCCAACATCTCCATCCGCCCCGTCGGCGAGACCAAGCTTGGCACCAAAGTGGAGCTGAAAAACCTCAACTCCATCTCCTACGTGCGCGACGGCATCGCCCACGAAATCCAACGCCAACTCGCGGTGACCCAGGCTGGGGGCACCATCGTCCAGGAGACGCGCGACTACGACGGCCAGACCGGGACCAGCCAGTCGCTCCGTTCCAAGGAAATGGCTCATGACTACCGCTACTTCCCGGATCCCGACCTCATGCCGGTGAAGGTCGACGACGCCTGGAAGGCCCGCATCCAAGCCGAGTGCCCGGAGCTGCCCTTCGCCAAACAGACGCGTTTCTTTACGCAGTATTCGCTGCCTTACACGCTGACCTCCGTGCTCGTGTGGGAACGCACGCTGGCCGACTATTTCGAGGAAGCGGCGAAGTTCGCGGGCCCCGGAAAGGCCCAGGCCGTAGGCAACTGGGTCGTCAACGACCTTCAGCGCGAACTCGGCGCCGCCAAGCTCGACCTCGCCGACTCGAAGGTGCGACCGCAGCACATCGCCGACTTGGTGACGCTCATCGACGCCGGCACGCTGCTCAACCACACGGCAAAGGAAGTCTTCATTGAAATGTTTGCCTCCGGTGAACCGCCCGCCGCCATCGTGGCCCGCAAAGGACTCGCCGCCGCGCCGACCGACATGGCGGAGCTCGAAGGTTGGTGCCGGGAAGCCATTACCGCCAACGCGAAGTCCGTCGCCGAGTTCAAAGCCGGCAAGGAAAGCGCGATCAACGGCCTGAAGGGCCCGATCATGAAAGCGTCGAAGGGCAAGGCTCACCCGAAGCTCGTGGACGAGGTTCTGCGAAGGCTTTTGGCCGAAGGATGAGGTGTGAACGGCGCAGGGGAGAATCCCTTTACGCCTGCTGCGGAAAGCGCGTTTCACGGGCGATACGAACAAACCTGTTTTTTTCGGGTCTGCCGAGTGATTCTCCATGCACGCAATGACTTCACCCGTGAGTTGCGCGGTTACTCGGCGTGATGCCTTGAGGGGCGTGGGCGTCCTTGCAGCGTTGGTGGCTCTCGGCTTCAGCGGACGTAGTCGGCCGAAGGGAGAGCTGCTCCCACCGGAAAACCGTGTGGCGACGCCGTCGTCTTCATGGGCATCGAACCTGCCAGCCGAACCTTTGGAGCCACAGTTTAACAGCCGAAGCGCGACCAAGTTGCCCTTGGCTTAGTTCCCATTTGTCCGCCTAATCTACCGCGTAGGCCGCGAGCTCGCTCGCGCTGCCGCCGCGCCTGCAAGCAGGCGGCTTACCTTCGGTAAAAATGGGAGCTTTCATCGGGTAGCTACGTGTGAACGAGTAGTGGTTTGATGCGGCGGGAGTTCTATTGGAAATACTCTTGCTGGTTTCCGGGAGGTGGCGGATGACGGCGCAAAAAAACCACAGCCCGCGAGGACTGTGGTGAGGTTTGTTAAGACTAGACTGAAGGGCTTCAGGCCTGTTCAGTGCTCGATTTACCGCCCGCCGGGGCCACAAAGAAAGCCGCCATGTTGGTCACATCGGAGAAGCCGCGAGCCGTGAGGCTGGCCTCGATTTTGGAGATCACGTTGTGGAGCTCGGTTGCGAGTTCTGTCGGAATGGTCTCAAGAACCGCGCCTTCCTTGCTGACCACGTGATACACGGGCTCGGGGGTGAGCTGGAGTTGGTAGAGGCTTGTGCCGTTGTGGAAGTAGCAGCGGCGAACAAGGCTGAGTTCTTCAAATGCGGCCAAGCAGCGATAAACCGTCACGAGATCACAAGCACTGCCTTTCAGATCGAGATGGATTTGTTCGATCGTGGCAGGCTCGCTGCGTTTAATCAGAGCGTTGAGGATAGCGATGCGCGGTTGCGTAATGCGAAGGCCGGCCGCTTTGAGACGGCTACACGATTGCTCTAAAAGGGTGACGTCAGTTTGGGAGGATGCAGGATTTTCGGTCATAGGAGGGTGGGTGTGTGAAGAAGAAATTATAGGTGTTTTCAGTATAGTCTCTATATCGTTACACGATTGAAAGTCGAAATGTAAAAAAGTTATACTATTTTACATTCTATTTACATCTTGAATCACTTTCGTAATTAGCCGGCGGTTGGTAGGTTCCTTCGGTTGCGGATTGCGAAGGAACCCAGGGTATGCACACTGCCGCAAATATCATGTCGGATTTGGATTTTAATGAAATTGTAAACCTCATCTGCAAGGAGGACGCGCGTTACGACCGAAAAGCGTATACCTTTATTCGGGAGGGACTTGATCACGCGGTAAAGGAACTCAAAAAAAAGGACGCCGAGCGTTCGAGGCAATCCTTGCACATAACAGGGGCAGAGCTGCTGACTGGCATCAGGGTTTATGCACTTGATCAGTTCGGCCCATTGGCAATTACCGTTTTAAACTCATGGGGGGTTCAACGCTGCGGCGACATGGGTGAGATTGTCTTTAACCTGATTGAATACAACGTCTTTAGCAAGACGGAGAATGACCGGCGCGAGGATTTTGGGGAGATTTACACGTTTGAAGATGCATTTGTAAAACCGTTTCTCCCCCGGAATCCGCCCCAGCGTGGGGGCCGGGTCACTGCGCCGAGTGTCCCGTCTGCCTGAGTGCTCTTTAGGGAAGTCCCTACCAAGTCGGTAGGAGCGGGCCGAAATTCGGCATCAGGTTTTAGGGTGGGGCGGGCCTCATGGTTTTATGATGAGCACGTTGCAACCTCACGGCAGTGCATAAAGTCGCTCGCGCCGTTGGCCTCTGTGCGCATCGTCTGGCTTTTTCCTTATGGCAAAATCCACCCCTTCATTCGCTTCCGACCTGCGCCTGCTCGAAACATTTTGGAAGGTATCCCCGGAGCGCACCGTGTTGGCGAATGGGCTGACCTTGCTGGTGCAGCGCGATACGGCCGCACCCGTTGCGTCCGTCCAAGTATGGGTGAAGACCGGCAGCATTCACGAGGGAGGCCTGCTCGGCGCAGGGCTGTCGCATTACTTGGAGCACCTGCTTTTCAAGGGCACCGAGCGTCGCGCCGGCCGCGAGATCTCGACGACGGTCCAGGCCCACGGCGGCAACATCAACGCCTACACGACCTTTGACCGCACGGTTTACTACATCGACCTCCCGTCGGCCCATGTCGGCGTAGCGCTCGATGTGCTCGCCGACGCGGTGCTGCACTCGACGCTCCCGGCCGACGAGGTCGCGCGGGAGAAAGATGTGATTCTGCGCGAGATAGCCATGGGCAACGACGACCCGGATCACCGCCTGGGTGAGGCGCTCTTCGACACCGCCTTCCGTCAGCACCCGTATCGGTATCCAGTTATCGGTTACAAAGACGTGTTTACCGCCGTGACGCGCGACGACCTGGTGTCCTACTACAAGGCCCGTTACGTGCCCAACAACCTAGTCGTGGTGGTCGCCGGCGACATTGATCCGGCGGTGGTGCGTGTCCTCGTCGAAGACCATTTCGGCGCCGCTCCCCGGGCGAAACTCGCGCCGGTTCTCGTGTTGCCCGAGCCGGCTCAGCTCGCCCCGCGGGCGTTGCACCGGCACGAGGACGTCGAGCTCACGCGGGCCGGCCTCTCGTGGCAGATTCCCGGGGTCACCCACCACGACGCGCCGGTGCTCGACTTGCTATCGGTGCTGCTGGGGCAGGGCGACAGTTCCGCGCTCTGGCAGGCGGTGCGCGAAAAAGCGCGGCTTGTCCATAGCATCGATGCGACCAGCTGGAATCCCGGCGAGACCGGGCTGTTCTACATTTCGTTCATCTGCGAACCCAAGCACCGCGCTGCGGCCACTAAGGCGGTCCGCCGTGAGCTCGACCGCGTGGCTAAGCAAGGCTTCGACCCGGCGCAGATCCGCAAAGGTCTTCGTCAACTCGCAGTCGGCGAGATCAACACGCGCAAGACCATGTCGGGTCAGGCCTCGCGCCTCGGAGCCGCCGAGGTGGTGGCGGGCGACGTCGGTTTTAGTAAAACGTATTTCGAACGCCTCGCCCGCGTGACGGTCGCCGACCTGCGCCGCGTGTTGGGCGCCTACCTCGGCGCGGAACGAGTCACCGCCGTGTCGCTCAACCCGAAGAGCGCGGAACCGACCGTCTCGACCGTGGTGACCATCGACCGGGTGCCCGACGCATTTGCCGAACAGACGCTGCCCAACGGTGCGCGCCTGTTGCTGCGCCCCGACCGACGCTTGCCCAACCTGCACCTGCGCCTGTTGTGTGAAGGCGGCCCGGTGCATGAGCCGGCGGAGTTGCGCGGGGCCACGTCGCTCCTCGCCACGTTGCTCACCAAGGATACGAAAAAGCGCTCGGCCGCCGAGGTCGCGAAATTCATCGAAGAGGTCGGTGGGTCGTTCTACCCGTTCTCGGGCAACAATAGCTTTGGCCTCGCGGCCGAGGTGCTGCCGGGCGACGTGGCGCGCGCTTTGGAGGCGTTGTCCGACGCGGTGCTCGCGCCGACGTTCAAACGCGCGAGCTTCGAGGTGGAGCGCGACGCCCATCTCGCCGATTTGCAACAGGACGCCGACGACGTCGTCACGGTCGGTCGAAAGCTCGTGCGGCAAAAATTCTTTGGTGCGCATCCGTTCGGTATCGATGCTCACGGCACGATCGAAGGCGTCAAAGCACTCAAGCCCGCCGATCTGGCAGGCTTGTGGAAACGCCTCGGCGTGGCGCGCAACATCGTGCTGGTTGCGGCCGGCGACTTTGATCCGAAGACGCTCGGACCGAAGCTGAAGGCGTTCCTTGCCAAGCTGCCGAAAGGCGCGGCGCCGAAGCGGACGGCGGTCTTCACCGCGCCGGGCGAGGTGGGTGATTTCATTGAAAAACAGCCGCGCGAGCAGGCGGTGGTGTTTCAGGCGTTTCCCGGACCCGGCTTGCTGGGTGACGATTACCACGTCGGCGAAGTGGCGGACGAACTCTTCAGCGGCATGTCGTCGCGCTTGTTTGAACGCGTGCGCGAAGAGAAGGGGCTGGCGTATTTCGTGCGCTCAAGCCGCGTGACGGGAATCGAGGCGGGCATGTTTATGTTTTACGCGGGCACCGCGCCGGCTACGGCGGACGAAGTCTTGGCGGAGATCAACGCCGAGATCGCGCGCGTGCAGGCGGGCGAGGTGACCACCGAGGAGCTGGTGCGTTGCCAGACGCGCCTCAAGTCCGGTCGTCGCATGGGGCTGCAGACCAACGGAGCGCGGGCCATGCACGCCGGGTTGAACACGCTCTACGGTTTGCCGGTTGATGACGCGGCAACCTACGACGCGCACATCGATGCGGTGACGATCGCGGACTTGAAGGCGTTCGCGCAAAAGCGGTTTCAGCGGAAGCTACGCACGCAGCTCGTGGTGAAGCCGTAGGCGGATTGAAAGGTGGGAGCCCATTCATGGGCGATGCTGCGGCCGCAACGGCGACCGTCGGGAATCGCCCATAAATGGGCTCCTACCTCCCGATCTTCAGATCCGCCCGCGACCGACGACTCCGCCGCTCCAGTTGAGTTTGCTACGCACGACCGAGAAGTGGGCGTAGTCACGGCGCTGCACCAAGGGCAGGCGTTCAGGGGCAAGCATGATGGTGATGGGTTCGCCGTTGGATACGCGGTAGTCGCGTTGCCCGTCCAC
>JANODO010000144.1:0-1775 GCA_031412735.1 Rariglobus sp. | reverse complement strand
GCGCGCAGCGTCAGGCGCTTCTGGTTGAGAATGTAGAGCGCGACCTCGGTCCGCGTCTTTGAGGTGAGATGGTATTGCGGGCTCTTCAGCAAAGCCTCCTCGATGCCGCGCAGCACCAGGAGCGCCACGGACGAAGTGGCGCGCAGGAAGCCGGACCCGCCGCAATGCGGGCAGGGCGTCGTCGAGCTTTCAAGCACGCCCGTCCGCATCCGCTGCCGCGACATTTCGAGCAAGCCGAAGGGCGAGATCCGGCCCACCTGAATGCGGGCCCGATCGTTCTTCAGGCAATCCTTGAGCTTCTTCTCGACGGCCCGGTTGTTCCGGTGCTCCTCCATGTCGATGAAGTCGATGACGATCAGGCCGGCCAGATCGCGCAACCGCAATTGCCGCGCCACTTCCTCTGCTGCTTCGAGGTTCGTCTTGAGAGCAGTGTCCTCGATGTTGTGCTCGCGGGTCGAGCGGCCCGAATTGACGTCGATCGAGACCAGCGCCTCGGTCGGATTGATGACGATATAGCCGCCGGACCGCAGCGTGACGGTCGGCTGGAACATCGCGTCGAGCTGGCTTTCGACGCCGTAGCGCGCGAAGAGCGGCTGGGGATCCAGATGCGGCTTGATGGCCTTCACCGAAGACGGCATCAGCATCTTCATGAAGTCTCGCGCTTCGCGGTAGCCCGCCTCGCCCGAGACGATCACCTCATCCACCTCTTTGCCGAAGAGATCGCGCAGCGACCGCTTGGTCAGAGATCCTTCCTCATGCACGAGAGTCGGCGCGACGGATTGCAGAGTCGTTTCGCGCACTTGCTCCCAGACCCTCAGCAGGTACTCGAAGTCGCGCTTGATCTCCTGAATGGTTCGGCTGGCGCCTGCGGTCCGCAGGATGACGCCCATGCCCTCCGGCACCTCCAGATCGCTCGCGAGATCCTTCAGGCGGCGGCGGTCCGACGAGTTTGTGATCTTGCGGCTGATGCCGCCGCCGCGCGCCGTATTCGGCATCAGAACGCAGTAGCGGCCGGCGAGCGAGAGATACGTCGTGAGCGCCGCGCCCTTGTTGCCGCGCTCTTCCTTGACGACCTGCACCAGCAGGATCTGCCGGCGCTTGATGACCTCCTGAATCTTGTACTGCCGGCGTGGCCGGAACGAGCGGCGCTGCTCGCGCATGTCCTCCAGCGTATCGGTGCTGCCGCCTCCGCCGACCTCGTCGACATGCGCCTGCTCCTCGTCGCGCTCGACGTCCTCGACGCCGCCCCCCGCTCCAGTCTCGGCGACGGGGGCTTCAACTTCGGGCGAGACCGACAGGTCGCCGCCATCTGCTTCGCTCTCGGCAGGCTCATCTGCTTCAGAAGCTGATTCCGCGTCGTCGGCGGCTTCTTCCGTCACCGCATCGCCGTTCTCGGCGCTGCGCGTCTTGGGCCCGCCGCGCCGACGCTTGCCGCGCCGGCCGCCGCGGCGCTCGGCACCGGCGGCCTGCTCACCCTCGTCGCTTTCCGCGAACTGGGCTTCCTCCTCGATCAGCGCCTGACGGTCCGCAACGGGGATCTGGTAATAGTCGGGATGGATTTCGCTGAAGGCCAGGAAGCCGTGGCGATTGCCGCCGTATTCGATGAAGGCAGCCTGAAGCGATGGTTCGACCCGCGTCACCTTGGCGAGGTAAATGTTTCCGCGCAGTTGCTTGCGGGAGGCGCTTTCGTAATCGAATTCGTCAATCCGGTTTCCACGCTGCACCACGACCCGGGTCTCTTCCGGATGGGACGCGTCGATGAGCATTCTGTTGGC
>JANODO010000143.1:0-24543 GCA_031412735.1 Rariglobus sp. | reverse complement strand
GAACAAGAACTCGACGCCCTCGCCGCCGACGGCGCCTCGGAAAACTCGATGCGCATGGCCACGCTCACGCAGCTCCTGCGCCTGCGCCAGATCTGCTGCGACCCGCGCCTCGTTGTCCCCGCGTCATCCGCCGATCATTCCTCCAAGCTCGAAACCTTCCGCGAGCTCCTCGCCGAGTCCATCGACGACGGACACCGCTTGCTGGTCTTCTCGCAGTTCACCTCGCTCCTCGGACTGCTTCGCGCCGAGTTGGACGAGCAAGGATTGTCTTACTGCTACCTTGACGGCTCGACTCCGCAGAAGCAGCGCCAGGCCGAGGTGGATCGCTACAATGACAGCCCGGACATTCCAGTCTTCCTTATATCACTCAAGGCCGGCGGCACGGGCTTGAATCTCACCGGCGCCGACACGGTCGTCCACTTCGACCCGTGGTGGAATCCGGCGGTCGAGGCGCAGGCGACCGACCGTGCACATCGTATCGGCCAGAAAAAGGTCGTCACGAGCTACAAGCTCATCTGCACCGGAACGGTCGAGGAAAAGGTCCTGCATATGCAAGAGACCAAGCGTGCCTTGCTGGCCGATGTCTTCGAGGCCAGCGATGCGAGCAACGCCAAGCTCTCACTAGCGGATCTCAAGTCGCTACTGAAGGGCTGATGCGGTGGGTAGGGACGGCTCTCCGAGCCGTCCGAGAGAGCTTGCTCGCGACGAGAGATAGACGCCGTCGTTAGTGTCCAAATCACCTGCAAGCAGGCTCCTACCTTCCGGCCCGCGCGGCAACCTCACCCGCCCGCCATGACCGGACGAAAACCGGCTTCGGTTAAAATCCGCGCGACCTCCTCGCGTTTATCGCCTTGAACTTCGATTTGGCCGTCTTTGACGGTGCCCCCGCAGCCGCACGCCTTCTGCATTTTTTTCGCCAGCTGCTCCTTCTCCGGGAGGCCGATTCCCACAAAGGCACGCGCCACCGTGACTGTCTTGCCGCCCCGTCCCGCCGTCATCCGCAGGACCTCCACGCGTCCGCGGTTCTTCACGGCCTTTTCCGAGTTTGCATTAGCCGTGGTTGGGCCAACACCGGCCGTCACGGGATGGGCCGGAAGGCTCAATCCACCCAACGCACCGAAGGGATTTTGGCCCAACTGCTGCCCGCCATCCGTCGCGATTTTGTCTTTGCTCATAAAGAAAATCTTCTTTCACACCCGCCCATATTATAACCTGAAACGCCTAGGCCTCCGGTGGGCGACTCGCCCGCCCCCCGCAGATTCCCACCGGGATGTCGCTTTCTCCGCCGAGGAACATGACCGCCTTCGCATAGCTTCTACGTTCAAGAAAATGAACGAGTTGCGGGTGTAGTGATGTTCGCCCTTGATCAAGAAAAACGTCCAATTGCTCCATTTGTTCGGCTACGCTTTTCCCATCAGCTGCCTTAATAGCAGCCAAGAGGGCGATTAGGGAGTCTTTGATCTGTATTTCCATGTGAATCATCAAAACTAATTAAGTCAGCGATCCAGTCAGTTAGAAAATTTCACACCGTAGCATTACTCACGTCGGATAAAGGGATGACACTTGAGTAAAGCGGCTTTGTTCGGCACGCTCATAAGCAATTTTCATTATTATAGACCTTAATAGATCAGGCAGCGTGTGAACCAAAACCCTTCCCGGTAAGCACCTGTCATTCAACCCATCCATGAGCTCCGTCTCCCTTCCCACGCGCGCCAATTCCGAAGTCATTGAAGCGGCCTACAACGCCTGGCTTAATAATCCTGATTCCGTCGATACGACGTGGCGCGCCTTCTTCCAAGGTTTTGCCTTGGGCAGTGCCGGCGATTCCGTCGGCGCCGTCGCCACCGGTGGAGCCCAGATCATCGACAGCTACAAACAGGCGCAGATTATCCGCTATGTAAATGCCCACCGCTCCCACGGGCACCTCCAAGCCCACTTGGACCCGCTGAGCGAACCGCCCGCCCCCCACCCGAAGCTTCAGCTCTCTCACTTCGGGCTCACCGAGCGAGATCTCGACGACACATTCACGCTCACGAATTTCCAAGGCGGCGGCCAGAAGAAGCTTAAGCACATCGTCTACGCTCTCCAGCAGACTTACTGTGGCCGCATCGGCGTCGAATACATGCACATGCAGGACCACGACGCCCGCGAGTGGCTTCAGGCCCGCATGGAGAGCTGCAATAACCAGCCCTCCTTCACCAACAGCCAAAAGATCCGCATCCTCCGCCGCATCCACAAGGCCGAGCTCTTCGAGAAATTCCTGCACACCCGCTTTGTCGGCCAGAAGCGCTTCTCCCTCGAAGGGGGCGAAACCATGATCGCCGCCCTCGACGCGATGATCGAATATTCACCTGAACTCGGGGTCGAAGAAATCGTGATGGGCATGGCTCACCGCGGCCGGCTCAGCGTTCTCACCAACATTCTCCGCAAGCCGTTCGAGGTGCTCTTCGAACAGTTTTCGGAAAACTACATTCCTCACACGGTCGGTGGTGACGGCGACGTCAAATACCACCTCGGCTACGAGGCCGCCCTCCAGACCACGAGCGGTAAGACGGTTGAAGTCCGCCTCGCCGCCAACCCCTCCCACCTCGAAATCGTCAACCCGGTCGTCGAGGGTAAAGCCCGCGCCCGCCAGCGCATCCGCGGCGATGTCGAACGCCGTCGCGTATGCCCTTTGCTGATACACGGCGACGCCGCCTTCGCCGGCCAGGGTGTGGTCGCGGAAACGCTCAACTTCTCCCAGCTACCCGGTTACCGCACCGGCGGCACGGTCCACTTCGTCATCAACAACCAGATCGGCTTCACCACCAATCCGTCGGACGCCCGCTCGACGCGCTACTGCACCGACGTGGCCAAACTCATCGAGGCACCGGTCTTCCACGTCAACGGCGACGACCCCGAGGATGTCTGCTACGTTACCCGCCTTGCACTTGAGTTCCGCGTGAAGTTCCAGCGCGACGTCGTGATCGACATGTATTGCTACCGGCGCCACGGCCATAACGAATCCGATGAACCCGCCTTCACGCAACCGGTGCTCTACAAGAAGATCGCCGCCCACCCGCTGATCTCGGCGCCTTACTCCGCGCGCCTCGTTAAAGACGATACGCTGAGCCCCGCCGGTGCCGAGGCCATCAAGGCCGAATACACCGCCGCCATGGAGGCGTCGTTCGAGAAGGCCAAGGCCGCCGAAGCCGCTACCGCCGCTGCGGGCCACACGACGAGTCCGTTTGCCGGCTCCACCGCGGTTTTCCAGCCTGGTTACAGCCATGCTCCTGTGGCAACCGGCGTCGCGGCCGACGTGTTGGCCAAGGTCGTCGCCGGTCTGACCAAGGTGCCCGCCAACTTCAAAGCCAACCCGAAGATCAAGCGCTTTCTCGAGACCCGCGTCCAGGCGCACAAAGACGGCGCTGCCATCGACTGGGGTTTTGGCGAAGCCCTCGCCTTCGGCAGCCTTCTCATCGAAGGCACCCCAGTCCGGCTCAGCGGACAAGACTGCGAGCGCGGCACCTTCAGCCACCGTCACGCCGTCATTTACGATTCCGAAACGCGCGAGAAATACGTTCCGTTGCTCAACCTCGATGAGAAACAAGAGCGGTTTTGCGTCTACAATTCCCTGCTCTCCGAGGTCGCCGTGCTCGGCTTCGATTACGGCTACTCCCTAGACTACCCCCAAATGCTCTGTATCTGGGAAGCCCAGTTCGGCGACTTTGCCAACGGTGCCCAGGTCGTCATCGACCAATTTCTCGCCTCGTCGGAGTCCAAGTGGCAGCGCACAAGCGGCATGGTTCTCCTCCTCCCCCATGGCTACGAGGGCCAAGGCCCCGAGCACAGCAGCGCCCGCCTCGAACGCTTCCTCCAACTCTGCGCCGAGGACAACATGCAGGTCGCCAATATCACCACTCCGGCGAATTTCTTTCACGCTCTCCGCCGCCAGATGAAGCGCGACTTCCTCAAGCCGCTGATCGTCATGTCGCCGAAGTCCATTCTGCGCCTGCCCGCCGCCACCTCCAAACTTGAGGACTTCACCAGCGGCGGATTCCAGGAAATCCTTGACGATCCGAGCGCGCCCCAATCCGCCAAACGCCTCATTCTCTGCTCAGGCAAGGTCTACTACGACCTCGACGCCTACCGCACCGGCAACAAGGTCACCGACACGGCAATCGTGCGCGTCGAGCAACTGTATCCGCTCAACAAGGACAAGCTCGCCGAGGTCGCCAATACCTACGGCCAAGCGAAGCTCATCTGGTGCCAGGAGGAGTCCCAAAACAACGGTGGCTGGACCTTTATCGCCCCGCAGCTCGAAGAGATCTTCGGACGCAAGGCCACCTACGCGGGCCGTGATGCCTCCGCTTCCCCCGCAGTCGGTTCGCTCGCCATCCACAAACGCGAACTCACCGCCTTCCTCAAAGACGCCTTCTCAATTTAACCCACACCTATTCCTGCCCCTCGGCGACCATTTGTCATTAGACGTTGGTCATTCGTATTCTCCAAACATGTCTCTCCTCGAAGTTAAAATCCCGCCCCTCGGCGAATCCATCAGCTCCGGCGTGCTCGCCAAGTGGCACGTCGCCGACGGCACCACCGTCAAAAAGGACCAGCCTCTCTTTGAGCTGGAGACGGATAAAATCACCTCCGAAGGCATCGCCGAATCCTCCGGCAAAATCACCTTTAAAGTCCAGCCCGGCACCGAGGTGAAAATCGGCGAAGTCGTCGCCGTAATCGACACCTCCGTGGGAGGGACGACCTCCGTGTCGTCCGCGCCGACCGCCCCCGCCGCCGCTCCCGCCGCAGCCGCCGCCAAATCCACCGAGCAATCCCCCGCCGTCCGGCGCGTATCCGCCGAAACCGGCGTCGACACGTCCAAAATCGCGGGCACGGGCAAAGCCGGTCGCGTGACCAAGGGCGACGTGCTCGCCGCCGCCGAGGCCCCCGCCGCCTCGACTGTATCCGCCGCCATTGCCGCGGCTCCCGCCAACGCCGTTCCCGCCACGCCCCCTGTCGTTTCCAGCACCGCCAACGGCAAACGCTCGCGCGTAAAGATGAGCAAGCTCCGCCAGACCATCGCGAGGCGACTCGTCTCGGCTCAGCACGAAGCCGCCATGCTCACGACCTTCAACGAGGTCGACATGTCCGCCGTGATGGCGCTCCGCGCCAAATACCAAGACGACTTCGTCAAGAGGAACGGCGTCAAACTCGGTTTCATGTCTTTCTTCACCAAGGCCGTGGTTCATGCCTTGAAAGAAGTCCCCGCCATCAACGCCCAGCTTGACGGTGACGAGATCATTCAAAACCACTACTTCGACATCAGCATGGCCGTCTCCACGGAGAAGGGCCTCGTTGTTCCCGTGGTGCGCGGCTGCGACCAGCTCGACATGGCCGGCATCGAGAAAGCCATCGGTGAGGTCGCCAAGAAAGCCCGCGATGGAAAACTCGGGCTGCCCGATTTTGAAGGCGGCTGCTTCACGATAACCAATGGCGGAATCTTCGGATCGATGCTTTCGACCCCGATCATCAACGCCCCGCAGAGCGCCATCCTTGGTCTCCACGCTATCAACGACCGCCCCATGGCCGTCAACGGCCAGGTCGTCATCCGCCCGATGATGTATCTTGCGCTCAGCTACGACCACCGCCTGGTCGACGGCAAAGAAGCCGTGACCTTCCTCGTGAAGATCAAGCAAGCCATCGAAGACCCGACCCGCCTCCTCCTCAGCGTCTGATAAGACAAGTTACACAGAGGGCACGAGAGGATACACGGAGGCCACAGAGGGCATACTCCGACTCCGTGCCCTCTGTGACACCTCTCGTGCCCTCTGTGTAATTCTCCGACTCCGTTCCTCATGTCCTCCCAATCCTTCGACCTCATCGTTATCGGCGCCGGCCCCGGCGGCTACGTGTGCGCCTTCCGCGCGGCCCAACTCGGCCTCACTGTCGCTCTCATCGATAAACGCGCCTCGCTCGGCGGCACTTGCCTCAACGTTGGCTGCATCCCCAGCAAGGCGCTGCTCGCCTCTTCCGAGCACTACGCGTTCGCAAAGTCGCACGCAGCCGAGCACGGCATCAAGATCGATGGCATCTCCATCGACGTGCCCGCGATGCTCAAAAAGAAGGACGGCGTCGTCTCCAAAATGACCGGCGGCATCGCCATGCTCGCCAAGGCCCGCAAGGTCACCGTCATCACCGGCGAAGCCAAGTTCTTGTCAGCCAACACCCTCCTCGTAGCGACGAGCGCCAGCGAGTCGTCCGAGCTCACCGCCAAGAACATCGTCATCGCCACCGGCTCGGCCCCGGTCGAGTTGCCGTTCATGAAATTCGACGGAGAGACGATCATCTCCAGCGATCACGCGATCAACCTGCCCGCCATCCCTAGAAAGCTCGTGGTTGTCGGTGGTGGTGCCATCGGCCTTGAACTCGGCTCCGTTTGGGCCCGCCTCGGCGCCGACGTGACCATCGTCGAATTCCTACCAAAGATCGCTGCGGCCAACGACGACGACATCGTTCGCAACTTCACCCGCATCCTCCAAAAACAGGGCCTCAAGATCGAGGTGAACGCCAAGGTCACCGGTTACGACGCCGCGAAACAAGTCCTCCTCGCCGAACGCGACGGCAAGGTCCTTGAGTTTCCCGCCGACAAGGTCCTCGTCGCCGTCGGCCGACGCCCTTACGCCGACAACCTCAATCTCGCAGCCGCCGGCGTGGAGCTCACCGATAAAAAGCGCATCAAGGTCGACGCACACCTCAAGACCACCGCCCCCGGCGTGTGGGCGATTGGCGACGTGATCGACGGTCCCATGCTGGCCCACAAAGCCGAGGAAGACGGCGTGGCGGTCGCCGAGTGGATCGCTGGCAAGCACGGACACGTGAACTGGGATTTGATGCCCGCCATCATCTACACCGACCCGGAGGTCGCCTCCGTCGGCTTGGGCGAAGACGCCGCCAAAGCCAAGGGCCTCGCGATCAATGTGGGCAAGTTCAACTTCGCCGCCAACGCCCGCGCCGTAGCCAACGACGCTGGCGAAGGTTACGTCAAGATTATCGCCGACGCCAAAACCGACAAAATTCTCGGCGCCCAAATCTTGGGTAGAAACGCCGGCGAGCTCATCAGCGAGATCGTTACCCACATGGAATACGGCGGCAGCGCCGAAGACCTAGCCCGAACCGTCCACGCGCACCCAACCCTGTCGGAGGCCGTCAAAGAAGCTGCCCTAGCGGTGAGTAAAAGCGCCATCCACGCAATTTGATGCTTTTATAAATTAAATAATCATCAAAATGATTATTTAATTATTGCTAATTAACCCATCCGGGTTCTTTTGAACCGATGCGAATCACCGTTGATATAGAGGAGGCCGTTCTTGACGACTTGGTCAAGCTCACCGGCGAAACCAAGCGCAGCCCGGCCGTGGCCAAGGCGGTGGAAGACTTTGTGCGTCGTCAGAAGCTCAAGGAGTTCGGGCGGCTGATCCGCCAAGGCGCGTTTGCTGATGCATTCCCCGCCGACTACGATCCCGATAAGCCCGGGCTGTTAGCCGCCGAAGATCCTGCGCCCTACGGCAGCGCACCTTCGTCGCCAACTCTCTCACCCGCCCCAGATGGTCCTCGTTGATTCCAACGTTTGGATCCGCGCCAACCAGCCCAAGGGCGACCTCATGGCCAAGGTCGCCCTTGAAGCGTTGCTCGAAGAGGGCGAAGCCGCGTTCTGTGGCCCCATCAAACTCGAAGTGCTGGGTGCCATGCGCCGCGAAAGCCGGCCTCGCTTTGACGCCTATTTTTCAATCGTCCCCTACCTTACGATGACTGACTCGACGTGGGACCACGCGGTGGCCATCGGCCGCGTCATCGCCGACGAGCCAAGGCTCACCTTGCCCTGGAATGATGTGCTCATCGCCGCCATCGCGCTACGTCACGATTGCCGGGTTTACACGCTGGACGACCACTTTACGCCACTCGCCCGCCATGCAGGCGTGCGGCTCTACACGCCCGGCATCGGCGGAACGTTCACTCACGAACACCTCTCACCATGAAGATCTCCCGCACCCTCACCGCTCGCCTCGAACGCCTCGCCCGCAAGGCGGCTAAAACCTCCTATTCTCCCTACTCCCAATTTGCGGTCGGCGCGGCGGTTCTCGCCGGTTCTGGAAAAATCTACAGCGGTGCAAATATCGAGAACGCCTCCTTCGGCCTCTGCAATTGCGCCGAACGCACCGCGATTTTCACAGCGGTTGCGGCCGGAGAACAAAAAATCAAATGCGTGGTCGTCTACACCCCGACTCAGTCGGTGACGCCCCCGTGTGGAGCGTGCCGCCAAGTCATCAATGAGTTCGGCCCGCAGGCGGGCGTGATCTCCATCTGCGACTCCGAGGACCGGATCGACACCACACTCGAAGCCCTGCTACCCGGAGCATTCGGTCCGGGCAACTTGGCTTGAAGGGTGAGAGCCCATTCATGGGCGATGGCCACACGCAGCTCCAACCGCCGCGTGTGCCGATGTGGGAGCGAGCTTGCTCGCGAAAACCGCTCCTCACCAGCAAGCTCGCTCCCGCGCTGAACTTCCAAGTCGGGTAGCGGCGATTCACTCCGCGCCGCCGGAGAAAAAGTCCCGAACCACAGCCGCGACTTGATCGCGCGGCACCTCCATTTCGCTGCGCGCACCGAGGTCACGGATTTTGACGACCCCCTTAGCCAGCTCCTCGCCACCGTAAATCAGCGCAAGCTTCGCACCGGATTCACCAGCAGCTTTAAACTGTTTTCCGAATGCGATTTCCTTCAGCGGGTAATCCACCCGAAATCCGTTTGCCCGCAGCGCTTGGATATCCGCGAAGGCGGCCACCCTCTCCGCCTCGCCGCCAATCACCGCATACACATCGGTTGATTGCGCCACCGCTGGCGTGAGACCACGTTGCTCCAGAAGGAGCGCAAACGTCATATCGCCCACCCCGAAGCCAACCGCCGGCATGTCATTGTAACCAAGCTTGCCGATGAGGCTGTCGTAGCGCCCGCCCCCCGCGAGGGCGCGCAACTCGCCTTTGCGATCAAAGGCCTCAAAAACGAAACCCGTGTAGTAGGCCAATCCGCGCACGACACCGAGATCCACTTCGACGAACCGGCCCAGTCCCATAGCGGACAGGTTGCTGAGCAGTTTGCGCCAATCTCCGAGCCGCACGGAAAGTTTTTCGCCCGAGATCGCGGCTAGGGCAGCCTCCAAGGCGGCCAAAGATTTGATCTGAAGGAAACTGAGTATCTTCGCTTTTAGCTCAGGTTCAAGGACGCCAAATTGCTCGGTGTAATCCTTGAACGCATCCTCGCCGTGCTTCTCAAAACGATCGACCGCACTTAGCACAGCGCGACTCCGCGCTTCGTCGAAGCCGAGTGCTTCCAGATAATAGAACCACAGGTTGCGATCACTCAGGCGCACGTAAAAATCTTCCGACGTGAGCCCAAAAGAGCTGAAACATTGGATGAGCAACGCGATCAACTCGGTCTCCGCCTCGACGCCAGGTTCGCCAAAAATATCCGCGTTGAGTTGGAAGAAACAACGGCCCCGGCCTTTCTGCATGCGCTCGTAACGATAGAATTCCGCGATGCTGAACCACTTGATCGGACGCTTTAATGCGTTGGCCTTTTCGCCGACAAGGCGGCACACCGTCGGGGTCATTTCGGGACGCAGCGCAACCTCACGGCCGCCCTTGTCGGTGAAGCTAAAAAGCTGTGCTTCGATCTCGTCACCCGACTTGGTCTTGTAGAGGTCGAGCGGTTCCAGCACCGGAGCGTCATATTCTTGGAAACCGTAGGTGTTCGCCGTCTGGCGCCAGAGGCGAAAAATGTGATTTCGACGCGCCAACGCATCGGGATAGAACTCACGGAAACCGGGCAGGGATTGAAACTGGGCCATGGAACCGAAAACCGTGGAAAACGCCGTCCGTGAGGGCGAATCTAAAAAACAGGGTCCCTGCGCCAAACGACACAAAAACAAAAAAGCCGGCCCGAAGGCCGGCTCCAGAGACCCCTAAAAAAATGTGCAGTCCCTACCTGAACTGGTTCAAAGCTTGGAGATATCGATCTTCTTGAGCATCTGCTTGAGAATCTTGCCAGCCTTGAATTTGACCACGGCGCGCTCCGGAATAACCACTTCGGCTTCGGGTTTATTTGGGTTGCGGCCGATGCGCGACTTGCGGCGCTGCACTTCAAGCACGCCAAAGTTGCGCAATTCCACATTGCGCCCTTCTGCCAGCGCTTTCTGGATTATATCGAGGGTCAGTTGGACAGTGGCGACGACCTCCTTCTGCGGGAAGGCGGTCTTTTCATAAATTTCGAGAACGATTTCGCGTTTGGTCAAGTTGTTGGACATGGTGAATTCCTTTGTAAGCAGACGTTGAGTGATTGTCTAAGTTATTTTCCGGTCTTGAATTAGGTCAACCCCCAGAACCGTGTAGTGTGCAAATAAAAAGTAAAAATTGTTTTTAATAAGCCATTAAGTTCTTCCACAGAGGCGACTTCGGGGAGGTTGTTCCTCGTTTTTTTAAATTTTTCCTCATAAATGTAGATTTTCGCTCGATCACAGCTCCGATTGTAAATGCGGATTTTGTCGAACGGTCGCGCTGGCTTTAGGCTCGTAGCTCCCGGCGCGGTGCTTAAACATCTTTACCATAATTGTCGCCATGCCCGATCCCGCAGCCGTGAACTCCATGTTTGGTCGAATTGCGCGTCGTTATGACGTGGCTAACCGCCTTTTGAGCGGCGGCGTGGATGTGTGGTGGCGCCACAAGCTGGTAGCCTCCGTGCGCAAGCAGAAGCCTGCCAAGATTCTGGATCTCGCCACCGGGAGCGGAGACGTCGCCTTTGCCCTGAGCAAAGATCTGCCTGTGTCCACCGGCATCACCGGCATGGATTTTTGCCAGCCGATGCTCGACGAGGCTAACATTAAGCAACAAAGCAGCGGTCGCTTCCCCAATATCGTTTTTGTCCAAGGGGATGGTCTGGCGCTCCCGCTCGCCGCTGAGTCATTCGATGCAGTAACTATCTCGTTTGGATTGCGCAACATGGCCGACCGTCACTGTGCCCTTGGCGAGATGCTTCGGGTGCTGCGTCCCGGCGGACGCCTCTACGTTTTGGAATTTTCGCAACCCTACCGCTGGTTCCGGCCAATCTATTACGTCTATCTACGGCGTCTATTACCCTTGATCGCCTCCCTCGTGACCGGTGATCGCAGCGCCTACGAATATCTCTGCGGCTCCATCGAACAATATCCAGGCCACGAGGCCATGAGCGCGGAGATCGTGCGGGCAGGTTTTTCGTCCGTCTCAGCTAGCCGCATGACCTTTGGCTCGGTGGCCCTGCACGTTGCTCAAAAATAATTCCGCGTCCGGCGGTTCGGGGAACAGTTAGTTGAAAGATTTGCCGCAACCACAGGTGCTCTGCGCGTTGGGGTTTTTAATCTCAAAACCCTTCCCATGGAGCCCGTCGTCGAAGTCGATGGTTGAACCATCGAGGTAAGCCAAGCTGGTCGGGTCGACCACGATCTGCACGCCCTCGCTTTCAAATCGCGCATCGTCAGGTTTTCCCTCGTCAAACGACATCCCGTATTGGAACCCTGAGCAGCCCCCCGTCTCCATCAAAACGCGCAGCGGCTGGTTGCTTGCTGGCAAGTCAGCTTGCATGACTCGGACTTGGGCGGCAGCGCGGAGGCTAAGCGTGATCATGCGAAAAAGTTACCGCCCCGACATTCGCTGTCAATGGATGTAGCAGTTCCTGTGCTAGCAAACGATTTCGCCTCTTGCCACCGCCGCTGGTCTCGCGTTCCCTCCCACACCGTGGCCGCTATCAAACACATCTTCAACGAACTGCACTACGAGATGATCCGCACGATCGCTGAAGGCGGTATGGGCGTGGTCTACGAAGCCCTGCAACGGGGCTCGGGCGGCTTCACCAAGGTCGTAGCAGTCAAGCTCATCCGCGAAGAATACTCGACCATCTCCGAGTTCCAAAAAAATTTCATCGGCGAAGCCCGGTTGGTCGCCAACTTGATTCACACCAACATCGTCCAAACCTACCACCTGGGGCAGATCGGCGGACAATACTTTATGGTGATGGAATTCGTCTCCGGGGTGAACCTGGAGCAATTCCTCGAACGCCAGGCCGCCCTCAATCGGCTCATGCCGGTGGACATCGCAGCCTTTATCATTTCGCGTATCGCCCGTGGTCTGACCTACGCCCACCAGAAATGCGATTCCGAGGGCCGCCTCCTGGGCATCGTCCACCGCGATATCGGCCCCAAAAACGTGATGGTTGCCTACGAAGGCGACGTGAAGCTCACCGACTTCGGCATAGCGAAGGCCCTCGACCTCATGTATAACGAGGAGGGTAATGTCATCGCCGGAAAGGACGAGTATCTGTCCCCGGAGCAGGCCAACTACGCCATCACCGACGGCCGCGCCGACCTCTTTCCCCTAGGCATCGTGCTCACCGAATTGCTCCTCGGTCGTAACATCTTCCGCGATGCCGACCGCTTGGTCTCGCGACAAAACATCCTCACGATGCCGATCCCGAAGTTTTCCAGCCTACGCCCGGAGATCGATCCGAAGCTGGAGGTGATCATCCAAAAAGCCCTTCAACGCGACCGAGACAAACGCTACCAAAGCGCCTTCGAGATGCTCCACGACCTCGAGGTTTACCTCTACAGCGACGGCTATGGCCCCACCAACGAGAAGCTCGGAGCCTACCTCAAACTCATCATGAACGAGCCACTGCCCGCCGAGACGGCACCCCTGCCCCGACTCAGCTTGCGCCCGACTTCATGAGCGGCCCCGGCTTTAGCCAAGACCTCCGCCAGCGTCAAAACCAGTCCTTGGTTCTGGCGCCGCAGCTTCGGCACTCGCTGAAAATCCTTCAAGTCGCCGCCCTCGACTTGCGCTCCGTCATCCAAGAAGAACTCCAAAGCAACCCGACCTTGGAAGAGCTGCCGATGGAGGGCGTCAGCCTCGATAAAGAGCAGCAAGATAGCGCCAACGAAAACAACGAGAGCGGCGAAGGCGCGGACAACCGCGAGGAGATGGATTTCTCCAAGGAATACGACATCCTTACCAAACTTGACGACGACTGGAAGGATTACATGTCCCAAGCCGGCGGCGCGCAGCCCTACACCGCCGAAGACGCCGAGCGTCGTCAGCACTTCTTTGATTCGCTCGTCAGTGAGACTTCGCTCCAGGAACACCTGATGCGCCAGGCCGAGCTTGCCGATACCCCGGACGATGTCCTCAAAGCCCTGGGCTACCTCGTCGGCAGTCTCGACGACCGCGGTTTCCTCACCCAGAGCCCCTCCGACGTCGCTCTGCAAACCGCCCTGCCCCTCGACTGCGTGCAGGAAGCCGCCCGCCAGCTCAAGACCTTCGACCCGGCTGGCATCGGCGCCGCCAATCTCGCCGAGTGCCTGATTCTTCAGTTGGCGATCAAGGGCCACTCCGACGGGCTCGCCGCCCGCATCATTCGCGAGCACTTCGCCCTCCTTACCCGCCGTCGCATTCCCGAGATCGCCCGCAAACTCGGCGTCCATACCGACGACGTGCAGGAGGCCATCGAAGAGATCGGCGCCCTCGACCCCGCGCCCGGCCGCCGCTTCGCCGACGACAGCAACCGCGTGGTCGTGCCCGATGTCACCGTCGAAAAAGACGGCGACGAATGGAAAATTCACCTCAACAGCGACTACATCCCGCGTCTCCGGATTTCCAATACTTACAAGGACCTCATCGCCAAAGGCAGCCTCTCCAAACAAGAGCGCGATTACCTCCGTGAACGCATCCGCTCAGGCAAGTTCCTGATCAACTCCATCGATCAGCGCCAGCAGACGATCGAGCGCATCACCCGTGAGATCCTCAAGGTTCAGCAGGATTTTTTCGAGGCCGGCGTGTCTAAGCTCCGCCCGCTCACCATGACGCAGATCGCCGACGTCGTCGGAGTGCACGAGACCACCGTCAGCCGCGCCATCGCCAACAAATACATCAAGACTCCTCACGGCGTCTTCGATTTCAAATTTTTCTTTACCCCGGGCTACCAGTCCGAAAGCGGCGCCTCGGTTTCCAACACGAGCGTGAAGGACATGATCAACGACCTCATCGCCGGCGAAGACCGCAGTCAGCCGCTCAGTGACCAAGAGATCGTCGTGAAACTCCAGGAAAAGGGCATCAACATCGCCCGCCGCACCGTTGCCAAATACCGCGAGGAACTCGGGCTCCTCCCCAGCAACCTCCGCCGCGAATATCTCTGAAGTGAACGCCTCCTGGGACACGCTTAAGCTCCTCTCCGATCCCACCCGCCTGCGCCTGCTCGCGCTCCTCCTGCGCGAAGAATTGTCCGTCGCCGAGCTTCAGGAAATCCTCGGCATGGCCCAGTCGCGCATCTCGTCGCAACTCGCCCTGCTCCGCCAGGCCGACGTCGTCGTCGACCGCCGCGAAGGCAAGAAAGCCTTTTACTCGCTCCGTCCCGCGCTTGACCTCAAAACGCTCGCACTGCTTCACGCCGCCTGCGACTCCGTCTCCGCGCTGCCCGAGCTGGTCGAAGACCGCTCCAACCTCGACCGCATCCTCAAAAAACGCCGCGACCACCAGGAGCAGTATTTTAACCTCATCGCAGGCAAGCTCGGCAAAAACTACTGCCCGGGTCGCTCGTGGGAGGCGATCGGCCACCTCGCCCTGCGCCTCACCCCGCGCATCGTCATCGCCGACCTCGGCGCCGGCGAAGGCCTCCTCTCGCAACTCCTCGCCCGCCGTGCGGACCAAGTTTGGTGCATCGATAACTCCGCCCGCATGGTCGAGGTCGGCACCGAACTCGCCGATAAAAACGGTCTCGCCAACCTTACCTACAAACTCGGCGACATCGAAAGCGTTCCCCTGCCCGACAAGTCCGTCGATCTCGCCATCCTCAGCCAGGCCCTCCACCACGCGCAGCACCCCGAGGCCGCCGTCAAGGAAGCCCACCGCATCCTCAAACCCGGCGGCCAGATCCTGATTCTTGATCTGAACGAACACACCTTCGAGAAAGCCCACGAGCTCTACGCCGACGTCTGGCTCGGCTTCAAGGAAAGCGAACTTCACGGCTTCCTGAAACAAGCCGGCTTTCAACAAGTCGAGGTCGCCACGGTCGCCCGTGAGGAGAACGAACCCTGGTTCGAAACCCTCCTCGCCAGCGGCGTCAAACCGGCCCGGTGAGTAGACGGGGCGTCCCGCCGCGTCTCACACCGCCGCGAGCACCTTCGGCCACAATAACCGAAACGGCCCCGTGAACTCCTTCGGCCGCTCGGCCAGGGCGCGCGTCACCTCGGCCGTGGTAAACCAGTCGCCGCTCTCGATCTCCGCCGGATGCAGCGTGAACGGACCATCACCGCGCAGGCGGTAAACCCACACAAACTCCCAACCTGTCTCCGCGCACGCCTCCACCTTGAACAGCCGCCTTAAGCCGCTGTCCGGCGTGACCACGAGGCCGATCTCCTCGGCCAGCTCACGCACCACGGCCCCATCGTAATGTTCGCCCCCATCGACATGGCCCGAGCACGAAGCGTCCCACTTGCCGGGTGACGAATCCTTGAGCAGGGAGCGCTTCTGCAGAAACACCCGACCGTCGGTCCCGAACACCACCGCGTGGACCGACCGGTGAAACCATCTCCGTCGGTGAACCTCTTTGCGCGTAGCCTGGCCGGTCACCTCGTCACGGTCGTTGACCACGTCGAAAATCTCGTCGTCGCGCTGCGCAGTTAAAATCACATCCATGTTTTTGTTATCGCTTCACCGGGGGCGGACTCTTTCGTCTGTCCAAAACCGACCCAAGTTCCCATGCCTAAAATCGACGTCAACAAGGTTGCTGAAATTCTGAAACGTAACGAGCTCGAACCCTCCCTGCTCCGCACGATCGTCGAGGAGATGAACCTGCTCGTGCAGCCCGAGGTCGACGAGGAAAAGCCGCCGGCGCTCAAGAAGCAGTTCGCCATCCTCATTTCCGATCCGGAAGGCCGCCTCCCCGAAGGCAACGATTTCGTGGGCTGGGTGCTCCAGGTCCCCGAAAACGAAAGCGTCACCACCACGACCGAGCGCATTTTCAAAGGTGCCTACGAATTTAACACGACCAAGAAGGGCCGCCTGATGCCTGCAAAAACCGTCGGCGAGGCGCTGGAACACATCCCCGCGAAACACTTCAAGGAATGCGGCGTTTTCGTGAAGACCAAGATCCCGGTCCTGATGCTCAAGACGGACAACGAAATCCCCACCGAGAAATCAGACAAGGACACCCGCCGCCGCAAAGGCGAGTGACCCGCCCGGTTCCGACGTGGGAGCGAGCTCGCTCGCGATGGATCGATGGATCGCCCGGGAGCGCGCCCGCAGATTTTCACCGCACACGCGCCGGTCCGTCCCCGGGCCAGCCGACTCCACTCCGAACTCTCCTGAGGTGAGTCAGAGTCGCCTACACTTTACTTGCCCCGCGCACTCCGCCTGCCCACAACCCTTGGCACATGGTCCAACCTGCAACCCTCTCCTCGTTCAAGGAAGAGCTCGCCCGCCTCGTCGCCCACTTCTCCAGCCAGCAGCCCTACTTCTCCGGCCCCGATTACAACGAGGCCAAACTCCGCGAGGACTTCCTCAACCCCTTCTTCGCCGCCCTCGGCTGGGATGTCGGCAACCGCAAAGGCCTCATCCACACCGAGCGCGAGGTCGACATCGAGGTTCGCACCGAAATCTCCGGCAAACAAAAGCGCGCCGACTACGTCTTTCGCATCGCCCGCCTCGAACGCTTCACCTGTGAGGCCAAGAAACCCGCCGAGACCCTACATAACGGCCACGCCTACCAGGCCAAGCGCGACGCCTACGCCCGCGGCATCCCCTTCGCCCTCCTTTCCGATTTTGAAGACAGCCGCTTTTACATCGTTGGCTCACGCCCCCACCGCTCCGAATCCGTCACCGTCGGCCAGTGGAAACAGCTTCACTTCTCCCAATACCTCGACTCCGCCACCGAGCTCTGGGACCTCCTCGCTTACGAAAACGTCCAGGCCGGCTCCCTGGACCGCCTCATCGACGCCCTCCCCAAGCGCGCCACCCGGCTAAAAGCCCGCCAAGGCTACCTCATCCGCCCCGACCGCACCCGGTCCCTCGACGCCGAGTTCCTCAACTTCCTCGACGAAGCCCGCCAGCGCCTGGGCTCCGATCTCCTCAAGCACAACGACCGCGACGACCTCCTCGCGGGTAACCACCTCAATGAAGCCGCCCAGCGCATCCTTGATCGCCTCGTCTTCCTCCGCATCTGCGAGGACCGCGGTATCGACACCGGCACCCTCCTCTCCACGCAGCTCCGCGATTGGTATCACCACCAGGACGAGCGCCCCCGCCTGAAACGCGGCGCCTTCGACGCCCGCAAGGCCAGCCTCTTCCCCGCGACCGCCGATGAGGAGCCGCCCTCCCCCCGCTACGCCCCGCCCGCCGAGGGCGGCCTTTACCGCACCTTCGTCGCTCACGTCCGCGCCCTCGACCAACGCCCCCCCTCCTACCAGCCCTTCTTCAACGGCCAGCTCTTCAAGCCCCACTTCTCCGAGGACCTCGTTGTCGGCGACGAGTGGCTCGCCAACTTCATCGACGACCTCACGGCCGACGACGAGGGCTACAACTTCGCCGACATCAAGGTCGAGATACTCGGCGACGCCTACGAACGCTTCCTCGGCAAGGTTCTCCGCCCCCAAGGTCGCGGCGCCACCATCGAGGAAAAGCCCGAGGTCCGCAAGGCCGGCGGCGTCTACTACACGCCTCGCTACATCGTGGACTACATCGTTGAGCAGACCGTCGGCCGCCAGCTCGAGGGCAAGACGCCCGCCCAGGTGGCCAAGCTCCACTTCCTCGACCCCGCCTGCGGCTCCGGCTCCTTCCTCATCCGCGTCTACGAACGCGTTATGGAGCACCACCTCCGCCACTTCACCCAGCGCGTCAGCGAAGCCGGTGCCGGCAAGGAGCGACCCGACACCGCTGTCGCCCCGCTTCTCTCCCGCCACAAGGACGATTTCTACATCGACCTTGTCGGCAACGTCCGCCTCACCACCCGGCTCAAACGCCAGATTCTCCAGAACAACGTCTACGGCGTCGACATCGACGCCCAAGCCGTCGAGGTCACCCAGCTCTCGCTCTATCTAAAAATGCTGGAGGGCGAGAACCGCGAGAGCCTGCACCACCAGACCAAGGACCTCTTTAAAAAGGAGGCACTACTCCCGCCTCTCGACCAAAACATCAAGTGCGGCAACTCGCTCATCGGATCCGACTTCTCCCTCGACCCCGCCGAGCTCGTCCGCATCAACGCCTTCGACTGGGACGTCGGCTTCGAAAAGATCATGGCAAGCGGCGGTTTTGACGCCGTGGTGGGCAATCCGCCTTGGATCGACTTGAAAGGTTTCGACCCGACCCAAATCGACTATTTTTTTAAACGCTACGACACCTCCGAAAATCGCATGAACGTCTATTCCACGTTTATGCATCGCAGCTTGGATCTCGTGCGCGCCCACGGCTTCTACGGCGTCATCACACCGAGTTCCTATCTCACCCAAAGCTCCTACACTCAATTAAGGTCCCGCCTGCTCCGCGTTCAGATTCAAACCTTGATCCGCACACCCGACGACGTGTTCGACGGCGTGACCGCCGAAACCGCGATCAGCATTCTACACAAAAGGACCCCAACGACGCCGGTCTCCATTCTGATCTATCCCAATCGGGCACGTCTCACGACCATTGGAGCGGACGGCGGCGAGTTTCACACGACTACGAATCAAAGCTCGTGGGAGAACGGCGTATTCAACTTACGATCTGAACGCCGCATCACGGATCTACTTCAGAAAATTTCAACGACCGGACAGCCGCTTGAAACTCTCTGCGAATTTTGCCTCGGGCTGACACCTTACGATAAAGCCAAAGGTCACAGCCCGTCTGAGATCGAGGGCCGTGTCTTCCATTCGCCCGTGGCAACAGGCAAAGCTTGGAAACCAATTTTAGACGGAGCCGATGTGTCCCGTTATCGTGTCCAATGGGGCGGAAAGGAACTCATCAAGTATGGCCCTTGGTTAGGCGCACCGCGTGATCCTCGTTTTTTCTCCGAGCCCCGTATTGTCGTTCGTCAAATCATCAGCGGCAAACCCCCGCGCATCTATGCCGGGTATTCCGAAGATGAACTCTACAACTCCCAAGTAGCATTCAACCTGCTTCCTCGGCGGGGCGGAAAGCAGGCGATCAAAAGCATTTTGGCCATCCTCTGTTCACGCTTGATGACGTGGTATCATCGCCATCGCTTCCTAGATCTTAACAAAACGACGTTTCAAAAAATTCTGATTCAAGACGCGCGGCAATTTCCCGTGCTCGATTTGTTTCAAGGGGCGAAATTGACGCCCCCAGGCGTCGAGCTTGCCGCAAAAACGGACCGTATGATTTCGCTCACAACGGCAGCCCTCTCCACCATCTCCGACACCGAGCGCGCCGCCTTAGAGAATGCGATTCGCAAGACCGACCGCGACATCGACCAGCTCGTTTACCAGCTCTACGGCCTCACGCCCGAGGAAATCGCCTTGGTCGAGGGCACGGCGGAGGCCGAGACTCCGGCGACCTCGAGCGCCGATTAATCCCGCGCATGTGCCTGACGATCCACTATGTCGTCACCGCGGTCCGACGCGGCACGGGCGTCTTGCGGGTGATTCGAAACATGGTCGGGACACCCACGCCACCTCGATCAGCCTCACCTCACCGCATACTCCCACGGCTCAATCCCGCGCGCCCGCAGCGCCTCGGCAAGGGCCTTTAAATCAAGCTGCGCACCCGGCTTCACCTCGTTCGCGACGAACCACCCTTGGTTCATCTCCAACGCAAGTTTAAGCTCCGTGCCCCGCGACCGCACCGGCGTCTCGTCATAAGGATGCAGCGGGTAGATTTCCTTCAGCACGCCTTCCGCCGAGAAAAAACCGATATCGAGCGGGGTCGGTGTGTTTCGCATCCAAAAACTCATCTGCTGGGGCCGCTCGTAAACGAACAGCATGCCTTCGTCCGGCTTGATGTCGCGACGCTCCATCAGACCGCGTTCCATCTCGCGCGGCTTCACCGCGAGTTGCATCTTCACCGGTTTCCCGCCCACCAAGATCACGAAGAAATCCGCCGCCGTCTTGGTTGCGGTCCGCGACGTCGGAGCATCCCCGCGGCCGCAGCCCGTCACCATCGACAGGGTCACCACCAGCACCATCGCGCGGAACAAGGCAGAAACCAGATTTGCGTTTTTCACTCCGCAGGTGACTGATCACTTTCCAACCCAAACACAACTTCATCGTGGCCCGCATCGCACCCGCCAAGCTCCTCTACGCCGACACCGCCCGCAGCGCCGACATGCTCTATTTCGGCCGGTTCAGCGTTCCCGACCCGTTCATCGCCCTAAGCGTGCGCGGCCAAAAAGTCGCCGTCCTCAACGCCCTCGAATTCGGTCGCGCCAAAAAATCCGCCGCCTTCGACACCGTTCTTCCGCTCGAGCCCTGGCTCGAAAAGGCCCGCGCCAAAGACTCTAAGGCCGGCGTCCCCGAGGTCATCGCCCTGCTCGCAAACCATTACAAGCTCCGCACCTTCGACGTCGCCTCCGAGTTCCCCCTCGCCCTCGCCGACAAACTCCGCGCACTCGGCCTGCAACTCACGCCCGTCCCCGCCCTCTTCCCCGAACGCGAAATCAAGACGACCGCCGAAGCCGCCGCCATCCGCGAGGGCAACCGCTGCAGCGCCCTCGGCATCGGTGCCGCCGAAGCGCTCCTGCGCCGGAGCAAAATCAAAGCCGGCAAACTCATCCTGGACGGAAAGCCGCTGACCTCCGAGCGCCTCAAGATCGCCGTCGAGATCGCCTGCCTCGAAGCCGGCGCGCTCTCCATCGACACCATCGCCGCCGGCGGCGATCAAGGCTGCGACCCGCACGAGCGCGGACACGGTCCCCTCCGCGCCAACGAACTTATCGTCGTCGATGTTTTCCCCCGCGTCACGGCCACAGGCTATCACGGCGACATGACGCGCACCTTTCTCAAGGGCCGAGCCAGCGCAAAACAGCACGACCTCGTCAACGCCGTGCGCACCGCGCAACTCGCCGCACTCGACGCCGTCCGCGCCGGCGTCAACGGACGCCACGTCCACCAGCAATGCCTAAACGTCTTTGAGCGCCACGGCTTTGAAACCAAGCGCACGCCCAAAGGCTCTGTCGGCTTCTTCCACGGCACCGGCCACGGGCTCGGACTCGACGTCCACGAACTGCCGCGCATGTCCTCCGTCGATTACACCCTCAAAAAAGGCTCCGTGGTGACCGTGGAGCCGGGCCTGTATTATCCCGGTCTCGGCGGCTGCCGCATTGAAGACGTGGTCCAAGTCACCGACGGGAAACCCAAGCTGCTCTCGTCGTTTCACTACGACTGGGAAATCCGCTAAGGAAGGTTGCCCACGAAACAACACGAAATCGAACCGCCCGATCCCATGGTTTTTATTTCGTGTCTTTTCGTGTGTTTCGTGGGCAAAAAATTCTACCTCCACCATGCCCGAACTCGCCGAGGTTGAATTCTTCCGCAAGCGATGGAACCCGGGCCTCGGCGCGCGCATTGACCGCGTCGTCGTTCACCCCAAGGCGGGCATCTTCAAAAGCAGCGACCCGGCACAGATCGCAAGCCACCTCATTGGCCACACCCTGCTCTCCTCCGAGGCCGCCGCGAAACAGATGCTCTTCCGTTTCACCGGTGACGTCTGGCTTGGCATCCACCTCGGAATGACCGGTGAACTGTCCGCCCAACCGGCCGCCCACATTCCGCTCAAGAGCGACCACCTCGTCCTCGTCCAACCCGACCAGGCCCTCGTTTTCAGCGACCCGCGCATGTTTGGCCGCGTGCTCTTTCACGTCGGCCCCGCTAAGCCCGCGTGGTGGTCCGCCATCGCGCCCGCCGTGCTCTCGCCCGCGTTCACCGTCGGCGTAGTGACCGCATTCCTGCGGCGCCGCGCCCGCACGCCGATCAAGCCCGTCCTGCTCATGCAGGACCGCTTTCCCGGCATCGGCAATTGGATGGCCGACGAGATTCTTTGGCGTGCCGGGATTCACCCGCGCCGCCTCGCCGGTTCGCTCACGCCTGCCGACATTAAAACGCTCCATCGCCAAAACCGCTACGTCGCCACCCACGCCCTGCGCATCATCGGTGCGTCCTCCGCCACCGTCCTGCCCGATCCGCCCAAGACGTGGCTCTTCCCGCATCGCTGGGCAGATGGCGGCCGCTGCCCGAAAACCCAGACGGCGCTCATTCGCGACGACATCGGCGGACGCACCACATGCTGGTCACCCGCCCGCCAAAAGCCCTAACCTCCGCGCTTAACTCATGAAGCTTCTCCCCAATTCCAAGTTCGTCCTCATCGGCGACTCCATCACCGACGCCGGTCGCGACCCTAGCGGCGAAGCCACCCCGTGGGGCGCTCCCGGGCATGGCCGCGGTTATGTCAGCCTTGTCGAGGCCTGGTTGGGCGCGACCCGCCATCAGGACTGCATTCGCCTCATCAATCGCGGCACGAGCGGGCACACCGTCCGCGATCTCAAGGCTCGCTGGCAAACCGACGTGCTCGACCTGAAACCCGACTGGGTCTCGCTCATGATCGGCGTTAACGACGTCTGGCGCCAGTTCGACACTCCGCTCCGCCCCGAAGGCCACGTATTAATCGATGAATACGCGCGCACGCTGGAGGAGCTCGTCACCCGCACCCGCCCGCACGTGCGCGGCCTCATTCTCGCCACTCCGTTCATGATCGAAAACCACGCCGATGATCCCATGCGAAAAACCATGGATTCCTATGGCGCTGTGGTGCGCGAACTCGCCAAGAAGCACGATGCGCACTTCGTCGATATTCAGGCCGCCTTCAACGAGGTGCTCGTGCACACCCATCCGATGACGCTCGCGTGGGATCGTATCCACCCCAACACGACCGGCCACATGATCATTGCCCGCGCCTTCCTTAAGGCTATCGGCGCGCTCTAAACATGGCCTCCCACCGTCAACGCCTCGACGAACTCCTCGTCACCCGCGGCCTCGCCGCTTCGCGCTCGCAAGCCAAGGCGTTGATCATGTCCGGCCGCGTGCTCCACGGCACCGACCGCCTCGACAAGCCGGGCAAGGAATTCCCCGGCGACATCGAGCTCATCGTCGAACAACCGCCGCGCTTCGTATCCCGAGGTGGCGAGAAGCTCCAGGGCTTCATTGAAACATTCTCCATCGACCTGCGCGGCGCCCACCTGCTCGACGTCGGTGCCTCCACGGGAGGTTTTACGGACTGCGCGCTCCAAGCCGGCGCAGCCGACGCGGTGTGCATCGACGTGGGTCGCGCGCAGCTTCACCCGCGCCTGCAAAACGACCCGCGCGTCACCAACCTCGAAAAGATCAACGCGCGTCACGTGCAGGCGGCCGACCTGCCGCGCGCCGAGTTTGACGCCATCGTCATGGACCTGTCGTTCATCTCGCTCAAAAGCGTGCTCCCCGCCGTGTGGCCGCTCCTGCGCGTCGGCGGCGTGTTGATCGCGCTCGTTAAACCCCAGTTCGAAGCCGGCAAAGCCGAGGTGGACAAAGGCCGCGGCATTATCCGGGACGCCGCCGTGCAAGACACCGTCCTCGCCAACATCCAGTCCTTCGCCCTCGCCCAACTCCCCGGCGCGACGCTGATCGGCACGATGGACAGCCCCATCACGGGCACCGATGGCAACCGCGAGTTTTTGCTGGGTTTAAAGAAAAGGTAGGAGCCCATTTATGGGCGATTAACCGTCCGCCCATCCACACGATCCCATCGCCCATAAATGGGCTCCTACCTACCGACCATCACTTTCGTGTATTTCGTGTCTTTCGTGGTTAACCTCCGCTGAATTAACGGCTCCACTCGCTCCATGACGCCCATCCGCAAACTCGCCTTCGTCGTCAACGAACCCAAGCCCGGTGCCCCCGAGTTGGCCGATGCGTTGATCGCGCTGGCCCGGGCCGCCGGTGTGAGCGTGACTCGCGCGCAAAGCTATCCCGTCGCCGACAACTTCCTCGCGGGCCAGAACGCCTGCTGTGTCATCGGTGGCGATGGCACGCTCCTCGGCATCGCGGCCCAAGCGGCCCGTGCGCAGGTTCCCATCATCGGCGTGAACCGTGGCAGCCTCGGCTTTCTCACCACGTTTTCAGCTGAAGACATTCGCGAGTGTTTCCCCTCCTTGCTCTCCGGCGATTTCCAAATCGCCCATCGCGCGCTGCTCGCGTGCTCGACCGGTAACGGCGGAGGGCCACACGACCTCGCGCTCAACGACGTGCTCATCAAAGCCGAGGTCAACTCGCGCCTCGTGAGCCTCGAAGTGACCGCCGATGGCGAACTCGTGACCGACTACGATTGCGATGGCCTGATCTTCGCCACGCCCACCGGCTCCACCGCCTACAACCTGTCCGCTGGCGGCCCGCTGATCCACCCGTCGGCCGAGGTCATCGCGCTCACGCCGATCTGCCCGCATACGCTCAGCAACCGCTCCATCGTG
>JANODO010000142.1:0-5937 GCA_031412735.1 Rariglobus sp. | reverse complement strand
TAGTACCCCCGCTCATTACAACCGTCGGGCCCGCCCGCCGTCGTGGTACGCGTTCTCGAAGCCTTTTTATTTTTCTTCGCGATCAACGTCGTTTCCCACGTCGATCACCCCCGCCCCCACCTCACTTGTCACTTAATAGGTGACAAAATTCCTCCGGGGGCTCGTCCGGCACGCTCGCCCCGCCAGAACCGCGCTGACACTGGCCTGACGATGACCGGGCGCTCCCACACCGGCATCATCAGACGATCCGCCTGGAACCCTGACGTTGAAGTAAGCCCGCTCACTACAACCGTCCGGTCCGCCCGCCGACGTGGGAAGCGAGCTCGCTCGCGATAGATCGATCATCGCGAGCAAGCTCGCTTCCCACGTCGATCGCCCCCGCCCACCTCACTTGTCACTTTATAGGTGACAAAATTCCTCCGGGGGCTCGTCCGGCACGCTCGCGCGCCCGGAACTGCGCCCGGAACCTTGTTCGCATTTGCCTGACGATGTCCGGGCGCTCCTGCATGATTTTTATTCATTCCTTGGCACGCAAGTTGCGACTGGCCTTGTGCTGCGCCGGCTGGCCTCGTAAATCCCTTTTCATGCGTATACCCGCTCTCCTACTCGCCCTTACCCTTGGTTCGACCTCCGCCCTGGCCGCCGGCGTCAAGGTGGTGCGCCTACTCCCCGAATACATGCCGGCGGAGTCCTTCGTCCGCGTCTCCGAGTATTTCAACGGCAAGGAAAACACCAGCGGCGCCACCGTCGTCCGCACCCAACCGGCTTCGCGCGAGGGGTTCTATTTCAATCTCCGCACGAAGAGCGACACCGCCTTCCCACAAGCCTGGATCGAGCTGCAAGTCATCACCCCCACCTCCGCCGAACCCCGCACGGAGAGTTTCGCGATTTCCCTGCCCACCGGCAGCCACCTCACCCGCTTCGGACTCACCGGCACCGATTGGCCCGACGCCAAGGCCCGCCCCGTGGCTTGGAAAATTCGTCTCCTCGGCCCCGACGGCGCGGAACTTGCAACCGAGCAAAGCTTCCTCTGGTCCAAACCCGACGCGCCCGCGCCCGCCGCCAAAAAGGCCGAGTGACCCTCTTTTAACTTTCCCATGCCCGACCTCTTCGCGAACTACGAACACGGTAAATTCTATGATGAGATGTTTGCCGCCCCCGGCAAAGCGCGTCCCCACTACCGGCGTTTATTCGAGCGCTTCGGGTTGATGGAAAACATGTCGGAGCTGATGGCTCGTCAGCGCACCGCCGACCAGACGTTCATCGACCGCGGCGTCACGTTCACCGTTTACTCCGACAACGCCGGCACGGAGAAAATTTTCCCCTTCGACCTGCTCCCGCGCATCATCCCGTCGCACGAGTGGGCCCACCTCGAACGCGGCCTCATCCAGCGCATGCAGGCGCTCAACTTGTTCCTGGCGGACATCTACGGCCCGCAACGCATTCTCGCCGAGGGGGTCATCCCTCGCGAGATGATCGAGACCTCGAAAAATTTCCGCAAAGAACTCGTCGGCTGCAAAGTCGCCAAGGACCTCTACGTCCACATCAACGGCTCCGACATGATCCGCGACGAGGCGGGCCTGTATTCAGTCCTTGAGGACAACCTCCGCACCCCGTCGGGCGTCAGTTACGTGCTCGAAAATCGCCAGGTCATGAAACGCGTATTCCCCAACATGCTGCGCGACTACCGCGTGCGCCCGGTGGAGAACTACACCAACGACCTGCTCAACCTGCTGGTCCACCTCGCGCCCAAACACGTGCCCGATCCCACCGTGGTGTTGCTCACGCCCGGCGTATTCAACTCGGCCTACTTCGAGCACAGCTTCCTCGCCCGCCAGATGGGCATCGAGATCGTCGAGGGCAGCGACCTGGTCGTCGAAAACGACAAGGTCTACATGCGCCGCACCAGCGGACTCTCGCCGGTCCACGTCATCTACCGCCGCATCGACGACGACTTCCTCGACCCCACCGTTTTCAACCCAAAGTCCCTCCTCGGCGTTCCGGGTCTCTTCAACGCCTACAAGAAAGGCAACGTCGCGCTCTGCAATCCCATCGGCACCGGCGTGGCCGACGACAAGGCCGTGTATTATTACGTGCCGAAGATGATCAAGTTCTACCTTGGCGAAGACCCCATTCTCCCGAACATCGAGACCTTCCTCTCCGGCAACGAAAGCGAGCTCTCCCACATCCTCACCAACCTGCCGAAGCTCGTCGTGAAAAGCGTCAACGAAGCCGGCGGCTACGGCATGTTGGTCGGCCCGCACAGCACGCAGACGCAGATCGAGGATTTCCGCGCCAAGATCATCGCCAACCCGCGCAACTTCATCGCCCAGCCGACGATCGGCCTCTCGCGTTGCCCCAGCGTGATGGAAGGCGGCACAATCGAAGGCCGCCACATCGATTTCCGCCCCTACATTCTCAACGGCGAGACGATCAAGATCATGCCCGGCGGCCTTACCCGTGTGGCGCTCCGCAAAGGCAGCCTGGTCGTCAACAGCTCGCAAGGCGGCGGCTCGAAAGACACCTGGGTCCTCAACGACGACATCACGAACCCGCCCGTGCCGTTGCCTGAGAAGATTATCGTGTGAGCCCCCGACGGCAACCGCACGGGAATGACGAATGACCAATGTCGAATGACGAATGAAAACGCCCGCCTACGATCTCGAAGAACGTTCTGCTCTCTTTGGTGAAAACGTCATCGAGTTTTGCATCGACCTGCCAGAAACCGCCGTGACCAAGCCGCTCATTTCTCAACTCGTGAGAGCGGCGACTAGTATCGGCGCAAATTACTGCGAGGCGGACGACGCTGAATCGAAGCGGGATTTTCGCCATAAGATCGCCCTCTGCCGGAAAGAGTCCCGAGAAACTAAATTCTGGTGCCGCATGATCGCCAAAGCACTGCCCACGTCCAAACTCGAGGCACGAGCCATTTGGAAAGAAGCCCACGAGCTCCACCTCATTTTCGCCCGTATCGTTCGCACCACCGACAAAAATCTCCGCGCCGAAGCGGCGGCCGTCCGCAGTCGTTAACCATGCCTTCGCTCTCCGCCATTCGTCATTCGTCATTAGTCATTCGTCATTTTCCCCATGCTCTCCCGCGTCGCTAACCTCGTCTACTGGATGGCTCGCTACCTTGAGCGGGCCGAAAACACCGCGCGCATCGTTGATGTGAACGCGCAACTCGTGCTCGACCTTCAGTCGCGCCAAGCCGCCGATGATCCCAAATCGTGGGAACCGCTCGTCTACGTCACCGGCGACGAAGAGAAATTCTTCGAGCTCTACGGCGAGACCGTCACCGAACGCGCCGTCATCGAGTTCATGCTCTTCGACAAAAAAAACCCGAGCTCGCTGATCTCTTGCATCGGCTTTGCCCGCGAAAACGCCCGCTGCATCCGCGACCAGCTCTCCAGCGAGGTCTGGGAGACCCTCAATACGTTTTATCTGAAACTGAAGAGCGACGACTACACCTGCTACGCTCAACTCGGCTCCTCGGAATACCTGAACCGCGCCAAAACCCAGATCCAACTCCTCTTCGGCGTCGCCGAGTCGATGATCCCGCGCACCGACCTGTGGTGGTTCTTCCAACTCGGCCGCCACCTCGAACGCGCCGACAACACGTCGCGCATCGTCGATGTGAAGTATTACATGCTCCTCCCCGACCTGCACGCCGTGGGCTCCGCGCTCGACATGGTGCAGTGGGCGTCGGTGCTCCGCTCATGCTCGGCGTTTGAAGCCTTCCGCCGCTCCCGCCGCGGGCAGCTCAACCTCGAACGCGTGGTCGATTACCTCATCCGCGACGACGTGTTCCCGCGCAGCATCCTGTTCTCCATCGCCGAAGCCGAGCAATGCCTCGGGCAAATCACGGCCTCCGCGAGCCACCTCGAAGACACGCAGCCCGCCCGCCTCCTTCGTGAGCTGCGGGGTGAGCTGGAGTTGATGAACGTGACCGCCACCATCGCCGACGGCCTCCACGAGTTCCTCGACGACATCCAGACGAAGATCTCCGACATCCACGAGTCGCTCCAGGCCACCTTCGTGGAATACGACACCGCCAGCGCCAAAGTCCTGGCATAAAGATCGGAAGGTAGGAGCCCGTTTACGGGCGATGAGCGCCATGCGAACACCCTCACCGGTCGCACGCGGAACATCGCCCGTAAACGGGCTCCTACCTTCCGGCCACACCCACTCGCGCTGGAAGAATCACCCCAACACCCCGTAATAATCGGATTTCCGGAACCGGAGTTTTAACCCCAGATTTCAGAAAGGTAGGAGCCCGTTTACGGGCGCTGAGCGCCATGCGAACACCCCCACCGGTCGCACGCCCAACATCGCCCGTAAACGGGCTCCTACCTTCCGGCCACACCCACTCGCGCTGAAAGAATTACACACCAACAGCCCGTAATAATCGGACTTCCGGAACCGGAGTTTTAACCCCAGATTTCACGGATCAATACCGGATAAAACCCCCGGCACCCGGACTCTGCTGCCTTACATCCGGTTCGTATCTGTGTAATCTGTGATTAAAGTCTGAATATTTGAGGCTGTTGGTATTACGTCACACGCATGTCGTCTCCCTCTCCCGCCCCTTGGTCTGCCTGGACCCCGCTCGCCGGAGCCCCGCGCCTGACCGCCGCCACGCTCGCCGAGTTGGTCGACGGCGGACAAGCCTTCCGCTGGCAACGCGAACCCAACGACACGTGGCTCGGCATCTGGTCGGATAACATCGTGCGCCTGCGCCTGACCTCGCCGCCCGCCGCCAACCCCGCAAGCGCGGTCGCCGTCGACGGCGTGCTCGAATGGTCCGCCCCCGCCGCGCTGGCCACCCGCGTGCAGGCCTCGCTCCCCGTGTATTTGTTTGGTCATGACACGGTGGCGGCGCTCGACGCGCTCCCCTGGCGCAGCGACGCCCACCTCGCCCGCTGCTTGGCGGCGTTTCCAGGGCTCACGATCCTGCGTCAACCGTTCGGCGAGACGCTCCTCGGATTCCTGTGCAGCGCGACGAAGCAGATCGTGCAGATCAAACAGATGATCGCCCTCCTCGCCGCCCGCCACGGCTCCCCAATCCCGGCACCCGCCAGCCCCACGGCCGCCTCTCCCAAGCCCGCCACCCGCACTCCCGCCGCCCAAAGCGCCGCGCCCACCAACCCCGTTTGTCACTTAATAGGTGACAAACTGGGCTCGGCTGCAGGCGGCGTAGGCTCGGACGTGAGCGGCGACTTTGGCGTGGGCGTGGGCGTTGGCGTGGACCTAGGCGTTGGCGTGGGCTCCGCTGCGGTGGTCAATCGGCTGCCGACGTGGGCGGAGCTTGCCGCTGTGCCCGAGGCGGAGTTGCGTGCTTGTCTGCTGGGCTTCCGCGCGCGCTACATTCACCAAACCGCGCAGTTCATCGCCGCGCATCCAGGCTGGCTCGATGAAACCGAACGCCTGCCCTACGCCCCAGCCAAGGCGCGACTCTGCGAACTCCCCGGCGTAGGCGAAAAGGTCGCCGACTGCGTGCTGCTTTTTGGCGCGGGCAAGCTGGAGGCGTTCCCGGTCGATACCTGGATTATCAAAGCCATGGCGCGCCGCTACGCGCTCGACGGCTGGACACCTTCGCAGGTGGCGCATTTTGGTCGCGTGCACTTCGGCGCCCACGCCGGCCTCGCCCAACAATACCTCTTTGCCTGCGAACGCACCGCCGGTCGCGGTTGAAGGGTCCGAAGGTAGGAGCCCGTTTACGGGCGATGGTTTGAGTGGAACGGGCATCTTGCCCGTGGGATTGCCGGATGATTGACGAGACGCCCATGCCACTCCCGCATCGCCCATAAATGGGCTCCTACACGCCGGACCGGACGTGCGCAAAAACAAGAAGGCGGTCCCGCCGGCGTCCCCCAACAATACCTCTTTGCCTGCGAACGCGCCGCCGGTCGCGGTTGAACAATCCGAAAGTAGGAGCCC
>JANODO010000141.1:0-3123 GCA_031412735.1 Rariglobus sp. | reverse complement strand
AGCTTGCTCGCGAGGATCGGTTTTCGCGAGCAAGCTCGCTCCCACGTCGGAACCCGACGGCACAGCAGATCAGCCTTATCCTTAATCCCAACGCCCTTCACCAGTTAGTTCTACTTTGTTAAGCTGATCAGACTACGTAGGCCGCGAGCTCGCTCGCGCTCCGAACTGCGCCTGCAAGCAGGCAGCCTACCTACGGAAAAATGACCCGGCTCTTCAGCTTAACAAAGTAGAATTAAGGCACCTCAAATAAAGTCGTGGCCGCGAGCGCCAGCGAGTGGTGGTTCGGCCCGCTGCCGTCCCACGAAAAATCACGCAGGTAGGGCCTGACCTTGTGTCAGGCCGGTTGGGCGTGCGCACGCCGAGAGACTACCCGGCCTCACGCAAGGTGAGGCCCTACACTAATCCGAAAATTCAGTCGTTAAAGGACACTCGGCTCGCTCTCACGGCGAAGATGCCCGTGACCTCTGCCCGATCCAGCGGTCGCTAAGGCCCTCGCGGTCCACGGGCCAGGTTTTCCAGTGGCGGGTGCCCGTGGCGGCTTCGACGAGGTTGTGGCACACGACAGCCAAGTCGTCGCGGCACCAGAAATCGCGCGCGGCGTCGGGCGCGTGCTGTCCGGCGAGCAACGCGGCGCGGGAGAGCACCAGTCCGCTCATGGGCGGGAGGACGCAGCCGAGGGTGACGAGCACGCCTTGAAGGCGGGAGAGGACGCCTTTGCCGCCCACACTGTGCTCGGTCACGAGGCACGCGGCGGGTTTGCCTAACCAAAGCGCGGTGCCTTCGGCGGGCGTGGCGTCTTCCAGGAACTTCTGGAGGACGCTGCTCCACGAATCCCAATGCGTGCCGGTGCCGAAGAGAAAGCCATCGGCTTCGGTGAGTGCGGACACCAGGGTCGCGAAATCGGTGCCGTGGCGCGCGAGCGTGACCTGCGTCACATCGGCATGCGGGGCGAGCAGCGTCTGCGCCTCGGTGAAAAGCACCGCAGTGTTGCCGGTATCGCCGGCGAGCGAGGCGTTGAGCAGCAGGATGCGAGGGCGGCGGGCGGGCATGAAACTACTCTCCACGTGGCGGGGAGCGTGAGCGACCCGAATCCGGGGGCGGGCCGCTTACGCTGCCCGCTACGTTCCGGTCACGGCTGCTTTTCCGTCGCGGGCGCGTTGGTCGCTTGCAGCGTTTTGATGAATGCCTCGGATTCGCGGATCGACGCTTCCATGTCGGCGATGAGCCGCGAGATGTCGGCTTCGAGCTCGCGGTGGGTGTTGCCGAGTGAGGCAATGGCCTGCGCGTTGAGGTTGTGCTTCAGGTAGAGCACTTGGTCGCGAAACGTGCTGAGGACTGGCTCCATGCGCTCGGCGGCGCGATTCATCAGGCGCAGGAGGTTGTCGTAGTTGCGACGGGTGGCATCGAGCTGCCGTTGGCTGTCCCGGCGCAGGTTGGCGTTGCTGTATTGGGACAACTCCTGCTTCCACTCGCTGAAGAGCGCCTCGGCCACATCCTCGACCGAAGCGATGCGCTCGCGGACGGCGCTGGCGCGGGTTTCGCTGCGTTTGAACTCGTTGTTGAGGGCGTCGTATTTCGCCTGCAGCGCGCCCCCGTCGATCTGGGCGACGGCGAGAAATTTTTCGAGCGCGCTGGCGAATTGCTCCTTGGCCTCGGTCTGCGCTTCCTGGGCTTTTTCGACGCGGTCAACGAGGAGGTCGCGTTTCGCGTAACCGAATTTTTCGAGGGTGTTGTAATAAGTGGATGAGCACCCGGCGGTGAAGAGAACGGTTGCGAGGGCGACGCACGTGACGAAGGGTTTCATGATAGGGGAAAGACCGTGAAAAGGCGGGGGAGTGCCGAGAATGTTAGGAGCGAAGTTGCTGGCCGCGAACGAGGTCTTGGAAGAGCCCCGCGCTGGCTACCAACTCATCATAGGTGCCGGCCTGCACCAGCGATCCGCCGGCCAGCACGAAGATGCGGTCGCAGTGTTTCACTGTGGAAAGGCGGTGGGCAATGAACACCGCCGTGCGGTCGCCGAGGTTGTGTTCGAGGGCTTGCGAGATGAGCTGTTCGCTCAAGGTATCGAGCGCGCTGGTGGCCTCGTCGAAAATGAAACACGCGGGCTCGGCCAGCAACGCGCGGGCGATGGCGAGGCGCTGGCGTTGGCCGCCGGAGAGCATCGAGCCGCCTTCGCCGACGCGCGCGGCGAGTCCGCCGGGCAAAGCGGCGATGAACTCCCAGGCGTTGGCCTTTTCGCAGGCGGCGCGGATGGCGTCGTCCGTCGCATCGGGGCGGGCCACGCGCAGGTTGTCCCGGAGAGTGGTATTGAAGATAAAAGGGTCCTGCGGCACGACGCCGAAGTGCCGGCGTAAGGCTGAACCGGATACCGTTTTGAGATCGACGTCGCCGATGCGCACGGTGCCCGCCTCGGGATCGTAGAGGCGCAGCAGGAGCTGGGTGATGGTGGTCTTGCCCGCGCCGGAAGGGCCGACAAACGCGACGCGTTCGCCGGGGTGTATGGTGAGCGTGAGGTCGCGCAGGATGGGTTGTGCGGGCTCGTAGCCGAACGTGACGTGATCGAGAACGATATCGGCCCGGGCCGGCAGTGTCGCGGCGATGGCAGTCGGGTCGGGCGTGGTGCTCGTGGTGTCGAGCACGTTGCCGATGCGAGCGAGCGCGGCGGCCGCGCCGGCCCAGAGCGTGAATGCGGTGAACACCTGTTGCAGCGGACCGACCAGGCCGAGGTAGGCGGCTAGGCACGCCGCCACGATGCCCAGGTCGATGTGGCCGGAGAGGTAGCGCCAGGTGCACGCCGCCATCAACGCGGCGTAGCAGACGTAGGTGAGGCCCTCTTGCTTGATCCATTCGACATGCGAATCGATGTCGCGCTCGTAGGTCTTGCGTCCGATGACATCGGCCTGCTGCTCGAAATCCCGGACAACCTGGGTCTCCATCGCGTAAAGTTTAACCGCCTTGTTGCCGCGCAGCAGGTCGGCGACCTGGCCGCTCACATTGCCCTCGAGGGCCTGGAATTCGCGCTGGATTTTTTCAATGCGACGTCGCGAGCGGATCATCATGTAAACGCTCAACGACGCGGTGGCCAGCAGCAGCGTAGCGATGACCCAGTCCCATTGCCAGAAG
>JANODO010000140.1:0-6234 GCA_031412735.1 Rariglobus sp. | reverse complement strand
CTTGCTCGCGATTCCGATCATCGCGAGCAAGCTCGCTTCCCACGCCCGCCCCATCGCCCATAAATGGGCTCCTACCTTTTCAAACTTACCATGCGGTTTCTCGGCATTGATTACGGGTCGCGGCGCATCGGGCTCGCTTATGGCGACGACCTGGGCATCGCCACGCCATTGCCTGCGCTCATCGACGCCGAGCCGAAGAAACGTCGCGAAGGCCTTGCCGTAGTGGTGAAGCAACGCCGCATCACCGAACTGGTCGTGGGTTTTCCCTACAACATGGACGACTCGGTTGGCTTCAAGGCCAAGGAGGTCGAGGGCTTTGCCGAGAGCCTGAAGCGCGAGTTCAACCTGCCGGTCCATTTCATCGACGAGCGCCTCACCTCGCACCTGGCCGAGGCGGGAATGAATCAGAAGCAGCTCCGGGAAATCCGCGCACAAGGCATCGTGGATTCGCGGGCGGCGGCGATTATTCTTCAGGATTATTTAGATCAGCGTTTCCCACCCGCGTTGCCGGGGGCGCAGCCTCCATGAAGACACTGGCTTCACCTTCACGCTGGAAATGCACCGTCGCCTACGACGGCACGACGTTTGCCGGATGGCAGATTCAGCCCAACGCCGAGACGGTGCAGGCGGTGATCGAGCGGCGGCTGGCCGCCGTGCTCAAGGTTGAGACGCCCATCACCGGCAGCGGCCGCACCGACGCGGGGGTGCATGCGGTCGGACAGGTTTTTCATTTTGACGCCCACTGGCCGCATGATCCGGCCAAGTTGCTCACGGCGCTCCGGATCGGCCTGCCTCCAACTATTCAGGTTAAGACTGCGCGGCGGGTGGCGGCGGACTTTCACGCGCGGTTTTCGGCCAAGGGAAAGATCTACCACTATGAGTTGAACCACGGGGGTTATGCCGATCCGTTTACACACGCCTACACCTGGTCGATGCCGCGCACGCTCAACGTCGACGCCATGCGGCAGGCCGCCTCGGTGCTCGTCGGCACACATGACTTCCGGGCGTTTAGCGCGATCGCCGGCTGCGGGATTGAAAAGGAAGATACGGTGCGCACGGTGCGTCGGTTGGACATCGTGGCGCGGGGTTCGCGTCTGCGCATCGAGGCGGAGGGCAATGGGTTTCTCTACAAAATGGTGCGCAGCCTGGTCGGTGCACTGGTCGATGTTGGCCTCGGCCGGCTGACCCCCGCCGACATGGGCGAAATTCTGGCGAGCCAGACGCGCACCGAACGCGTGTTCACGGCGCCGCCGCAAGGACTGCGGTTGGCGAAGGTGTTTTACTGACCATGGGAGAGGAATCCAATGATCCGGTAGTCGGAATTGGAAATGGAGCCGGGACCTCCTGGTCCCGTTCCGACGCCGACCGGGACCGGGAGGTCCCGGCTCCAGTAAAGGGCCGCATGGGCGCAACGCTTCTTCGCGGTCTCGCCGACGTGGTGTTCCCGCCGGTGTGCGTGCACTGCGGCGGCTTGGTGGAAGGCGGGCGATTACGCCATGTGTGCGCAGCCTGCGAACCGCTTATCCACCTTGTCCGGGCGCCGCACTGCACGACCTGTGGGAGTCCGTTTTTCGGCGAAGTCGAGGGCGAGCGCATGTGCCCGCATTGTGAAGGATTGCACCCGCAGTATGGAGAAGGCCGCACGTTGACGCTGTGTAAAGGCCCGGCGCGCGCGTTGATCCATGCGTTGAAATATCACAAAGGGTTTCACGTGCTGGCCGACATCGGGGAGCTCGTGCGCGCAACACCGTATGTCACGGATTTTATTCGCGACGCCGTGCTCGTGCCCGTGCCGCTGCACCCGCGCAAGGAACGGGAGCGCACCTATAACCAGACTCGGTTGCTGGCCGACATGCTCGCGAAGACCGCCGGCGGGACGACTCGCGTGGAGGATCTGTTTCGACGGGCAGTCGACACCCCTTCGCAAACAACCTTCGACCGAAAGGCCCGCCGGGCTAACCTGAAAAATGCCTTTGCACTCGCCCGAGGGGTGACCATAAACCCCTCCTCACCTTACATCCTCGTCGATGACGTTTTTACAACAGGTTCCACTCTCAATTCTTGCGCCGGCGTTCTGCGCCGCGCGGGCGTCTTGAACCTGAACGTCGTCACGTTCGGCCACGGCTAATTTTTTCGTATGTCGCTCTTCAGCAAACCGAAGTATTCCACGGTTGTCGTTAAAAAGAAGGATATCCCCAAGGGTATGTGGACCAAGTGTCCCATCTCCGGAGAGATCGTCTTCAACAAGGAACTCGAAGATAACCAGATGGTGGTGCCGAAGTCCGGCTACCATTTCCCGATCGGCGCCCTTGAGCGCATCGCGGCGTTGTTCGACGAAGGCACGTTCGAGGAGATTGACGCGACCATCCGCTCCGCCGACCCGCTCAAATTTGTCGATTCGCAGAAATACCCCGACCGCATCAAAAAATACGAACGCGAGAGCGGCCTCAAGGAAGCCGTCATCTGCGGGACCGGTTCGATCCATGAAATCCCGGTGGCCGTGGCGGTGATGGATTTCCGCTTTTGCGGGGGTGCGATGGGTTCGGCGGCCGGTGAGAAAATCACCCGCGCCATCGAGGTTGCTCTTAAGAAGAAGATCCCGTGCATCATCTTCAGCGCCTCCGGTGGCGCACGCATGCAGGAAGGTATTTTCTCGCTCATGCAGATGGCCAAGACCAGCGCCGCGCTCGGTCGCCTGTCGGAGGCCAAGCTCCCCTACATCTCGGTGCTCACGCATCCCACCATGGGTGGCGTGACGGCCAGCTTCGCCGTCTTGGGCGACATCAACATCGCCGAGCCGGGTGCCTTGATCGGTTTCGCCGGCGCGCGCGTCATCAAAGATACGGTCAAGCAGACGCTGCCCCCCGGTTTTCAGACGGCGGAGTTCCTGCAGAAGCACGGTCTCATCGACCAAATTGTGAGCCGCCTGGAGTTGCGCGACCGCCTGCGCGATATCCTGCAAGCGCTGTATCTCAAAAAACGCGCTGTGGTGAAGAAGTGAGTGAGGGCGGAAAAGGTAGGAGCCCGTTTACGGGCGATGTTGGCTAATCGAGTTTCCCTCACCGCCTTTTACGCCGCTCATCGCCCATAAATGGGCTCCTACCTCCAAGCCATGCCGGCCGACTACATCGCCACGCAAGACTACCTCTTTTCGCTGAAGGCGAAAGGGGTGAAGTTTGGCATCGACCGCATGCGTCTGCTCGTCGCGGGCATCGGACATCCGGAGCAGGCCACGCCCCTCATCCACCTCGCCGGGACCAACGGCAAGGGCTCGGTGGCCGCGCTGCTGGAATCGATTTTCTCTGCGGCCGGGTGGCGCACCGGACTCTACACATCGCCGCATCTCGTGAAACTCGGCGAACGGGTCCAAGTCGCCCGTCAGATTCTCACCGAGGACGAAATCGTCGCTTACACCCAAGAACTCCAGCCCGTCGCCGAGGCGGTGAGCCGGGAAAGCCCGGACGATGATCACCCGAGCTTTTTTGAGTTTATGACGGCGATGGCGTTTTTGCAGTTCGCGCGGAAACGCTGCGACATCGCCATCATCGAGACCGGGCTAGGCGGGCGGCTTGATGCGACGAACGTGGTCACGCCCGAAGTCGCGGTGATCACCTCGATCGGCCTCGACCATTGCGACATGCTGGGCGACACCCTGGAAAAAATTGCGACCGAGAAAGCCGGCATCATCAAGGCGGGAAAACCCGTTGTGATCGGGCGGCTGCCGCCAGAGGCCGAGGCGGTCATCCGCAGTGTCGCGGCGGCGCGCGGTGCGCCGGTGATTTCGGTGCGCGAGGTCTTCGGGGAGGCGCTTGCGAGCTATCCGGAGACGGCCTTCGAGGGCGATTATCAGCGATGGAATGCCGCGACCGCCGTGCTGGTGGCTCGCTGCATGGATCAGCGCTGGAACTTGAGCGAGACGGTCGTGGCGCGTGGGTTGATGACGGCTCGCTGGCCGGGTCGCTGGCAACGCGCCACGATCGGCGGGCGTCCGCTGATTCTGGATGCATCGCACAACCCGGAGGGCGCGGGTGTATTGGATGCTCAACTACGGGCCTTGGTCGCGGCGACCGGCCGCAAGCCCGTCGTGGTTACAGGGGTGCTCGGAGCGGCGCGGGCGCGACCGTTGTTGGAGACGATCAGCCGTTACGCGGCGGAGATCCACCTGGTGATGCCGCAGCAGTCGAGGGCGACCTCGTATGAAGAGCTGGAGGCGCTGATCCCGGGGAGCTTTGCGGGCGTGGTGAAACGTGCGACCGTGGCGGGGGTATTCCCGACTGCGCACACCTGCACGGTGGGCGGGGCCGACGACACGGTGGTCGTGACCGGATCGATTTACCTGCTCGGCGAAGTCATGGCGCGGATCGAGCCGGCGAGAGGGGCGATCGAGAGCCGGTTGCAGGATTTTTGATAGGGGGATGGGCTTTGTAGGGCCTGGCCTTGTGTCAGGCAGTTGGGCGTGCGCGTGCCAAAAGACGGCGCGGCCTCACGCGAGGTGAGGCCCTACACGATCGTCAGACCAGCTTGATCAGCTCGGCGGTCGCGGGGACGTCTTTGATGATCTGGGACGGCTCGGGGCCGACGCCGAGATAACGCAGATTGGGGAGCTTCTCGGCGGCGGGCAGCGGCTCGCCATGGAACGCCACGTCGAGGAGCGACTTGACCATCGCAGCCACGTAGCGCTGGGCGTTTTTTGGGAGGTCGGCGAAGTGGCGGACCTGCGACACGTCCTCGGTCCAGCCGGCGTGCTGGGTGTAGACGGCCTTGAGCGTTTTACGGACCGCGTCGTTGCGGGGCACGTGATGGTAGCGTTTGCCGGCGGCGTCCTGGTAGGCGGTGCAGATGAGCAACTCCGAATTCCACGCACCACGGTGGGTAAGGGCGTCGAGTTTGTTGATCATCACATCTTGAAAACCGCCGTAGCGGAGGGCGTCGCCTTTTTCCACGGCATCATACCAGCCGACCATGCGCTGGCGACCGGTGCTGGTGCCGAATTCGAGTTTTTTGAGCAGGTCGGAGAGCGGGTGGGCCTCGTCCATCTGCGTGATGAAAACGTGGGTGCCTACCTTGGTGTCGTAGGCCTTGGCCACGCCAAACGTGTGGATGGCCTGCACCGGAATACCGGCGCTCTCGAAAAACTCGGGCGTGAAGGTGTGCGAGGCGGTGACGTTGGGCGAGAAGCCGTGGCGCTTGTCGAGCCAGTAGGCCTGGCCGAATTCACCGATGATGGTGTGACCGGCGCGGACTTCCTTCAGGATAAGTTCGCGGACTTCGCCGATGTTTTTGGCGAGACGCTGGCCGGCCTGCCAGTAGGTCTCGGTGAGGACGGCGAGGTTGAGCGAGAATGGGGCGGCACCCCGGAAAATGGTGAAGTCGAATTCGTTTTTATCGAACACGCCGAGCTCGAGGGCCTCGGCGTTGGCGCGCAGTTCGGCGGCACCGAGCTTGTCGAAGAAACCCGCGAACGTTTCGGCTGAGACCTTGCAAACGTGCTGGATGGTTGCGACGGCGCGGTCGGCGCGCTGGGCAAGTTTTTTGGCGTAGGCTTCACGGCTGCCGAGGAAGTCGGCGTAGGTGATTTGCCACTGACCGACTTCATCCTGGTAGGCGGGCGTGATGCCGCGGCCGGTGGAGCCGCGCGGCTCTTCCTTGAGGACGTTGACGCGGTAGTCTTCCCACGCGAGGTCGAGCAAGCGGTGGGTGAGATCGGAGACGAGCGTGCGCTCGTCGATCATGAGACGGGCAAGGACGTTGTAGCCCTTTTTTTCGAGCGGCTGGGCTTCCCACCAGGCTTTACGAGGGTCGGCGACCACGCCAGCGCCGATGGCCAGGTGCGCGAGTTCCTTCTCGACGACGCCGGACGGGAGAAGGTTGAGCTTGATGCCAGCGGCGGTGTGGCCGGAGTTGGCGCCGCCGTTGACCTTGAGGACGGTCGTGACCTGCGAGGCGGTGCCACGCAGCTCGTGAACGACTTCGGGGATCAGGCGACCCTTGCCCTCGTCACCGAGGGAAATACCGACGTCTGCGATGAGCTGGCTGGAAAAGGGGAGGAGCGACATGGCGAACGGACGAACAAAGCGGGCGGGCCGCGGCGGTTCAATCGCGGAATTCGAAGGGGCCAGAAAGACCCATAGACATGTTGACCCATGTTGCGGCAAACGGAATCCAAAGTTGTCGCTGGTGAGTCTGCGAGTGCTGGGACGGCGAGGGGTGAAGTGGGTGAACAAGCAGGTGAAG
>JANODO010000139.1:0-5623 GCA_031412735.1 Rariglobus sp. | reverse complement strand
TGCGTCCCTACCTTTCGGAGGTCGGGGCTTTGGAAGATCGGGCGGTGGATGGGGGGTAGGGACGCCTTTCCAAGGCGTCCGGGTTTGAGGAGTGTGGCGTGTGGCGTGCGGCTTTTCGGAGCGGACGCCTCGGAGATGCGTCCCTACCTGGTGTCAGGTGGCTACGGGGGCGGTGACGGGCAGGGTGGCGACGTAGCCGAAAAGACCGCGTTTTTTGATCGCTGCGGCGACCGGGGGCGGGACCATCGTTTCCCACGTCACGTCGTTTTCCTGGATGCGGCGGAGCACGTCGCGGGAGAAGATACTCAGGGTCGTGCGGTCGAAACCCACGATACACTCGATGTAGTGGTTCTCCAACAGGTGCGCGTAGAGATTGCTCAGGTGGGCGGTGACCTGGAGGTTTTTCGCGTTGATGAGGACGTTGGCCGTGAAGGGGGAACCGGCGACTTCACCAGCAACGCCGGGGAGCTCCGCGGGGTGTCCGTCGGCCAGGTAGCGATCATAGGCGAGCTGTTGCATCGGATAGATATAGAGCTTCACCGCATTGCGGAAGAGGCGACCGAAGTTTTCCAGGATGCCGCCGGGGAGCGCTTCGTAATACTTCTCGTTAAAAATCTCGACCAGGTTGTTGATGCCCATCGCTACGCCGATCATCTCCTGCGTGTAACGGCGGAAGTAACTCGTGAGGCGGTAATACTCCGAGTAGTCGGAAATCATCACGGTGAAACCGATGTCGCCGAGGAGATCCACGCGGGAGAGGAAGTCCTGCGCGTCGAGTGCGCCCGAGGCGAGAAGGTTGTTCATGGTGATCTCCATGAGCACGACGAGCTCCTTACCTTTCACCAGCGGCTCTTGCATGAACTGCGCGCAGGCGCAGTTGAGCATATCAACGTTAACGTGCGTCACCGGGCGGAAACTGCCGCGCTCCACGAGGACGGCTTTTTTGTAGAGAATCTCGGACGGTTGGAGCACCTCGCCGGTAGGGCCAAACATGACGGCGTTCGTGAGCTTATGGCGCACGAGGAAGAGCGACATGAGGCGGTTGTCCAACGGGCCGAAGGCGGGGCCGCTCATCTTGAGCATGTCCACCTCGATGCGCTCGGGGCCGACATTATCCAAGAGGGATTTGATGAGCTGCTCGGAGTTTTCGCGGTAGTAGAACGCCCCGTAGATCAAGTTGGTGCCGACCACCCCGAGCGCCTGCTGTTGGAGAACGTTGTCCTTATCCCACATGCGGACGTGGATCATGATCTCGCTGGCGGGGCCATGGGGCTCCGTCTGGAAACGCAGGCCCATCCAGCCGTGGCATTCATTGGTGCCCTTGTAATTGCGGGCGGCCACGGTGTCGGCAAAAACGAAGAACGTGGTGTTGTCGCCGCGCTTCTCTTTGAGGCGTTCGAGCAACAGCGTGTATTCGTGGTCGAGCATCAGCGTGAGGCGCTCACGCGATACGTAGCGCGGGGATTTGCCGTAGATCGCGTCGCTGAACGTCATGTCGTAGGCCGACATGGATTTGGCGATCGTGCCGGCGGCGCCACCGGCCTGGAAGAAGATGCGCGCGACTTCCTGGCCGGCGCCGATCTCGGCAAACGTTCCGTATTTGGGCTCATCGAGGTTGATCGTGAGGGCCTTGCGGTTGGTGGTTAGCAGGTCTTTTTGCTCGGTCATCGGTAAAAGAGTTGGAGACGGATGGGGGGACCGCAACCCTACGAACGTGACGGTGCGGTCACAGCCGATTAAGCGAAGAACGTGCCGGAATTCATCCACCGGTCATTTCGTCGGGTGCGTGGAACCGTGAATCGACTGATTGAGAGGGAGGCGGCAATGGAGACGGGGTCTCCCGACCCCGTTTCGGGGAAACCGGCACCGGGAGGTCCCGGCTCCAGTTCAGCTCCAGTTCGAAATCCCGTGCAGACCTGGACGCAGTAATCAAACGAGGGCCCTCCGGGGTGGACCGTGACCTCCGGGCGCGGTCGGCGGCTGACGGGCTGAGCCGGGATTCGGAGACGGCGCCCGGAGGTCGCCGTCCACCTTCGGAATAAACGTTGGCAATGGAGACGGGGTCTCCCGACCCCGTTAAACCGGGACCGGGACCGGGAGGTCCCGGCTCCAGGTGTCGGATGAGAAAGCGGGACCGGGAGGCCCCGGCTCCAGGTGTCGGCGTGGGCCCCATCCGGTGCGCGGGTGGGTTTCCGCGTCGCGGCGAATGAAAAGCTCTGGCGGTGCGGAAGGTGTTGGCTACGCTGCGTCACTTTTATGAAGAATTTCTTCGCGTCGTTCCTCGGCACTTTGGCGGCATTGGCGCTGGCGATCACGGGTGTGGTGATGGTCTCGTTCGGAGTGATCGTGGCGTTTTCCACCTTCGAACCCGAGGTGAAGTCGGTCGAGACCGGCTCGTATCTCGTCTTCGATCTGGGTGTGAACATCATCGACGCGCCTCCGGCCTTCGACGGGGTGGGGCCGGCCGCGTTGCTGGTGGGCGACAGCGAGGCGCAGACGCTGCAGTTGCGCACCGTGACCCGTGCGTTGCGCGAAGCGGGCAAGGACAAACGAATCGCCGGGGTGCTGCTGCTCGGCACACTCACGCCCGAGGGCTACGGCACGGGATTTGCGGCGCTCAACGAAGTGCGGGCGGCCCTGGCCGATTTCAAAAAATCGGGCAAACCGGTCGTCGCGTATTTGGATTTTGCGACCACCAAGGATCTCTACCTCACCGCCGGAGCGACCGACCTCGTGCTCGATCCTTACGGCTCGTTGGTGATCCCGGGGTTGGCAAGCGAGCCCACGTTTTTCGCGGGTGCCTTCGAGCGGTTCGGCGTGGGCGTGCAGGTGACGAAGGTCGGCGATTTTAAATCTTACGCGGAGCCGTTTGTGCGGAAGGACCTAAGCCCGGCCAACCGTGAGCAGATGGAAAAACTGCTGGGCGACCTCTGGGGCGACCTGCTCACCGACCTCGCCACGGACCGCCAGATGACGCCCGTGGCCCTGCAAACGCTGGTGGACACCGAAGGGATCATCCGGCCGGAGTCCGCCCTCCAGGCCGGACTCGTCAATCGCCTCGCTTATCGGGACGAGCTGCTCGCCGAACTCAAGACCACCACCGGTCGGGAGGAAGCTCACGAGCCCTTCAAGCAGATCGCCCTGGCCGATTACGCCCATGCGCTGCCAAAGCCTGCGCGGCATTCGGGGGATGAAATCGCGGTGGTGTATGCCGAGGGAGCGATCGTTGACGGCGAGGGCAACCCGGACGAAGTGGGCGGCGAGCGTTTTGCCCGCGAGCTGCGGGCGCTTCGGCAGGACGAAACGGTGAAGGCGATCGTCGTGCGCGTAAACAGCCCGGGCGGATCGGCCACGGCCTCCGAGCACATTCAACGCGAATTGCGACTGGCCGAGGAAGTGAAGCCGGTCGTCATCTCGATGGGCAGTTACGCGGCGTCGGGCGGGTATTGGATTTCTGCATACGGAAGCCGGATCTTTGCCGAGCCGACGACGATCACGGGTTCCATCGGCGTGGTCGGCATTCACTTCGATGTCAAAAAACTGGCCAACAACCTGGGCGTCACTTGGGACAGCGTGAAGACGGGCGAGTATGCGGATATTTTCACCATCTCGCGCCCGAAGACCGCGGCGGAGCTGGCGATTTTTCAGGGGATGGTGGAATGGATTTATGGCGAGTTCATCAACAAGGTTGCCGAAGGCCGGAAGCTGGAGCCGGAGGTGGTGCGCACGATCGCGGGAGGTCGCGTGTGGTCGGGGCGCGAGGCACTGAAGCTCGGGCTTGTGGATGAGCTCGGCGGATTAGACGACGCCATCGCCTTCGCGGCGGAGTCGGCGGGCCTCAAGGATGACTACACGTTGACGGAGTTTCCCCAGTCGCAGACCTTCGCCGAGTTGTTGACGGCGTGGTTGGAAGACGTGCGCCGGCCCGAGACGGCTAAGAACAGCTTGGTTTCGCAGGTGGTCGAGCGGCTGGAAGACCAAGTGAAGACGCTGCAACAATTCAACGACCCGCGCGGGATTTACGCGCGGCTGCCACTAGAGATCAACGTGCGCTGAGGTAAGTATTGGGCGTAGGCCGCGAGCTTGCTCGCGCTCCGAACCGCGCCTGCAAGCAGGCGGCCTACCCGGTGCCGGAAACGACCGCTCAGCGCCAGAGCGGCACCACCGTCTCGGCGCGGACCCAGCCCGTTTGGCCGTCGGCAAACGTCAGGCGACGCCAGCCGAGGAAAGTTTTGTCCGTCGCGGCGACCACGCCCAAGGCGAGGGGCGATGACTTTTGCGGTGTGTCCAGATCGGTGGGGATGGAGCGGAGCGTGGTCGGTGTCACCATCACAACCGCGCGGGCATCGGCGAGCGGGCCGTAAGTGCGTAGACTCAGCGAGGCGACGACTGCGAGTAGCAGCGAGAGGACAACCAGGCTGCGGGAAACCCATTTGCGGAGGCATTTTTTATACGCGCCGTAAATGCCCAGTGAGATCGCGATCGCCGCCAGCCACGCCGAGGCGATCAGCAACGCTTGCCAGCGGGTCGGTGAGGCCAGGCGCGCGAGCGAGGCAAGCGGGGCGTCGGACAGGAACGGCTGGAGCGAAGGCGGCGTGACGCTGGCGGCCTTGAAGGCGTAGGCGAGGTGCCAGCGGACGGAGGGGTTTTGCGGCTGTTGCACGAACGCGGCCAGCGCGTGGCCGGCGGCTTCACCGGAGCGGTTTTGTTGGATGAGCGCGAGGGCGAGGTTGTGGTGCGCGGCCCAGTCGGTCGGTGCAACTTGGAGGGCTTCGGACCAGGTCGTCGAGGCGGCGGCGAAATCGCCCTTGGCGTAGGCGTCGACTGGGTTGGCGGAGACGGCGGCGACCGACGTGGCTGCGAATGACGAATGACTAATGACGAATGACGACAGCAGGACGACCAGAGGGAGCAGATTGCGTGGGAGGAAGATCTGGAACGCGGAGAACGTCGGGGCGCGACGGGCGTCCAAGGCCTGTGTCGCACGGGCAACCCAGTCGACGGGGAGCGGGACGGCTCCGTAGAGCGAGCGGTCGGCGTCGGACCAGAGTCCTGCCCAGGTTTCGTCGGTGAAACTGGCGGGCGTGGGCACGGCTTGCGGGAGGCGCCAAAAGATCGTGGTGTCGCGTTGCCAGTGCTGAAGAAGCAGAGGGATCTGAGGGGTGAGACCTGAGGGGTGAGACCTGAGACCTGAAGGCTGAGTCTCGGATTTCGGGACTTCTGGTTTCAGGTTTCCCGTTTCAGGTTTTTTAGCGAGTTGGCGGAGGGTTTGGGCGAGACGGGCGTGCGCTTCGCGGAGCGGGCGCGCGGGGTCGGTCAGGCGGGCGCGACGCAGGGCAAGCGCGAGCCACACGAAGAGCGGGGCGAGCGCCGAGGAGACGAGGCCGGCAATGAGGGCGGGGGAGGAGAGCGGTGCGTTAGCCGTGCCGGACGGAGGGAGCGGGTCGCGGGGGATCGCGCTGATCGTGGTTGGCGCGGGGGCGGTGGGCGCTGAGGAGGAGTTGGGGGCGGGAGCGTCGGCGTTGGCGTTGGGCGAGGGCGAACCGGACGACACGGAGGTCGTCCCTCCCTGGATCGTGATGGTAACGGCTTTGGTCGAGAGCGTTTCGTAGGCGCCGGTGGC
>JANODO010000138.1:0-5739 GCA_031412735.1 Rariglobus sp. | reverse complement strand
GGGCGGTGCAAGGCGAGCGCGTCTTCGGAATAGAGGTCGAAATATTTTTTGGGCGCGACGAACGGATCGTGCGGTTTCATGAAGCCGGCGCCGATCACCCACGGTCGGTCGCCGAGCGCCTCGATCTGGGCGATCACGGCGCGGGCGATCTGGCCGTCGGGCTGGTCGTCGTCGCCACCGGCCATCGCGCCCCAGTGGCACCAGGCCAGTTTCCCCTGCGAGAGATCGCGGCCGGCGAGTTTCGTGCGGCCGAGGGCGGTCGCTTCGAACGACTGCGCCGTGTGCCAGGAGCGCGGCAGGTCCATCCACTTCGCGCGGAGCGCAGCGTCGCGACCGCCGCCGAGATGGAAGATTTTTCCGAAGGCGGCGGAGTGCCGGCCGTCTTCCTTCAGGAGCTGGGGCAGGGTGACGACATCGGGAAGGCGATCGCGCAGGGGCGTGCCGTTGTCGGTGATACCGGTCTGGTCGGGGCGCAGGCCGGTAAGAAACGAACTACGGCTGGGATTGCAGACCGTGTATTGCACATAGGCGCGGTCGAAGCGGACGGCCCGCGCGGCAAGCCGGTCGATGTGCGGCGTCTGGACGACGGCGTGGCCGTAGCAGCCGAGCGTGGTGCGGAGATCATCGACGGCGATGAGGAGGACGTTGAGTTTCTTCGTCGTGGGCGCGGCCGCGGCGGCGGACAGCGGGCTGACAGCGACAAGGCCGAGAGCGCAGATTGATGCGAGGAGGAGGCTAGGGCGTGCGCGCGTCATGGGGAAGAGGCTGGGGCGTTTGGTAGCGGGTCAGATTGTCAGATTGATTCGGCCTGAACTGTGGGAGCGGGTTTACCCCGCGACTCGTCGGGGCATAAAGCCCCTCCCACAATAAACTGACCGATCACCAGCGTTTATTTGTCCGCCTTTTTCTTTTTCCGATCCTTCTTCGTCGGCTCGGAAGATTTTTTGGGACGCTTGCCGACGCCGTCCATCGGCTCGGCCATCTGTTCAAGCCAGGTGTCGTAGAGCTTCGTGAGCTCGGCGACCTTGGCGGCGTTCTGCGGCGCGAGGTCGGTGGCCTCGGCGGGATCTTTCGCGAGGTTGAAGAGCTCGACCTTCGGCTGGCTGCGCTGCTGGACGAGTTTCCAGTCGCCGGAGCGGACTGCGAAACCGCCCGCTTCGCCGCCTTCACTCCAGTAGAACGTCTCGATGTGCTTCGACGTTTTTCCAGTGAGGAGGGGCAGCAGGCTTTTTCCGTCGAGGGGCTTGGCCGCAGGTAGTGCGGCCCCGGCGGCGTCCAGCGCGGTCGGCAAAATGTCGAGCGAGCTGATGGGCGTGTCGAGCGTGCGGCCGCCCTTGAAGGCCGCCGGCCACGACATGATGAACGGCGTGCGGATGCCGCCCTCGTAATTTTGCTGCTTGGCGCCGCGCAGCGGGGTGTTGACGGCGCTCATCGCCTTGGAGCCGCCGTTGTCAGTGAGGAAAACGAGCAGGGTGTTTTCCCAGAGCCCTTCCTTCTTGAGCGTGTCCACGACGCGACCGACGCCGAGGTCGAGGTGGTGGAGCATGGCCATCAGGATGGCGCGGGCCTCGGTGATTTCCGGAAACTGTTTTTTGTAGCGGGCGATGTCCGCGGCCGGGGCCTGCGCGGGGGAGTGGACGGCGTTGTAGGCGAGGTGAACGTAGAAGGGCCGCGCCTTGTGCTTCTGGATGAAGGCGACCGTCTCTTCGGTGAGCCGCGTGGTGAGGTAGCCCTCATCCTTGATGGGCTTGCCGTTCCGATACATCGGCGAGCCCTCGATATCGTCGAGCTTGAGATAGTCGTGCGCGCCGCGGCCGAGGAAACCATACCACTCGTCGAAGCCGCGGCCGACGGGGCTCTGCTCGACCGTGAGGCCGAGGTGCCATTTGCCGAACGCTCCGCTGACGTAGCCGGCGGGTCTCAGGAACGTCGGAAAAATGGTTTCCGTCTGGGCGATCCCGCGCCCGCCTTCGCCGGCGGTGTAGACGCCCGCGCGCTGCTGGTAGCGCCCGGTGAGCAGGCCGGCGCGCGTGGGCGAGCAGACGTTGCCCGTGATGTAGCCTTGGGAAAACCACACGCTCTCGCGCGCCAACGCGTCGAGGTGCGGCGTTGAGACCTCCTTCGGGTGGTGCGGGTTGAAGCTGATGTCCGCGTAGCCTTGGTCGTCGGTGAGGCTGCCGAAGATGTTGGGCGGGCGCGGCGCGGAGGCAGCGTGCGCCGTGACGACGGCTGGACCCAGGAGCAGGGCGACGAGCACGGAGAGGAGTGAACGGGAGCGATGGGAAAACGGATTCATGAGGGTGAACGGGGAGGGTTTGCGGCGGAGTGGGGGTAATGCCGCGCGACACGAGAAATTGGACACGAAGCTTGGGTTGGCGAAGGGATATTGCCGTGCAACGCGTGCGGGCTTGCACGCGGGAGCACGAAAGCCTCGGATGAGACAGGCAACTCGCACCCGAGCAAACCCCGGCATTCCTGATCCTTGTGACGACCTCAACCTTGTTTCGTTTCGGAATCGTGCTCGCCTCCGTGTTGGCGCCCCTCGGTCTGTTGACCACCGGCGTTTCCGCGGCCGATTGGCCCGCGTGGCGCGGGCCGGCGGGCACGGGAGTTTCGGTGGAAAAAGACCTCCGGGCCGACTGGAGCACGGCTCGGGCGCCCCGGTGGCGCACGCCGCTGCCCGAGCCCGGAAATTCCACGCCGGTCATTGCGAAGGGAAAAATTTTTCTGACTCAGTCCGAAGGCACACGGCGCAACCTGCTCTGCATGGATCGCGCGGACGGAAAACTGCTCTGGAAGGCCGGAGTCGGCGTCACGGCGGAGGAGCGCACGCACAAGACCAACCCCTATGCCTCCGCCTCGCCGGTGACCGACGGTGAGCGCGTTATTGTCTGGTTCGGGTCCGGGGGATTGGCCGCCTATGACTTTGCGGGAAAGGAAATCTGGCGGACCGATCTGGGCAGACACGATCATCGCTTCGGCTACGGTGGATCGCCGGTGATTCACGGCGACCTCTGTTTGCTGAATTTCGGGCCCGGCGTGCGCGAATTCCTCGTGGCGGTGGACAAAAAATCGGGGAAGGAAGTCTGGCGGCACTCGTCTCCAGTGCCGGGCGCCGATGACGTCCTCGGAACCTGGAGCACGCCACTGATCGTCGAACACCAGGGACGTGTTGAATTGATTTCAGCCCTGCGCGGGGAGCTGGCCGGGCTCGATCCGAAAACCGGAAAGCTTTTGTGGAGCGTCAATGACTGGGGGCTCCAGGCCAAAGCCTCCCCGGTGGCGGGGGACGGGGTGGTGGTTCTTTCCGGCGACTTTGAACCGAAGACTTCCGAAGTCGCGGTGCGTCTCGGTGGAGCGGGCGACGTCTCCAAGACCCATGTGCTGTGGCGGAAAACCCCCTCGCGGGTCCGGGTCGGGACCGGGGTGATTCAAAATGGCTATTTCTACGGATCGCGAACCGGCGGCTTTGCCGACTGCATCGAACTTGAGTCCGGCAAGGTCGTGTGGGACGAGCGCTTGGCCGTCAAAGGTCGCAACAGTCCGATCTGGACCTCGCCGGTGCTTGCGGACGGAAAGCTCTATTTCATAAATCAGGGTGGCGATGTTTTTGTGGTGCGTGCCGGTCCGCAATTCGAACTCGTCGCCACCCACTCGCTGGGGGAAACGTGCAACGCTTCGCCGGCGATTTCGGATGGAGCGATTTTTCTGCGCACCCATCAGGCCCTCTGGTGTTTTGACGGGGAGCGATGATGAGGTTGCCGCAGGGTGGGTCAGAGGCCCCGCCCTAACGCGGATTTTCGTCGTTGGCCTTTTTTCATGGGTCTTCTTTTTTTTCACGGGCGCGGCTGACGATTTCCACGGCGGGACGATTGATGTGCCCGCCCACTTGGCCGCCAGTCCAGTCCGGATTTTTCACAGTGAAAAAGCATGTGCGTAGAGAAAAATCCGTCCGCCCTCTGGGCGGAGCGACTTTGTCGCGGCTGGCCCCGACGAACTCTGCCCAACAGGGCGAAGATTTCCCAGCTCTGGCTGGGAAGTCTTCGGTCCAGAAGCCAAGGGCGTCGGTATTACCTGGCGGCCTTGGCTTTCTTCGGGGCGTCCGCGGGTTTCGGCTCCCAGCGAAAACGTTCGCCGTCTGTGACGAGGCGCAGGTCTTTTGTCTCCGGGCCGGGTGTGGCGAAAGTTTTGGGCGCGCTCTGGCGCAGCTCAGCCATCACCGCCCGATATTTTTCCTGCGGTGCGAGGTTGTCCCATTCGTTCGGGTCCTTGACGACGTCGTAGAGTTCCTCGGTGCCGTCCGCGTGGTGGATGTAGCGCCAGCGGTTGTTCACGATCGCATAGCCGCCGGGGAGCACGTCGCAGAGCAGGACGTTGCGGTCTTGCGCGAGCGACGGTTGGCGCAGAGTCGCGGCGAGCGACCGGCCTTCGAGGCCGGCATCGGGGGCGAGTCGGCAGAGGTCAACCAGCGTCGGGTAGAGGTCGATGGCACTGACCGTGGCATTGACGCTGGCCTGACGCGCGATGCCGGGGCCGGACCAGATGAACGGGATGTTGGCGGTGCGCTCCCAGAGCGAGTGTTTGCCCCAGTGGCCCTTCTCGCCGTGATGATAGCCTTGGTCGCTCCAGAAGATGACAATCGTGTTGTCGCGGGCTGCGCTGGCTTCGAGGGCGTCGAGCACGCGGCCGAGCATGGCGTCGGCGTAGGAGATGCAGGCGAGATACGCGCGGAGGACCGCCTTCATCTCGCCGAGTTCGTTCAGCTTGTCGTGGATGGTGGCCTTGCGGCGGTCGTTGAATTTCTTGATCGCCGGCGGGAGGTCATCGGTGTCGCCGTCTTTGATCGGCGGCAACTTGATTTCATCGAGCGGGTAGAGGTCGTAGTATTTTTGCGGCGCGTAGTTCGGGAAGTGCGGCGCGTAGAGGCCGAGCGCGAGGAAGAAGGGCTGGGGGTGGGCGCGCTTGAGCACGCTGATCGCCCACGCGGTCTGCTGGGTATCGGCCATGTCCTTTTCCACTTCATTGAGGAGCGGCGCATACTCCATGAACGAGCGGTCCGTGCCGGCGCGCATCTCCCGGGTAAACTTGCTGTAGGGCTCCGGATTCGGGAGCGGCGCGCCCTGACGCCAGCTATCGACCGGCCAGCCCGCCGCGCGCTGGGCCGCAGTGCGGGTGTGGAATTCGGTCCAGCCGCGCAGATCGACGTAACCGGCGGGATGGTGAAACAGCTTGCCCGTGCCAAAGGTCGTGTAGCCGCCTTGCTGGAGCGCGACCTGCAAGGGCCGCAACTCAGGGCGGTCATGGTGATAGACCTGCGTCGTGTAGGCGCCGGTGGTCGAGGGATGGCGGCCGGTGAACAGGGCCGAGCGAGCCGGCGCGCAAAAGATGCCGCTGGCTTGGGCGTTTTGGAACGTGACGCCGCGCGCGGCGAGGCGATCGAGGTTGGGCGTCTTGGCGCGTATGCCCGAATTCAGCGGGCCCACCCAGTCGTTGAGGTCATCCGTGGCGAAGAAGATGACGTTGGGCGGAGCGAGTTTCGTGGGTGCGGCGGCGCGAAGGGTCAGCCCCGGTGCAAACAGGGCTACAAGGAGCAATGCAGTCCGCGCTGAGTTGGAACGAGAGAGGAATTTCATATAGAAAGTGAGATGCCGTGCGAGGTGATGAACTTCAGGGCGCGGCCGCCCGCTTCTGCGCGGCGGCTTGAGTGCGCACTTCAGCGAGGAGCCGTCGGCCGCGCTG
>JANODO010000137.1:0-18830 GCA_031412735.1 Rariglobus sp. | reverse complement strand
GTCTTTGGCAAGAATCATGGTGGCGAGAGCTTGTGCGAAAACGTAGCCGCGAGCGCTTGCGAGTGGAGATGCGCCCACTCGCTGGCGCACGCGGCTACGCGTCAAAGGAGCTCGGCAAACTCCGCCGGCAGCGGCGCGGTGGCGGAGAAGTGAAACTTTTTACCCTGCCACTCGTAATCGAAGTGGGTTTCAAGCGAGTGCAGAAAGAGGCGCTTGTGGCCGGTGGCTTTCGCAAAGGTTTTATTGGCGTCGAACTCACCATAGGTCAGATCGCCGACGATGGGGAGTTTACGGCCGGCGCATTGCACGCGCAGCTGGTGGCTGCGGCCGGTGAGCGGCTCCAGCTGGATGAGCGCGAGCGGCGGCACGTGGTCGCGTTTCTGGCGGACGACCGTCATGCGCGATTCGGAGGCTTTGTCACCGCCGGTGGCCACGCGGATTTTGGCGCCTTTTTTGCGCACACCGAGATTGTCGCGCCAGAGCTGCGAGGCCTCGGAGGGTTTCCCAAAAACGACCGCTTGGTAGAGCTTGTGAATGTGTTTATGCAGGAACAGCTCGCGCATGTAGTCGGCGAGTTTTTCGTTGGCGGTGACGAGGATCACGCCCGAGGTGGCGGAATCGAGGCGGTTCAATAAATACAGGCGACGCGGAGCCGCGCCGGGGACGTCGGCCGGAGTCCAGTTGAAACACTCGCCCTTAATCGTGTAAGGCACGGTGAGCAACGCGCGCGGGATTTCGCTCTCCATGTTGGGATGCGAGAGCACGCCCTCGGGCTTGCTGAGGGCGGCGAGCCCGTTCACGTCGTGGGAAATCAAGGTCACGCCAGTGCCGAGGGGAAGTTGATCCCAGAATTTTGAAGGAAAGGCACTCATGTGGATTTTTTAGTAATAATGAAAAGTAAACGTGATCTCCTGCGATTCGCCGAGGACCGCAACCATGTCTTCCGGCCATGCGCCGTAGGGCGCGCGTGCCACGATCGCACTCACGCAGGCGTCCTGCGCGGCGCGCCCCCCGGCGCTCTTCACACTAACGATCTCCGCGATGTCGCCTTTTGCGTCCATTCGGAAGACCACCACGACCTTCGTGCCGGCGACCGGGTAGACGCTGCTCTGCTCCACGATGCGCTGCCATTGGATGTCCACCGACTCGATGAATTTTTGCAGGTATTCCCCGTAGGCGCTCCACTTCGCATTGTAGGCGACCGCGCCGATGTTCTCGGTGCCGAAGTCGCGATTCGCCAGCGGCGTAGGACGGGCCTTGACCACATTGGGCGGCAAGGTCGGGCGCGTTTGCGGACGCTTCGGATCGACCTTGAAATAAACGCCCACCCGCGCCCCGGTGTCACTTTTCGAATCGGCCGTGCCCTCGACGCGCTCCGGAACGGGAGTGGTGTTGGGCGCGGGTTTGCCGATGTTGCCGCCGAAGCCGTCGGGGCTTTCGCCTTCGAATTTCTCCATACCGGGCAAAGGGATCTGCTCGCGACGGGCCAGTTGTTGTTCAGGGGTTTCAGGCTCCGACGAAGGTGTAGGCGGGCGAACGGAGAGCTGCGGTTCGGTCTGTTGTCCGGTGACGATGGCCGTGGAGTTGGCCGCCGGGTCGCCCTTGCTCGCCGGGTCGTCGCTCTTGCCGTCGGGCGTGGGCTTTTCTTGGGCGACTTGTTGGTTTTGCGCGGCGATGTTGGCGGTTTTGTCCGGCGCGTTTTCGGGGGCGAGCGGATTAACCTCCACGAACTTCGGTTCCGGCGGCGGGCTGGCTGGCGACGGTTCCTCGGGCGCCAGCTCGATCTGAAACTCACGCGACGCCCAATCGTCCGAAGTGCTGGCGGCGTCACGGACATCCATGAACTGCTCAAGTTTCGGAGCCAAAACCAAGAGCAACACGTGCACGAGAATGGTTACGACCACGCCGATCTGCACGGAACGCACTTCTGGCTTCGCCGACCAAAGCGACCGCGCAGGGCGCCGCGACGCGGGCGGCTTGGCGGAAGTAGGCGGAGGCTTGGTCATGGATAACGGTGACCGCTCAGGATTTGAGCAGACCGCAACGAGTCAAAAGTTGTTTCGTTTCATCGACCGGGAGACCGATGATATTTGTGAGCGAGCCCGTGTAGTTAGCCACGATCAGCTCGCCGTGGTCTTGGATGCCGTAGCCGCCGGCCTTGTCCAACGTGTGCACTTTCGCCAAATAAGCCTCGATCATGGCTTCATCGAGCACGCGTAAGGTCACTTCGCTCGCCACGCCTTCATCGATGCGCACACCGCCCGCCAGATTCCGCAACGCGATACCGGTAAACACCGTGTGGCTCCGTCCGCTCAGCCTACGCAACATCGCGCGCGCCTCGGCTCCGTCCTGCGGCTTATTGAGTGCATGGCCGTCGATAAACACCGTGGTGTCCGCCCCGAGCACCCACGCCTGCGGATAACGCTCCGCCACCCAATCGGCCTTTAACGCGGCATTGTGCGCCACCATCACGCGCGGATCGGTCGTCGCTTCTTCGTCCTCGGTGACCTGCGCCGTCACCACGTCAAACACCACCCCCAGCCCCGCCAACAGTTCGCGGCGTCGCGGCGAGGCGGACGCCAAAATGAGGTGCGGTTGAGACATGCCGCTTGTTTGCTCACCCCCTCCCGCCGGGGCAAGCGTGCCTTGCGAGTTGTCAGAACTTCTCCATCACTTAGCGTTTTACCTTTCATCGCATGCGCATTGGCCTCGCCCAGCTCAACACCACGGTCGGTGACCTCATCGGCAACCGCCGGCTCATTGTAGACGCCTACCACGCGCTCGTAGCCCAGGGCGCGGACCTCGTCGTCTACCCCGAGCTCGTGATCTGCGGTTACCCGCCTCGTGATCTTCTTTTCAAGCGCCGTTTCGTGCCCGACATCGAGGCAACCCTGGCCGATATCGCGCAACAGATCGGCGACGTGCCCGCCCTCATCGGCACCGTCGCAACCAACTCCGCTCCCCATGGTCGCCGGTTCTTCAACGCCGCCGCTTTCTGCCAAAACGGCCGCGTTCTCAGCGTTGCCCACAAATGCCTCCTCCCGACCTACGATGTCTTCGACGAGGACCGCTACTTCGAGCCGGCCCCGACGCCGCCGACCGTGCTCACCCTCCGTGGCAAAAAAATCGGCGTCACCCTCTGCGAGGACATCTGGACGCACCCGCAACTGGCCCCGCGCAACCGCTACCATTTCCAGCCCCTCCAGTGGCTTTCGATGCAGCGACTCGACCTGATGGTCAACCTCTCCGCGAGTCCCTGGCACCACGGCAAAGGCCACTTGCGCACCCAACTCGTCGCCGACGCCGCCCGCCAACTCGGTTGTCCCGTCGTCTACGTCAACGCAGTCGGCGGTAACGATGAGCTCATCTTTGACGGCCGCAGCCTGGTGGCCACCACCGACGGGCAAATCAAAACCACCCTGCCCGCTTTCGCATCGGCAAACCAGGTCGTTGATCTCAACTCCCCGGCCACCGCCACCGGCAGCCCGATCACCGACTTGGCGGACATCCACGCCGCCCTCGTTCTCGGCCTTCGCGACTACGCGCACAAAAGTGGTTTCAAAAAAGCCCTGGTCGCGCTTTCCGGTGGCATCGATTCCGCACTCGTCGCCGAACTCGCCGTCGAGGCACTGGGCGCGGACAACGTCATCGGCGTTTCGCTGCCCTCTGCCATCTCGTCGCAGCACTCCCGCGACGACGCGAGCGACCTCGCGCGCAACCTCGGCATCCACTTCGAGACCATCGCCATCGCCGAAACCGTCGCCGCCGCCGAGGCGTCCCTCGGCCCGATTTTCGCCGGTCGCGCGCGCGACGTCACCGAGGAAAATATCCAGGCGCGCGTGCGCGGTGTCGTGATGATGGCGCTCTCCAATAAGTTCGGCGCGCTACTCCTCACCACGGGCAACAAGAGCGAAGTCGCCGTCGGTTATTGCACACTCTACGGCGACATGTGCGGCGGCCTTGCCGTGATCAGCGATGTGTTCAAAACCCAGGTCTACGACCTCTGCCGCTGGATCAACCGCGACCGCGAGATCATCCCCGTCAACACCATCGAAAAGCCCCCGAGCGCAGAACTCCGCCCCGGCCAAGTCGATCAGGACAGTCTCCCGCCCTACGACGTGCTCGACGCGATTCTCAAGGGCTACGTCGAGGAAGGCCTGTCGCGTCGCGACTTGGTCGCTCAGGGATTCGCCGAGGCAGTCGTCAACGACATCGTCCGCAAGGTGGACCTCAACGAATACAAACGAAAACAGATGGCCCCCGGCCTAAAGATCACCCCCCTCGCCTTCGGCGTCGGCCGCCGCATCCCCATCGTGCAAAAATACGTGAGCTGAAACGATCCACGGAATTTTTAACCACTTAATTTCACTGATGAGCACTGATGCGGAGCAAAAGCCCGAAATCGATCCGGATGGCTACGCACTCATTGGTGCCTGTTTCGATGTCTATAAGGAAATGGGCAATGGCTACCTGGAGGACGTGTATCAAGAGAGCCTCGAAATCGAGCTTTCTGATCGCGGCATCCCTTTCGTCGCTCAGCCCAAGCTTCCGATATTTTATAAGGGACGGCTTTTGCGAAAACACTACGAAGCCGACTTGTTGGTTCTCGATAAAATCATCGTTGAACTCAAAGCCGTCAAAACACTCCTCCCCGAGCACGAAGCCCAATTACTGCACTATCTAAAATCAACCGGCCGCAAAGTGGGTTACTTGGTAAACTTTGGCTCGTTCCCCCAGCTCGACTGGCGTCGCCGGGTCCGCTGATTAATTCCGTTTAAGTGTCTATCAGTGCCCATCAGTGGTTAACTTCCTAGCCATGAAAACCCACGACTGCGACGTCCTCGTCATCGGTGGCGTTTCCAAACATCCATCTTAACTTGCCGACTTCAGAATAGTTTCGCGTTGGTGCCGAATCTGCCTCTCGCCCACCCGGCCCCCGCCCTCTTTCCTGCCTCCCTCGCCGCCCCATGATCGACACCACTCGCAACGACTCGCCCGCCTGGGACGCCCTGGTTATCGGCGGCGCTCTCTCCGGTGCCTCAACCGCCTTGTTGCTTCTCCGGCGCAATCCGCGCCTACGCGTGCTCATCCTCGAACGCAGCGAACACTTCAAACGCCGCGTCGGCGAATCCACCGTCGAGGTGAGCAGTTACTTTCTCGGTCGCGTGCTCGATCTCACCAGCCATCTCCACGAGAAACATCTCACCAAACAGGGCCTGCGTTTCTGGTTTCAAAACGAGCACGCCGACTCCCTCGACACGTGCAGTGAAACCGGCCCCGGCTACAACGTGCGCCTGCCCGGTTACCAGGTTGACCGCGCCGTGCTCGACGAGGAAATCCTCGCCCGCGCCCTCGCCGCCGGCGCTCAACTCCTCCGGCCCGTGCGCGTGACCGACGTCATCTTGACTGCCGGCGGACAACAGTCCGTCGCCTGGTCTTCCGACGACGGACGCACCGGCGTCGAATCCGCCCGCTGGGTCATCGACGCGTCCGGCGTCGCCGCCGTGCTCGCCCGTAAGAACGGCTGGCTTGTCCCAAATACCGAGCACCCCATCGCATCGGCCTGGAGCCGCTGGACCGGCGTGAAAAACTGGGACTCGCGCGAACTCGCCGAAAGGTTCCCCGCGTGGGCCAAGCGCACCAAAGCCTGGCGCTTCAACGCCACCAACCACCTCGTTGGCCGCGGCTGGTGGGCGTGGATGATCCCGCTCAAAGGCGGCGACGTGAGCGTCGGCGTGGTGTTCGACCAACGCCTCGTCGATCTACCCGAGGGCGGCGATCTCGCCGGTCGCCTGCGCACGATGCTGACGGAACATCCCGCCGGACAGGAAATGCTCGCCGACGCCCGCCCCACTGAAGGCGACGTGCACTTCCGCCGCAACCTCGCCTACCAATCGTCCACATTCGCCGGTGACGGCTTCGTGCTCGTCGGCGACGCAGCCGGTTTCATTGATCCGTTTTATTCGCCCGGCATGGATTGGATCAGCTACACCGCCAGCGCCGCCGCCGCCTTGGTCGATGGTTCACTGCGCGGCAAACCCAAGGCTCCGCGCATCGCCCGGCACAACGAACAATTCGCCACCAGTTACGACCGGTGGTTCCGCGCGATCTACCAGGACAAATACTACTACATGGGCGACTTCGAGCTCATGACGTTGGCCTTCCGTCTGGACCTCGGCTTCTACTACCTCGGGGTCGTGTCGCCAACTTTCAACTACGGTGCAGCCTCGTTGGAAACCCCTTCCTTTGCCGGTGCCTACACGGAGCTGCCCTCCCGGTTCATTGCGTTCTACAACCGGCGTCTCGCCACCATCGCCCGTTCCCGCATGGCTCGCGGCACCTGGGGCCGGCGCAACCACGGCGCGTATTTCGGATTCCGCAGTTATGAGCTCACTTGGACGCTGCCCTTCCGCCTCCTCGGTGTTGTCGGCGCCTATGTGCGTTTGGAGGTCAGCGAAGGCTGGCGAACCTGGTTCAACGCGCCCGCCGCCGCCCAGAGCAACGTCCGCGACACAACCAAAACGGTCATCGCCAAAGAGGGCGTCGCCCTTTCTTAATTTTCCCCTTTGTTTACTCAGCATGGCCGCCGATTCCACCGAACCCGTTCTGCCCAAAGCCACGCCGCTAAAATCCAGCCCGCTTGATAAATTTCCTGCGGCGGTGCGCGAGGCCCACGCGCGTTTCGTAGCCACCGGAGACGCCGACTCGCTCGATACCGTTGTGCTCGCCGTCCTTCGTGATCACCAGCCCCGCCATACCCGTCGCACGCCTCCGGTCGCACCACCCGACTCCGCCCGGCTCATGGGTGATCTCGGCTTCGACTCACTGGCCTTGGCCGAGATCGTTTTCTTCATCGAGGACCTTTACCTGGTTTCCATTACCACCGGGGAGCTCGTCAAGGTGACCACCGTCGGCGAACTACGCGCCTTCGTCCGCGCCAAAGTGGCCGCCGCCGGCCCCGCGCGGGTGCCCTCCTCCCCTTGACGCCCCGCCTCGTGCCGCGCTCCGCCCTCATCACCGGCCTCGGCTTCATCACCAGCATCGGCAACGATGCGGCCTCGGTTTCCGCCAACCTTCGTGCCGGCCGGCATGGACTCGTCACCTACCCGCTCTACGACAACCCCAACCTCGCCGTCAAAGTCGCCGCACCGGTCCGGGGGTTCGCGGTAGACTCGCCGAGCTGGCGCGACTGGACCTGGCCGGAGCGCTACGACCTGCCGCGCGAAACGCTCCGCAGTCTCGCGCCGCACGGCGTGTATGCGTTTTGCGCGGTCGAGCAGGCCCTCGCCGACGCCGGTCTCACCAAGGCCGATCTTGGCGACGGCGACACAGGTTTATTCTGCGCCTCCGCCGGCTCGGCGTTCCTGCTGCATCATCACCTTTCCCAAGCCCATGCCGCCCACTTCGAGCGGGGCAACCCCATGGGCGTCGTCTCCTCCATCGCCGGCACGCTCAACTTCAACCTCGCCGCGCATTACCAAATCACCGGTGCAGTCACCGGGTTTGTCTCCGCGTGCGCGTCCTCCAGCCACGCCATCGGCTACGCGATCGATGAGATCCGGCTCGGACGCCAGAACCGCATGATCGTGGTCGGTGCCGAGGAGCTCAACGCGGAGACGCTGCTGCCGTTCGGCCCCATGCGCGCCCTTTCCGTCAACCCCGATCCAGCGACCGCCTCCCGCCCCTTCGACACGGCCCGCGATGGTTTTGTCGGCACCGGTGGCGCCGTCGTGCTCATCATCGAGGAGGCGTCGCTCGCCCGCCGCCGGGGCGCGACCGCCTACGCCGAGTTCATCGGTTGGGGGCAAGCCTCCGACGGCCACAACATCGCCACGTCCCACCCCGACGGCGCGGGTTTGCGCAACGCCATGCTCCGCGCCTTGCGTGACGCCGCAGTGACCCCCGCGCAGGTCGATTACGTGAACGCCCACGCCACCTCCACGCCCATCGGTGATCGTGCCGAGGCGCATGCCCTCCGCGCCGTCTTCAGTGAGGTGGGCGCCCATCCCGTCGTAAGCAGCACCAAGGGTTTGACCGGACACGGCCTGTCGATGGCCGGAGCGATGGAAGCGGGCTTCTGTGCTCTCGCCATCCGGGAGGGCTGGATGCCGGGTAATACCCACCTTGTTAATCCCGACTACTCGTGTGACACTCTGAACCTTCCTCGCACGACGTTGTCCGTCGCTCCCTCGCTCGTCCTCAACAACAGCAGCGGGTTCGGTGGCAGCAACGTTTGCCATGTTCTCCGCCGCGTTTAATCTCCTAAACTTTCCTCTTTTACCGTCTCCCGTTTGTCCATGGCCGATCCGCTCATCACAAAACTCAAGGTCCTCGTCGTAGAAACCCTGCGCCTCGAAGACATCGTCGCCGCCGACATCCCTGATGACGAACCCCTCATCGGCGGAGGCCTCAGCCTCGACTCCATCGACGCGCTCGAACTCGTCGTGCGCTTGGAAAAAGAGTTCGGCATTAAAATCAGTAGCAGCGAAGAGTCGCGCACCGCCCTGGCCAGTATCGGTTCGCTCGCGACCTACATTCGCGCCCACGCCGCCCCCAACCGCCTGCCCGCCTGAGCCGCTTCGTCGGCCGCACTCGCATGAGCGTCAACCCTCCGCCGCTCCACATCGCCGCCTGTGGCGCGCTCACCGCCTTCGGGGATGAGTCCGTCACGCTGGCCGCGTTGCTTGAAGGCCGTCGCGCGTTGGCTCGGGTGCCCGTGCTCGGTCGTGACGGAGGGGACCTCGTTCCCCTCGCCCTCTGTGCCGGCCACGGTTACGACGAGACCGTTCCACCGGGTTGGTTCGTCCCGCTGCGCGCTCTCGCCAGCCGCATTCCCGGCGAAGGCTGGGGTTCGCCTCGCCGCCCCGTGTTCGTCACGAGCAGCAATTTTGGCGTCGGCAGCCTGCACGCGTTCCGCCGGACCGGCGACACCGCCCACCTCGATTACGGCATACCGTTTCGCAGCGTTGACTGGCTCGCGGGCCAACTCGGCTGGGGGCCCAACATCACCGTGTTTTCGCATGCGTGCGTCTCCGCGCACCTCGGGCTCTTGCAGGCGTCACGCACGCTCGCCGCCAACCTCGCCGACGAGGCGCTCGTCTTCACGTTCGATTTCCTCAGCCCCTTTGTCGCGGGCGGTTTTCATGCGTTGAAAATCCTCAACGCCGACCTGCCCACTCCCTATCAAGACCGCGCCACCGGTTCCATCGGTCTCGGCGATGGCGCGGGTTTTGCCATGCTCACGCGGGACCGCGGCGACTTCCAGCTCTCCGCGCAAAGCCTGCACAACGAGATGCACCATTTCACCGCCAACCAGGCCGACGGTCGCGGCTTCGATGCGTGTCTGGCGCCGCTCGTCGCCGCAACGACGGGCCGCCGTTTCTGGCTCAAAGGACATGGCACCGGCACGCTCGAAGCGGGCCGGCTCGAATCGGGCGTGCTCGCCCGCCACTTCGCCGGCTCACCGTTGGTTTCCTGGAAAGGCAGCCTCGGTCACACACTCGGCAGTTGCGGTCTGGTTGAGTTGGCGATCGCGACCGCGGCGTTTCGAGCCGGACGCGCCCCGGGCACGGTGGGCAGCACCGGCCCCACCTTCACGTCCGACGTGGCGCTCGCGCCGTTCGACCTCGGCGCCTTCGACAGTGTTCTCTGCACCAGCAACGCATTTGGCGGCGCTCACGCCGCGTTCCTTCTGAGTCATGATTGAACGCTGGATCACCGCCCTGCACACCGAGGACCCCGGACTCGAAGAACCCGCCGCCACACGCGACCGGTTCAAAGAGCGTTTCCCCAAGAACGCCACGCGCCGCATGACCCAGCTTGGCCTGCTGGTCGGCTCCACGCTCGAACCGCTCGCCCCCGGCGAAAACGACACGCTCGTTTACGCATCGGGCTATGCCGAGACGCGCGCGATCGAGGGTTACCTCGACAGTTTTCCGGGGGCTAGCCCGACGCTGTTTCAGACATCGATCCACCCGAGCGCCGTGCAACAAGGTCTGATCGCCCGCCAGCAGATCGTGCGGCAATTCTTCCCCTTGACCGGCGGCGCGTTTTTGCCCGCGCAAGCCTTGCAGGTGGCGTTTCTCGCCGACACCCCGCGCACCCTTCTCTGCGGCGGCGAAGAGCGCGGCACCTGGCTCCTTGAAAACCAAGCCGCGAGCGACCGTGCGTTCGCTTTTGCTCTCGCCCTCGCCGCCTCGCCCGAAAACGCGATCGCTCACATCCGCCTCGATGAACATGCGCCGACCGACGCCGTCGATCCCGCCGCGATCCGTTTCGCGCTGGCCGATTTCTTCGACGTGCTGCACACGCGTCGGGCTTTCACGGGGGCGATCTCACCCGCACATCGTCTGACACTCACCTGGCTATGACCGCGCCGGTCCTCACCGCCTCCGCGAGCCCATCCTCGGCCCGGCCACCGCGCAACCCGGGCCCAAGCTGGGGCTTCACGTTCCTACGGTTTGCCGACCGCGTCCTCCCCGAGTCCGTTTACCGTCCGCTTCGCGCGGCCGGCTCCGGGGTTGCCATGGGGTTGATGCACGCTCAACGCCGGCATTCGCGTGACTACCTGCGCGCCGTCTTCCGCCGCGAGCCCACCGCTCGCGAGGTGTTCCGGCACTTCTTCGTCTTTCAGGAAACGCTCATCTTAAAACTGCGCATCGCCCACGGCCGTCCTCACCGCGGCGTGCTCGCCGCCGAGTCCGGCGATTTCGAGCGCACCATCCAGTCCAATGAGCCGGCGTTACTCGGCACGTTTCACTTCGCCCACTCGGACCTCACCGGGTTCCTCTTTGGCGGACAGGAAAAACGCCGCGTCGCCCTCATTCGCCAGCGCGTCCAAAACTCACGCGACACCGATCAACTCGCGGAGCGCTTCGCCGGTTGGGTCTCCTTCATCTGGGTCAACGCCGACGAAAACCCACTCTTCGCCATCAAAGAAGCCATCGCGTCCGGAAGCTCCGTCGCGCTCACCTGCGACCGCATCGAGTTCAGCGCCCGCGGCGAGCCGTTCCAGTTTCTCGGCGCGCGTCGCTTGTTCCCGTTCACGATCTACCACCTCGCCCTGATTTTCCAGAAGCCGGTGCTTCTCAGCGTGGGCGTGCCCGGTGCTCCCGATGAAACCGTGGTCCACAGCAGTCCGGCCTGGCGCTTCGACCCCGCCCTCAGCCGCGATGAAAACCTGGCGCAGGCCCGTGACCATTTTCAGGCGTTCCTCGTGCTCATGGAAGGGCTTTTGCGCATCAACCCGTATTGGTGGTTCAACTTCATCGAGCTCAACCCCGTGGCCCCCACCGCACGTTGAAAACGCTCCGCACATTTTGGCTCCCCGTCGCCTACTACTTGTCGTGGGTCTGGTTCGGGCTGGGCGGGCTCTTGCTCAACCTAGCCTGCGTGCCCGTGTTGCTGCTGCCGGATCGCGAGCGCCACGGCCCGCGCGCCCGCGCCACCACGCGTTGGCTGTTTAACTTCTGGCTGCGCTGGATGCGCGCGTCCGATGTGATCCGCGTCACGTGGATCGGCTTCGACCGCCCGCTGCCGACCGGCGTCGTCTACGTCGCCAACCACCCCGGTATCATGGATGCCCCGTTCCTGCTCGCCCGTCTACCCGACACAGTCTGCATCTTTAAACCCGCGCTGCTACGGAACCCGTTTATCGCGCCCACCGCTCTCGCGTGCGGCTACGTTTCCGCCGGTGAAAACGGACTCGACCTCATTCGCAACGCCGTCGACCGCGTCAACGCCGGCCAGTCCCTCCTGATCTTCCCCGAAGGCACCCGCACCGTCGCGAACTCCGTCCTCAATCCACTCAAGCCCGGCTTCGCGCTGATCGCCCGCCGCGCCAACCGTCCCGTGCAGCTCATTCGCGTGCGCACCAGCCGCAATCTCGGCAGCAAAAGCCTGCCTTGGTGGCGCACGCCTTCGCTGCCCGGCTGGGTGGAGTTCACCCTCGACGCCTGCATCCCGGCCGAGGAGATCGACTCCCCGGTGGCGTTCGCCGACCGCATCACCGCGCACTTTCAATCGCACCTCCAGCCTGTATCCGATCGCGCATGACGCCCTCGTCCACCCATTTGGTTCTCATCCCGAGTTACAATACCGGCGGGCGTCTCCTGCCCACGGTTCAGGAGGCCCTGCGCTTTTGGCGACCGGTGTGGGTGGTGATTGATGGCAGCACCGATGCCAGCGCGCAAAGCCTAGCCTTGCTCGCCCGTCGGGAACCGTCGCTCCGCATCATCCATCGGCCGCGTAACGGCGGAAAAGGCGCCGCCGTTCTCACCGGAGTCGAGACGGCGCTCGCCGCCGGGTTTACCCATGTCCTCACCATGGATTCCGACGGACAACACCCGGCGTCCCACATCGAGCCGTTCATGCGTGCCTCGCAGACCTCCCCCGCCGCCCTCGTCCTCGGCTTGCCGGTGTTCGGCCCCGAAGCGCCCTTCGAGCGCCTGCAAGGCCGCAAGCTCAGCGTCGGCCTGACGCAGTTTGAGACCTTCAGCCGCGCCATTCGCGATCCTCTTTTTGGGTTTCGCGTATATCCCGCCGCCGCGTTGCTCGCCGCGCTCGCGAAAACGCGCGCCGCCCGGGGCTTCGATTTCGATCCCGAGATCGCCGTGCGCATGGTCTGGGCCGGCGTGCCCACCCTGAACATCCCCGCACCGTGTCGCTACCTTTCCAAAGCCGACGGTGGCGTCTCCCATTTTCATTACCTCCGCGACAACCTGAAGATGGTTTGGCTGCACACGCGCCTCATCGGACAACTGCTCCTGTGGCGCTGGCCCGCCGTCCGCCAGATCGCACGTCGCGTGAACACCTCATGATTTTCCGCCTCTTCATTCTTTTGCTCTTCGCGCTGCCGGCGGCCGCCGAGCCTTACCAAGCCGCACTCACCGCACCGTGGCGCGCCCGCATCGCCGATCTCGCGAAACCCCAAACCGTATCCGCCGCGTTCACCGAGAGCCGTTACACCCCGCTTAAAAAGAAACCGGTGATCGTCACCGGCACCGTCCGTATTGATCGCGCCCGCGGCCTCAGCCTTTCCTACGACCAGCCGCGTGCGCCCGTTGTCATCTTAGACGCTCGCGGACTCCTCTTGCGCCACCCCGATGGTCGCGAGCAAACCGCCCCGCCCGAGGCCGAGACCGACCTGCGCCTCCTGCATGCCTTGTTCGCCTTCAACCTCGTCACGCTCGAAAAGTCCTACGCTCTCACCCCGACCGGTTCACCCAACGGCGCCTGGGCGCTCGGCTTCACGCGCGGGGCCGATTCCACCGCTTCCTACCGCGAACTCATCCTCGTGGGCGAGGCCACTCGCCTCACCGCAATCACGCTAACTAAGACTCCGAACCTCCGGACCGAAATCACGCTCGCCGTCACGCAGGTTGATCCTGTTTTCACGGCTGCCGACCTCGCCCGCTATTTCCGTTGATCGTGCCTAGATCCCGCCGCTACGCCCTCTGCACGCTCCTCGCCTTCACCGCACTGTGCGGCGCGTGGCTGCTGTCGCTTGATCACCGCCAGCATTTCACGACCGACGTCTCCGAGCTCCTCCCCGCCGATGAACGCGACCCCGAGGCCCGCCTCGCGCTGTCCCTCGTGAGTGAACGCCAGGGGCGCGTGGTTCTCATCGCTCTCGATGCGCCCGATGGCACGTCACCCACCGCGCTCGCCGCCGCCGGTCGCGCGCACGCCGCTGCGCTCCTTGCCTCGTCCGCCTTTGTCTCCGCCTACCCGTTGGCTGATCAATCTTGGCAACAGGCGCTCGGCCGCCTGCTCCACGCCCGCCGTTTCGATTTACTGCTTCCCGGTTGGCTCGCCGAACAACGCCAGGCCTACTTCAATGAAAACGCGCCCGCGTCGTTTCCCGATTGGCTCGCCACTCGCGCCACCGCCGCACTCGACGCGCACCTCGCGTCACCCGGGGCCGCCGCTACCACGGACCTCGTCGCGTCGGACCCGTTGCTGCTGCTGGTTTCTCTTTCCGACCAAGCCGCGCCGCTCGCCCCCGCAACCGCCGCGACTCCCAACCGCGTTCTTATCTGGGCCGAAACCCGCGACGGCCCGTTAAGCGAAGCCGGGCAGCAACCGGTCTTCGATGCCCTCACCGCCGCCACGACCGCCGCCCGCGTTCAGGTGCCGGAGATCACCGCGCGCTTCACTGGCATCGCCCGTTTCGCCGCCGCCGCCAAGGAATCCACGCGCGCCGAGATCACCCACCTCAACACCCTCGCCATCGCGTGCGTGCTGGGGCTTACCGCTCTTTTTCTCCGCCGATTCCACGCGTTGTTACATATTCTCCCGGTCGTCCTGATTTCCACCCTCGGTGCCATCGCCGCCACCACGGCGATCTTTCCGCGGGTTCACGTCTTGGTCTTCGTATTGGGCTCGCTGCTCTCCGGCGTGGCCGTGGATTACGCCTTTCAACTGGTGCTCGCCCGGCGCGAAAACGAATCCTACGCCGACCGCCTGCGTCGCCTCGCGATTCCGCTCCTCGGCGGCGCCGGGACGACCTTCGCCGGGTTCCTTGCACTCACGGTCTCCGAACTCCCGCTGGTGCGCCAACTGGGCGTCTACGTCGCCGCCGGTATCGTCGTTGGCCTGGTTGCCACGCTGCTCTACTTTTCCCTTTTCCCGAAGCTCGATTTCACACCGCGCCGCGTGTCGTTCAACGCCACGCTTCCCGCCCGACTCCGCGTGCCGTTGCTGCTTGCGCTCGCCGGTCTCGCCGCTGTCGGTCTCACCCGGCTGCGCTGGCACGATGATCTTCGCACTCTCGAATATCCTTCTCCCAGCCTCCGCGCCGAAGACGCCGCCCTTCGCACCGCCTTTGGCCAGGCCGACACCGGCGCGACCCTGGTCACACGCGGGGCCACCTACGCCGAAGCACGCACCCGCTGGCAACAGCTCGCCGACGCCGCGCCCGTTTCCAGCATAGCATCTCTGCTGCCGACTCCCGACGCCTACTCCGCCGCCACCGCGTCGGCGACCCGCGCGGAACTCACCGCGTTTCTGCCCGCATTTCGTGCCGCGACCGAAGCCGCCGGTTTCGAACCTGACGCCTTCAATCAGTTCCAACGCGACTTCGCCGCCCACCTGAGCGAACCGGCCGCCGCCTACGAAGTTCTTCTAGGCGACACACTCGCCCACCTGCCCGGCCCGCTCGCCTTGCTGGCCCACGCCGATGCCGACGGCGTTTCGTTTCTCTCCACGGCACCGCGCCCCTTCACCCTCTCGGCGGCGCCCGAAGGCACCTTGGCGCTTTCGGGAATCGAAGGGCTGAATCAACTCTTCTCCCGTTACCGTGCCGCCACCGCACGCCTGAGTTTGGTTGGGATCGCGGTGCTCGTGCTCATCGCGTGCGTGCTCAACGGGCCGCGCATCGGTCTGCGAATCGCCGCCCTGCCCGTGCTCGCCACCGGGCTGGCCTTCGGCGTGCTCGCCTTGCGCGGCGAGCCTTTCAGCCTTTTCCATCTCATCGGAGCACTGCTTGGCGTATGCCTCGCCGACGATTACGCGCATTTCGCCCACGTTGATGACCCGGCCCATCCCCAAGGCCGCGCCGCCATCCGTCTCTCGGGATTAACCACGGCCGCGTCTTTCGCCGTGCTTATGACCAGTGCGATTCCCGCCGTTGCCGCACTCGGCGCCACGGTCGCGCTCATTGTGATCTTCGCGCTCGTGTTTGTGGAAACGGACCTCTTCTCCCTGCGTCCCCATGCCTGACACCGTGCTCGCCCGCTGGACCCGGCTCGTCCACGAGCAACCCGACGCCCTCGCTCTGGTCGAAGCCGCCAGCGGCCGCACGTGGACCCGCGCCGCGCTCGACGCCGAAGCGAACACCTGGGGCGCAACCCTCCCTCAACATCTCTCCGGCCAACGAGTGACCTTCGCGCTGCCGAACGGCGCCTCGTGGTTCGCTGTATTCATCGGACTGCTACGCGCTGGAGCGATCCCCGTTCCCCTCGACCCCGCCGAACCCGGCTCCTCGCAACTCCAACTCGCCGCCTCCGCCGGCGCCACCCATGCCTGGATAAACCACCGTCTCGAACCCGTTTGTAACCTGGCAGGTTACAAACCGGTTCGACAGGCCTGTCTTGTTAAGCTCACGTCCGGCAGCACCGGGAAGCCACGGGCGCTTGCCTTTAGCGATGCGCAGATGCTCGCCGACAGCCGCCAGGTGTGCTCCTCGATGGGTATCACGGCCGAGGACGTGAATCTCGCTGTCATCCCGCTCGGCCATTCCTACGGACTTGGCAATCTCGTAATTCCCCTCCTTGCGCAGGGGACTGCGCTCGTTTGTGCGGGCGTGCCGTTGCCGCACGCGCTGGCCGCCGACATCGCCCGTTGGCACCCCACCGTGTTTCCCGCCGTGCCCGCATTGCTGCGCGCGCTGGCCGAAGCGGATCTGCCCGGCAACGCACTCGCCGGCGTGCGCACCGTGATCTCCGCGGGCACCCCGCTTTCACCCGAGATTGCGCAGGCATTTTCTCAGAAGTTTAACATCAAACCCCATAGCTTTTACGGTTCCACCGAGACCGGCGGCATCACCTACGACCGCACTGGCGATGCGACGATTGCGGGTCGCAGCGTCGGGACTCCGCTCGATGGCGTGACGCTCACGCCCGTGCGCGGCGGCCGCCTCCGCGTGAGCAGCGCCGCCGTGCAGGGTCGCGGGTCGTTCTCTCCAGCCGACCGCGCTGCATTCAATGAACACGGTGAACTCGTCCTCCACGGCCGCGCCGGTCGCCTCGTTAAAATCGCGAGTCGCCGGCTCGACCTCGGCGACTTCGAGCGGACGGTGCGCGCGCTGCCCGGCATCCGCGACGCCTTCGCGTCGCTGCATCCACAAAACGAAAACGAATTGGCCGCAGTGATTGCGACGTCGCTCGACCCCGCGTCCGTCCGCGCCTTGCTGCGCCGCGAACTCGCCGCTTGGAAAGTGCCTCGCCGGCTGATCATCATTGCGGAATTCCCCCTCACCGCCCGCGGCAAGCCCGACGCGGGCGCGCTCACCGGCCTGCTGGTGCGTTGATCCATGTCTCTGCCCACGACTCAGTCTTCGCGTAGTTGGCTGCGCCTCGCCGGGAAGCGTGTGGGTTTCTATTTTTGGCCCAAAGCGCTGGGCACTCCCGTGGCCATGATTTCATTCTTCGTCGCCTACTTCGCGATCCTCCGAAACCCGTCGTCAACGCCTGCGGTGATGCCCGTGACGGCACCGGACCACTGGATCACGTTTCAGCCCGCCGCGCTCATTCCCTACGCGTCTCTCTGGGTTTACGTGATGTTGCCGTCGGCTTTGATGGTTTGTTCGCGCGAACTCATTGCCCACACGTTGGGTGCGGTCGTGCTCGGCGTAACCGGACTCGGGATATTCATGATCTGGCCGACAATCATCCCGCCCGCCGATATCGACTGGGCGGCGCATCCGCAGATGCAGTTTCTCAAAACCATCGACGCCACCGGCAACGCCTGTCCCTCACTCCACGTGGCCTTCGCGGTCTTCGCCGCCTGCTGGCTTGCTCAGTTGCTGAGCCGCGTGGGCGCGGGCGGGCTCGCTCAGGTGGTCAACCTGCTTTGGGCCGCAGTCATCGTCTACTCCACCCTCGCAACCCGCCAACACGTCGTCCTCGACGCACTCGCCGGCGCGGTGCTGGGCGGGATTATCGCCCTAATCAACCTGCGGCTTTCACCTGAACCCGACGAACCGGCCGACGTTCGCCCCACCGCATCGCGTCCATGAAACGGTTTTCACTCAGCCATGTCGTCGTCATCAAACTCGCCGGCATCTTACTAGCGCTCGCCGGGTTCCCGCTGAGCTGGGCCTGCGTGCTCTTCTTCGGGCCCGACCTCTGGGTGATCTACCATATCTTCGTCCCCGGTGCTTCGGGTATCGTGCGCACCTTTACCCGGTTTCGCACCACGCAGGCCGAGGTCTGGCTTACGATCGATGATGGCCCCGACGCCCACGACACTCCTCGCCTGCTCGACCTGCTTGATCGTCATGATGCCCGGGCAACGTTTTTCGTGATCGGCGAACGCGCCGCGCGCCACCCGGCCTTGGTCGCGGAGATCGTTCGCCGGGGTCATGAAATTGGCCATCACACCCATCGACATCGTGGCACGTTTTGCTTCGGAACGCCGACTGGCCTGCGCCGCGAACTCGATGCGGCGTCCGCCACCTTGCGGACCGCAGGCAACCTCAGCCCGCGGCGATTTCGGCCACCCGTGGGGATCAAAAATCTCTTCCTCGACGCCGCCCTTCGTGAGCGCGGCCTCCGGTGCGTCGCTTGGAACATCCGCAGCCACGACTCCTTCTCGCGCAACCCTAGACGCGTTGCCGCGCGTGTTCTTACCCAAGTCCGCCCGGGGTCGATCATCCTGATGCACGAAGGCGAGTCGTTGCACGCCGAGGTGCGGGTTGCGGCGATCTCGCGCGTGCTCGACGGCCTGACCGCACGGGGCGTGCGCTGCATCATCCCGACCGACGATCAGCTCGAATGAGCAGGCAGAAAAGTGGGAGCGAGCTTGCTCGCGAAGATCGGTTCTCGCGAGCAAGCTCGCCCCCACATCGGAACCTGAAGCCGGCCCTATTTCAGCAGCACGCCCTAATGCTACATTGTTAAACTGATATCGCCGCGTAGGCCGCGAGCTTGCTCGCGCTTTGAACCGCGCCTGCAAGCAGGCTGCCTACCTCAGGAAAACGAACGCTTCGGTCAGTTTAACAAAATCGAACTGGGCGTGTTTCTGAAAACACCTCAGGGCGCCGAACTCTGCGAGTGAGAGCGGAAACAGGCTGGGCCGGCGTGTTAGGGAGGGACGACCTCCGTGTCGTC
>JANODO010000136.1:0-2940 GCA_031412735.1 Rariglobus sp. | reverse complement strand
AGCAGCTGATCCGCAAACCGCGGCAGCCCAGAATTAAACGGTCCAAGTCGCAGCACCTGGAATCATGCCCGCAGAAACGCGGTGTCTGTACGCGCGTTTACACGACGACCCCGAAAAAGCCGAACTCGGCCATGCGCAAGGTGGCAAAGGTCCGCCTGACGAATGGCTTTGAGGTCATCAGCTACATTCCGGGTGAAAAGCACAACCTTCAGGAACACTCGGTGGTTCTGATCCGGGGTGGTCGCATCAAGGACCTTCCCGGTGTTCGCTATCACATTCTTCGCGGTGTTCTCGACACGCAGGGGGTAAAGGATCGCCGCCAGCGTCGTTCGAAATACGGCGCGAAACGCCCGAAGTAAGGAGCACTCATGTCCCGCCGCCACGCAGCTGAAAAACGCGAAGTTCTGCCGGACGCCAAATATGGCGACCGCGTTCTGACCAAGTTCATGAACAATCTGATGATCGACGGCAAGAAATCCGCCGCCGAGCGCATCGTCTATAACGCGATGGAGCGGGTCGAGGGGCGGCTGAAGCGTTCCCCGATCGACGTGTTCCGCGATGCGCTGGAGAACGTGAAACCCTCGATCGAGGTGCGCTCGCGCCGGGTTGGCGGTGCCACCTATCAGGTTCCGGTCGAAGTGCGCACCGAACGCCGCGAGGCGCTGGCGATCCGCTGGCTGATCATCGCGGCACGCAAGCGCAACGAAAACACGATGGAAGAGCGTCTGGCCGGCGAACTGGCCGACGCGTCCAACAGCCGCGGCACAGCGGTCAAGAAGCGCGAAGACACACACAAGATGGCCGACGCTAACAAAGCGTTCAGCCATTACCGCTGGTAAACCATTCAGCCTGAGGCACCCCAATGGCACGCGAATACTCCCTCGACCGGTACCGCAATTTCGGGATCATCGCTCATATCGACGCGGGTAAAACCACGACGACCGAGCGCATTCTGTATTACACCGGCAAGTCGCATAAAATTGGCGAGGTGCATGACGGTGCCGCGACGATGGATTGGATGGAGCAGGAGCAGGAACGCGGGATAACCATCACCTCGGCTGCAACCACCACGTTCTGGGAGCGCACCATCGATGCGGGCCTCGTGCATGATGCCAAGGACAAGTTCCGGTTCAACATCATCGACACTCCGGGCCACGTCGATTTCACCATTGAGGTTGAGCGTTCGCTTGCCGTGCTTGATGGTGCCGTGGTGCTGCTTGACGGCAATGCCGGTGTCGAGCCGCAGACCGAAACGGTATGGCGCCAAGCTGACCGGTACAAGGTCCCGCGCATCGTGTTCGTCAACAAGATGGACAAGACGGGGGCGGACTTCTTTAACTGCGTCAAGATGATCGCTGACCGCACCGGGGCCAAGCCGTGCCCGATTCAGGTGCCGATCGGTGCCGAAGACAAGCTCGAGGGGATCATTGATCTGATCACCATGGAAGAGTGGGTTTATGAGGGCGAAGACCTCGGCGCGTCCTGGCGGCGCCAGCCGATCCGCGCCGATCTTCAGGACCTCGCGGCTGAATGGCGGCACCACATGCTTGAACTGGCCGTCGAGATGGATGACGCCGCGATGGAAGCATACCTCGAGGGTACAGAGCCGGGCGTTGACGAACTGCGCCATCTGATCCGCAAGGGCACGCTCGAGATTTCGTTCATTCCGATCCTGTGCGGGTCGTCCTTCAAGAACAAAGGCGTGCAGCCGATGCTGAACGCGGTGATCGACTTTCTGCCGAGCCCGCTGGATGTGCCTGCCTATGAGGGTTTCCTGCCGGGCGACGAGACGGAAACCCGTAACATCTCCCGGTCTGCCGAAGATGCGCAGCCGTTCTCGGCACTGGCGTTCAAGATCATGAACGATCCCTTCGTGGGGTCTCTGACATTCACGCGCATCTATTCGGGCCAGCTCAAAAAGGGCGACCAGATGATGAACGCAACCAAGGGCAAGCGCGAGCGCGTCGGCCGCATGATGATGATGCACGCCATCAACCGCGAAGAGATCGACGAGGCGTTCGCGGGCGATATCATTGCCTTGGCAGGGCTGAAGGAAACGACGACCGGTGACACGCTCTGCGATCCGGCGAAGCCGGTGGTGCTGGAAACCATGACCTTCCCGCAGCCCGTGATCGAGATCGCTGTCGAGCCGAAGTCCAAGGCCGACCAGGAAAAGATGTCGATGGCGCTGGTTCGTCTGGCTGCCGAGGACCCGTCGTTCCGCGTCGAGACCGATCAGGAATCCGGCCAGACGATCATGAAGGGCATGGGCGAATTGCATCTCGACATTCTGGTCGACCGCATGCGCCGCGAGTTCAAGGTCGAGGCCAACATCGGCGCACCGCAGGTTGCTTACCGCGAGACGATCAGCCGCGAGGCGGAGATCGACTACACCCACAAGAAGCAGACCGGCGGCACGGGCCAGTTCGCGCGGATCAAAATTGTGATCACGCCTACCGAACCGGGCGAGGGCTACAGCTTTTCCTCCAAGGTCGTCGGTGGTTCGGTGCCGAAGGAATATATTCCCGGTGTGGAAAAGGGCATCAAGTCGGTGATGGACTCGGGCCCGCTTGCGGGTTTCCCGGTGATCGATTTCAAGGTGGCGCTGATCGACGGCGCTTTCCATGATGTTGACTCCTCGGTCCTCGCGTTCGAAATCGCTGCCCGCGCCGCCATGCGCGAGGGGCTGAAGAAGGCCGGAGCAAAGCTGCTCGAACCGATCATGAAGGTCGAAGTGGTGACACCGGACGAATATACTGGCGGCATCATCGGCGACCTGACCTCGCGCCGGGGACAGATTTCGGGGCAGGAGTCGCGCGGTAATGCGGTTGTGGTGAACTGCTTCGTGCCGCTGGCGAACATGTTCGGTTACATCAACACCTTGCGTTCGATGTCGTCGGGCCGGGCGAACTTTACCATGCAGTTCGACCATTACGACGC
>JANODO010000135.1:0-3763 GCA_031412735.1 Rariglobus sp. | reverse complement strand
CGCCCAGCACCAGCGCCAGCGTGCCACCGAAGCCCGCCACGATCGCCGTGCGCCAGGCCTCCTGATTTGCCTCCAGCAGATCCAGTCGGCCAATCAGGTTCAAAGGATCGCGGATCGTCACCCCCCGATAGCCCGATTCCGCCGCCAGCAGGTTGATCGCCCTTACCACACTTTTCACCCGCTCGGCGCCACCGGGCACCTCAAAATAGGTGTAACTCTCCAATCCAAAAAGCCCCTGTCGGTAGAAACGCTCGCGCGGAGCCACCATCAGCGGACCGCTCACCATGCGCTTGATCCAATCCGGGGGCGTCCGGGTAACGGCGACAACCGAGGAGCCGTCGATAATCACCGGTAACTTGATCCCGGCCGGCAGCTCCTCCGTCAGGAACAAAAGCGAGGCATCGGGCTCGGTCTGCACCCAAAACCACGAAGCCTCGGCATCGACCAAAAACACCGGAATACCGCCGCGCACATCGCTTTCCGCCACAGCGGGCAATTTCTCCAAAAAATGCACCATCGGCAGTCGCAGCGGCTGAACCGCCTCCTGCACCCACTTGCGTGTCGCGCCCCGCTCACTCTGCACAAACTCGTGCACCAACACCGAGCTCGCTCCGGCCGATTCCAAGCTGCGGCGTAACTCTGCCGTCGATAAGTAAAACGACATCAAAATGACGGCCGCCATACCCGAAAGGAGGCCGGCGACCACACCCTTGGCCAGCAGGTTAAAAGGATTTTCCCGCCAGCGGCACAGGATGTCGCGGGCCAGATAAAGTAAAACGGGCTTGGTCATGACTTCAGCGCACGTCGGCGCCGGTCGGTTCGATGGCGACAAACGACGTGCCCGCAGCTGGGACCGTGGCGCGCGGCCACGTTGCGGTCACTCCGCCCGGCCAGTCCGCCGCGGAAAACGCCTGGGGATAGGAGGTGAGCAACGCCACTTTGGGCACGATGCGCGCAGGGCGTTCCAGTTGAAGCTCAAGATCCGCCGCAACCACCGAGTCGATGTTGCGCCGCAGCCCTTCCACCCCGGCAGCGGGCACGGTAAATACATAGTTGAGCACTTCGGCGCGCATCTCCTCGCGAATGCGCCGCCCGGCGTAGGGCAGCTTCATCTCTTTGCCTCCGGCGAGCCGCAGGCGCAAAAACAGAGCCTCGGGCGGCATGGCCAGCCAGCGAGAATCCTGCATACGCACCTCACACGTGAGCTGATCCTCCTTGCGCGCTACGCCGATCAATTGGCCTGTTGACACAGAATATTCCTTCACCCCATCGCGCAATTCTACGTTGCACACCAGCTCGCCGGTAAATGGCATGCGCATCTCGTATTGGATGCGCTTGAGTGCTTGGTCGACCTCCGCTTGCCGCAGCTCGATCTCGGCCACCTGCAATTCCTGCGAAGCCCCGCCTCCCTTTTCAGCGGATAGGAAATCAAGCTGTTGTTTCAAAATCGCGACCGTGCGGTCGATCACTGCCGGACTGCGGTCAGCCGCATCGAGACCTGCCTCGGGCATCAACTCAGCCAGGGTTTTCCACGTCGCTTCGTCGGTCCCCAAGCGTTTCGCGATTTCTTGCAGGCGCAGCGCTTCGCGCAGCTTTTTTTCAAGCTCCAGACGCTTCTGGGGTATATCCACCTGACTGAGCGTTTCCCGGCGCAGACTCAACGCCGCACGACGCGCCTCCAGCATGTCGTCTCCCAGCTTAAGCGCTTCCGGCGAAAACACCGCCCACAGCGTCCCTTCTTCGACCGTGCGACTGGCACGGTCTATCAACACCGCAAGGCGTCCATTATTGGGCGCATAGAAACGCATGTTCTGGTCGGCGAGGATACGTGCATCGACCCGCGCGACCGTTAACGTGTTGAGGATAGGAAATTGCTCCCATTTCCACATCGTTTCCTTTGGCGCACCTTCTCCCTCGTTTTTTCCCGGCCCACAGGCCGCAAACAATATCAGCACCGCCGAGGCTAAACCCAGCCGCAGCCCGCCACGTAAACTCAACCGAATCGTGTTGTTAAAAGAAGAGTTCATAAGCCGGAATTCACAGGCTCGGTGGTCACACGTTTTACGAGCGCCGCCGGAGCCGAGGGACCTGTCCAGAATGCCTCGTCAAAGAAGAGGAAAAACGAGTTCAAGCGGGAGCGTTGATCCACGGCGCGTTCGCGCTCGCTTTCAATCTCGGTCCACTGCCGGAGTCGTTCGCCCAGGTTATCCGCGCCTTCGATTGAAATCAGCTGCATCAGCAACGCACGTTTACGCTCTTGTTCACCCACCTCGCGTTCGACTTGGGCAAGCGCCCTGCGCTTATCATCAAATTCCGACACGAGGGCCGACTCTTTGAGTTCAACTGCGCGCTTGAGAAACTCCATATCCGTCTTCGCTTCGCGGACGCGGTCCCGAATGGCTCCGTTCAAATCGATCGGCAGGAAGGCATTCACCGAAAGGCGCAACTCCTCCGAGCTCCACCACACCGTTTGCCCGCCTGTCGTCGTCCAAAGGGATCCGCTGGTCAGAAAGGCGGATAGGTCGGGCCAGTATTGCAATTTCGCACCGCGGACACGCGCCTGTGCCCCCACCAACTCGATCGCCAAAAGCTTTCGGCGCAATACACCGACGCGCTTAACGTCCTCTGGCACGAGAGCGGTTTTCGCATAGTCCACCTCCGGCAAGTTTTCGTCCTTTAACTCCACCTGCACGGACGTCAGGCCGAGTAGATCCGTCAACTCTCCCCCAAGCTTCGCCTGAAGAGCACGCACTTGCTCCCGCAACGAATCGACCGTGGCCGGAACGGATTGAAGCGAACGGCGGGGCGCAGGAAACCCGCTCAGAATTCGTTCGCTTTCCAACAGCCGTTGATGGGCCAGCTGCAACTGCCGCGAGGTGATGAAGTGGCGGTGCAGCTCCACAGTTTTTTCACGAAGCACCAGTTCGCGGACCAAATTCGACCGCATATAGGACAGCTCGGCCGCATAAACGTCGCGATCAAGGGTCAGGAGGCCGGAGAGCACCGCGTAGGCGTTGAGATCCCAGCGCACATCATCGAAACTCAAGGAATCGAGTTCGTTGACGCGTTTATTAATGCCGACCTGAAGCTGCACGTAAGGAAGCAGCTTTTTATAAACCTGGCCAATCCCCCTTCGAGCCCGGTCGCGCTCCTCGTCGGCACGAAGCAATGCCAGATTGTGACGCTGCATCAGGTCCAAGGCCTGCGGCCAGTTCAGGCTGCGAACCTCACGGTGTGGAAATGCCGTGGTGCGCCGCACCCAGGACTCATCCAGCTTGGTGACTTCTTTCTCAATGGTGAGCGAAGGGCTTCGGCAACCGGCTGTTGCCAGCAAGACGAGGACCCCGCTGAGAAGATACCGTTTTCCCGCCAGGGCAAAGCCACGGTTAGAGGTAGACGGCGAGCTCAGGACTCTTGAATCCCACGGCCACATTTTTATTTTCAAATTATTGAAGGAGTGACGGTTAACCCCGGCGTTTGCGTTTTTCCGCACCGGAAAAGTCTGTTAACCGCCGAACTTGGGGAATCGTTGCTTGGTTGTGAAGGATGTGAGAGTTCTGCCGACGGCGACGACGGTCGAGAGGTATCTTCACAGAAAAATACACCGCGAGTAATACAAACCGCACCCACCCGTGTTCCGTTATCCAGAACAGCCAAACGGATGATGCCATCAAGACGCCTAAAAAGAAGCGGGCAACATGCTTGGCCGGGCGGGAAACAGGGATGAGCGACGTAAACACGGCGGGCAGTAACAGGGCGACGA
>JANODO010000134.1:0-8646 GCA_031412735.1 Rariglobus sp. | reverse complement strand
CTTGCTCGCGATGGATCGAAAATCGCGAGCAAGCTCGCTTCCCACGGCTTACTTCCGTTTCCAAGCGGCGATAAACATACCGTTGGCGTTGAGCTCGTGGGGCCAGAGGTGGAGCTGGGAAGGACCCGACGGGGTTGTCGGGGCTCCCGTGAAAACCGGATCGGGAATGAAGTCGGGATGCGCGGCGCTGAAGGCGTTGGCGACCTTGGTGGTCTCGCTCTTCGTGAGCGTGCAGACGGCGTAGATGAGCCGACCACCGGGCTTGAGCGCGGGGGCGGCGTGGTTGAGGAGCTGGAGCTGGATCTCGGCGAGTTCCTGCACGTCGTTGGGCGTCGTCGTCCAGCGGGCGTGAGGGTTGCGTTGCCACGTGCCGACACCGCTGCACGGCGCGTCGATGAGGATGCCGTCGAACTTGGTCTTCGTGGGAAGGAACGGACCGCCATTCCAGGTGACGGCGCGGTAGTTGAAGGCTTGGGCGCGTCCGGCGCGTTTGCGGAGCGTGGCGAGGCGGCCGGTGTTGCGGTCGCTGGCCCAGATGAGGCCTTTGTTTTCCATCAGCTCGGAGAGGTGGAGCATCTTGCCGCCTTCGCCGGCGCAGGTGTCCCACCATGTTTCGCCGGGCTTGGGGGCGGCAGCGTATCCAACGAGTTGTGACGCGAGGTCCTGGATTTCAAAAACGCCTTGGTGAAATTCGGAGGTGCGGAAGAGGTCGGTCTGGCCGCTGTAGCGCAGCGTGGTGTCGCGGCGGGACTCGGGAACGAGCGGGGTGGCGGCCGGCGTGAGGTTGCCGAGGGAGCGGGGAAGGGCGGCGGCGAATTCTTTTTGCACGCGAATCCAGAGCGCGGCGTCGGTCTGGAGGTGGCGGAGGTAATCGGGCGAAAGATCAATCTCGGTGTGGACCCATTCGGGGACGGCGCGGGCGGCGAGGGTTTCGGGTTTGAAGTAGGATGGGTCGGTGTCGAACTTGCGCTGAAGGTCGAGGGCGGAGGCGACGCGGCTCTGGGTGGGGGCGGCTTTATCCAGCCAGTTGAACCAGCGGTAATAAATGAAGACGGCGCGGGAGATGTCGCGTTTGTCGGAGGGGTGGAGGTCTTTGTCGGCGCCGAGCACGCCGCGCAGGACGTAGTCGGCGGGTTTCTCGGCCGTGACTTGGTCGATGATGAGTGTGGCGCGGCTGAGGAGGGCGGAGTCGGACATGAGGGGGAGGGTTGTTAACCACGAAACGCACGAAATACACGAAAGAATCGGAGCGGGGCGGAAAAATCGGAAACGCGGCGGATCCAGACCCGGGACAGGAGCGACTCTATCCTTTCGCTTCGATGCGCTTGAGGCGCTGCGCGATATCCGGGGGATAAAGATCGAGCAACGACGTCTTGAGCGCGAACGCCAACAGGGCCGCCTCAATATCCGTCACGCAGCGCAGGCCCGCCTCAATCTTGGCAAGCGTTCCACGGGAGAGATCCCAGCCCGCCACCGCACAGCGGGCCGACAGCATTTCTTGCGAAATGCCCAGTTTGGATCGGATACGCCTGATCTGCGGACCGAGAATATTCTGCTTCTTATGCTCCAAAATCGGAGCTTGATACTAGCGATTCATTAGCAACAAATGCTCCGTAATCGGAGCAAGCTGTCGGCGCTTGCTCTGTGTTTCTTCCAGCCTCAGTCCGCCGACGATTCACAACCAACCCATGCACCTCCCCAATAAATTCATTGTCTTGTTAAGCCTTTGCCTCGCGGCAGTCCCGCTCACTAATGCTGCCGATGGCAGTTATGTGAGAGTGGGTGCTGTCCAAGTCCTGCCGGAGTCCGATTCATCTGAGGACACGACTGGGGTTATGGTGGCCTTCGGCGCGAGCTTCGAGAATCGATACAGCGACACCGCCAATCAGTTCGAATTCGAGCTGGGTTATGCGAAATGGGATTACTCCGAAGCGGGTCTGATCGGCGGCACGCCCTACACTGCGGAGGCAGAGCTGACCTTCGTGCCGGCGCTTCTTACCTATCGTTATCAGTGGAACATCACTGAGCGGCTGGGTTTGGCGGTTGGCCCGTCGGTTGGCATGACCTATGTCGAGGGTTCAGGATCCGCTACCTCCGGCGGCTCAACGTTCAGCGTATCGGATCACGATTGGGTTTTTAGCTACGGCGCGGGCCTGCAACTCAACTTTCAAGTCACCGAAAATGTGGCGCTAACGCTTGGCTATCGTTATTTGTTCAACGAGGATGCTTCCTTTGACATTGCCGGAACCGAAATTGAGCTGACTGATATGGATGCTCAGTTGGTCGAAATCGGCCTGCGCTTCGGCTGGCCGTATTGAGCTACGGTTTTTCCGTCTTGCGTAGAACAGATCGGCCGCGCCTCCGGGCGCGGCCTTTTTGTGGTCAAAACTTCTTCGACCACTTGCGGTCGTCGGCGATTTCGAGGTGCTTGGTTTCGAGCTGCACGCCGGCGACCGCCGGGTGTTGGCGGAGTTCTTGGAATTTGGCGGGGGTCAGTTTCCAGCCCAGGGCACCGCTCACATCAGAAAACGCGGTGATGCGATCCTCGAAGAGGAAGCCGAGTGACGTGAGCGTGGAGCCCACTTGCTGGTCGAGCGCGCTGCGGAGGATTTTGAAGAAGTCGTGGAGCTGCGGATGCTCGGGGTGGAGGAGCCAGGTGACGCGTTTGATGTGGGCCATCACATAGGCTTCCAGCGGACGGCATTCCTTCACGTTGATGCGCGGACCCTCCTGGCCGACGATGATGTTGCCGAGGATGACGACGGCGGCGTTTTCGGCGAGGTTGGCGGCCCATTTGGCCGTGGCGTCGGCAAACATGTTGAGCGACAAGGAGGCGTTCTTCGTCGCGAGGGTAAACATGAACCACGGCCGGTTGTCCTTCTTCGCGAGTTTTTTGACGAGGTTGCTGGAGAGTCCGCAGAGGCGGAATTCCACGCGGTCGCCTTGGTTGAGGAGTTCGTCCGGGGCGAAGGTATCGAGTGCGTCGGCGAGTCCGAGGTAGGCGTTCATCGGGTGGCCGGTGACGTAGAAGCCGAGGAGTTCTTTCTCGAACTGGAGGCGCTCGGCTTGGGTGAAGTCGTCGGCGTTTTCGGTGGGAACGCCGGAACGGGACCGGGAGGTCCCGGCTCCAGGTTTTCGAGCTCCAGGTTTAGGAGTCTCCTCGGCGAGCATGTCGAAGAAGCCGCTTTGGCCGGCGGCGCGGTCGCGGGCGTTGGCGGCGGCGGTCGAGAGGGCGGAATCGATGTTGTCGAAAAGTTTTTTGCGGGAGGCACCGCTGTAGTCGAACGCTCCGGTTTTCACGAGGTGTTCGAGCACGCGTTTGTTGAGCGCCTTGGCGTCCACGCGGGAAACGAAGTCGTCGAAGTCGGCGAACGGGCCGTTTTTCTCGCGTTCTTCGATCACCTTGATCGCGGCACCTTCGCCAACGCCTTTGATGCCGGCCATGCCGAAGCGGATGGCGCCGCCGGTCTGCGGCTGAATGACCAATGACGAATGACCAATGACCAATGAGTCGGAGGCGAGGGATTTGCGGGCAACGGGGGCGAACATGTCGCGACTTTCGTTGACGTCGGGACCGAGGACTTGGAGGCCCATCGCCTCGCATTCGGCGACGAAATGGGAGACCTTTTCGGAGTTGCCCAACTCGGAGCTGAGCATGGCGGCCATGAACTCGGCGGGGTAGTTGGCTTTCAAATACCCAGTCTGGTAACTGAGGATGGCGTAGGCGGCGGAGTGGGATTTGTTGAAACCGTAGCCGGCGAACTTGTTGAGAATGTCGAAAATCGCGTCAGCGGTTTTGGCGGGAATGGCGTTCACGCGGAGAGCGCCTTCGACGAACTTGGTGCGTTCTTTGGCCATCGCTTCGACGTCTTTTTTACCCATGGCGCGGCGGAGCATGTCGGCGCCGCCAAGTGTGTAGCCGGCGATGACCTTGGCGGCTTCCATGACCTGCTCTTGGTAAACCATGATGCCGTAGGTTTCACGGCAAACGGCCTCAAGAAGAGGGTGGGGATAGGTGACGGTGGACGGGTCTTTTTTGCCTTTAACGTAGTCGGGTATCCACTCCATCGGGCCGGGGCGGTAGAGGGCGATGAGGGCGACGATCTCGTCCACTGAAGAGAGGCTGATTTGACGGCAGAGGTTTTGCATGCCGCCGGACTCCAGTTGGAAAACGCCGGTGGTGCGGCCGGAGTTCAGCAGGGCGAAGGTCTTGGCGTCTTCGAGGGAAATTTTTTCGATGTCGAAGTCGGGCTGGGCGGAGCGGCGGATGTTGGCAACGGCGTCGGCGATGACGGTGAGCGTCTTGAGGCCGAGGAAGTCCATCTTGAGCAAGCCGAGTTTGCCGACGGCGTTCATGTCGAACTGCACGGTGACGTCGCCTTCCTGCAAGGTGAGCGGGACGAATTCGTCGAGCGGGCGGTCGGTGATGATAATGCCGGCGGCGTGTTTGCCGGTGTTGCGGACCATGCCCTCGAGGACGCGGGCGGACTCGAAGATTTTTTTGGCGACGGGATTGCGGTCGAGCTCGGTGCGGAGTTCGGCGGATTTCTCGACGGCTTTTTCGAGGGTCATCTCGAGCTCGTCGGGGATCATCTTGGCGAGGCGATCGGCGTCGGCGTAGGGCAGGTTGTTGACGCGGGAGACGTCGCGGATGACGGCCTTCGCCCCGAGCGTGCCGTAGGTGATGATGTTGGCGACGCAGTCGTTGCCGTATTTTTGGCGGACGTAGTCGATGACCTCGACGCGGCGACGCATGCAGAAATCGATGTCGAAGTCGGGCGGGGAGACGCGCTCGGGATTCAGGAAACGCTCGAAGAGCAGTTTAAAACGAAGCGGGTCGAGGTTGGTAATGCCGAGAACGTAGGCGACGAGGCAGCCGGCGCCGGAGCCGCGGCCGGGGCCGACGGGAATATCCTTGGTGCGGGCCCAGTTGATGAAGTCCCAAACGACCAGGAAGTAATCCACGAAACCGGTGAGGCCGATGATCGCGAGTTCGTAGTGAAGGCGGAGAACGAGTTCCTCGTGGGCGCTGAGTTCGGTGTAGTTGGGCGGCGTGGGTTTCTGGCCGGGTGTAAGCGCGAGCAGCGGCGCGAGGCGGGCGGCGAGGACGGGGTGGGTGGCGATGTCGGCAGGGTTGAACCCGTAGCGCTGGGTGAGGCCGGCGGCGCACAGCTCGGCGAGGTAGGCGAGGGGGGCGAGATTGCGCGAGGTGATCTCGACGGGCAGCGGATAACGCGGGTAGCGCTCGGAGCCCTTGGGGAAGGGGATCGCGAGGTCGCACATGGCGGCGACGAGGTTGGTGTTATCGAGGGAGTCGGGGCGCTCGCCGAAGATGGTGAGCATCTCTTCGCGCGTTTTCAGGTAGAACTGCGAACCGGTGAACTTCATGCGGTTCTCCTCCTCGATCTTCGCGCCGGTCTGGATACACAACATCGCGTCGTGCGAGCCGGCGTCGGCATGGTTAACGTAGTGAACGTCATTCGTGCAGATCACCTTGAGTCCAAACTCTTCGCTCAACTTCAGGAGGTCGGGCACGATTTTGAGCTGTTCGGGAATGCCGTGGTCCTGGATCTCGACGAAGAAGTTTTCGCGTCCGAAAATCTCCACGAAACGCCCGCAGGCCTTGCGGGCTTCTTCGTAGCGGTCGTGAAGCAGGTGTTGCGGGACGATGGCGGCGAGACAACCGGTGAAGCCGATCAGGCCGTCGGCGTATTTGGCGAGGGTCTCCAGGTCGGCGCGCGGCTTGTAATAAAAGCCCTTGAGGTGGGCGTCGGAGACGAGCTTGAGGAGGTTCTGATAGCCGGTGAGGTTTTTGGCCAAAAGCCCCATGTGATAGTAGCTTTTGCCGTCCTCGGATTTGCCGGTTTTTTCGAGGCGGGAACTCTCGACGATATAGATCTCGCAACCGATGAGCGGCTTGATGCCTTTGGACTTGGCGGCGTTGTAGAACTCAATCGCGCCAAACATGTTGCCATGGTCCGTGAGGGCGATGGCCTTCATGCCCAACGCGCCGGCGCGGTCCATCAACCGGTCAATGCGGCAGGCCCCATCGAGGAGGCTGTAGTCGGTGTGAACGTGGAGGTGAACGAAGTCGGAGGCGGCGGACGACACAGCGGCTAGGCAACGCGGGCGCGGTTGAGGCGCAAGCTTGAGTTCAGCAGAAACGCAGCAAGGTGGCCCATCCACTCTTCGGTCAGCCAAAAATGCCATTGACGCATGCCGGGGCGTTTGGCCTATTCCTCGGTTTTTCCGCCGAAACTCACCTCCTTTTCACCATGCCCATCGAAATCAAAATCCGCAAAAACGAGCCTGTCGACCGCGCACTGCGCCGTATGAAGAAGAAGCTCGAACGCGAAAACATCATCAAGGATGTCCGCGCTAAGCGTTACAACGAAAAGCCCACCGAGCGCCGCCGCCGCAAAGTGAAGGTCATGGCCTTCACCCAGATGCTGCGTAACCGTCACGCTCAATAAGCTCACTCCCTTGCGGAGTCTCTTTGTTTTCTAAGACCGCGTCCGCCGATTTCTTTCGGCGGCGCGGTTTTTTGCGAATAGCTGTGTATCTTAATGGGCGCAACCGCACTGCGCCCGCCTCGGAGCTCACCAGTGAAACCCTCACTTGCCCTATCCACCTGCTGGAATTCTTTTCGTCACACGGATGGTTATGCGATGCTGCATGAAATCGCCGACTTGGGGTTCACCCATGCCGAGCTGAGTCACGGCATCCGCATCGTGCTTCTGCCCGGGATCATCCGGGCGGTGGAGGAGGGCGTCATCAAGATCAGTTCGACCCATAATTTTTGCCCGCTGCCCACGGGGGTCACGCAATCGGCCCCGAATCTCTTCGAGCCCTCCGTGAAAGAGCACCGCGAGCATGATCAGTGGTTGCGGCACACCAAGCGCTCGCTCGATTTCGCGGCTCAGGTTCGCGCACGGGTGATGGTGCTTCACCTCGGCAGCGTGAAGTTTTTTTGGCTGAATCCCGGGCGAAAACTCAAGGCCTTCATTCGCAACAACCCGAACGCGTCGGTGCCCGAGGACAAGGCTTACCGGGCGGTGCTTAAAAAATCGTGCGAAAAACTGCGCTCGAACATGGGCCCGCACTGGCAGCAAGTGCAGGCGAGCATCGAGGAGGTCCGCGGGTATGCAGTCGAACGCGGGATCAAGTTGGGTTTTGAGAACCGCGAAAAGTTTGAGGAGCTCCCGCTCGACGATGATTTTGAGGCGTTGATCGCCGGTTTGCCGCAACCGCACACGGCGGGTTATTGGCACGATACCGGTCACGCGGACATCAAGCAGAGCCTGGGCATGCTGGAGCATCGCCTGCACTTGGAGAAAAATGCCCCGCTCCTGCTGGGCTTCCATTTGCATGACGTGTCGGTCGACGGGAAAGACCACCAGCCCATCGGTGCGGGCCGTATCGATTTTAAAATGATCAGCCGTTTTTGGCGGCCCGAGCACCTGTTGACGCTTGAGTTGAGCCCGCGCGTGAAGGTTGAAGACGTGGTCACGTCCAAGTGTCGGGTCGAAGAGCTGATGGACATGCGCTTCGGGGCCTGAATTTGTCTACACACTGGAGACGGGGTCTCCCGACCCCGTTTTCCCACGCCGGGCGATCATTTACTCCGCGATCCGACGGCGCCCGGAGGTCGCCGTCCACCTTTCGACCGCCACGATTATCGGCCAACTTTACCCTTGCGGCACCCTCGTATCACGGGCGATTCTGATCCCTCGCGGCATTGTTAGTTTCAGGTCGGTGCGTCGCGACGCTCCCATCGACCCTCAACGTCAGTCGTATTAACCATCAACCCACGGTCCCGTTTACGCGGGATCATCACGGAAGATCAACGCTTTGGAGCATGCGGAGATTTTTCGTTCCGTTCACATGAGTTCCATAATGCAAGACCTGCTCGCCCAATCCGGCTTTGATAAGCTGAAAGAGGGAGCAATCGTTAGCGCCACGATCACCGAAATCCGTCAGAACGACGTTGTCGTCGACATCGGTGGCAAATCCGAAGGCGTCATCCCCGCCAATGAGTTCATCGACATCGGTGACCTTCAGATCGGCTCCTCCATCGACGTCTACGTCGAAAAGCTCGAAGACAAGTCCGGCGCGCCGGTCCTCTCCTTCGACAAGGCTGAGCAAAAGAAGAACTGGGATAACATTCTCACCAAAGTCCCCGAGGGCTCCATCGCCGCGGGTCGCGTCAAGGCCAAGGTCAAGGGCGGCCTGATCGTTTCGATCGGCGTCGATTCCTTCCTCCCCGCCTCGCACATCGACATCCAGCCCCCCAAGAACCTCGATCAATACGTCGGCCAGACCTACGATTTCAAGGTCCTCAAAATCAATCTCGACCGGAAGAACATCGTTCTCTCCCGCCGCGAGCTCATCGAGGAACAGCGCACCAACAAGCGCAAGAACCTCCTCGACTCCATCCAGCCCGGCCAGGTCCGCAAGGGCGTGGTCAAGAACATCACCGATTTCGGTGCGTTCATCGATCTCGACGGCATGGACGGTCTCCTTCACATCACCGACATGAGCTGGGGTCGCATCTCGCACCCGAGCGAAATGTTGAAGCAGGGTGAAGAGGTGCAGGTCATGATCATCGAGGTGAATCGCGACAAGGAACGCGTTTCCCTCGGCCTC
>JANODO010000133.1:0-38203 GCA_031412735.1 Rariglobus sp. | reverse complement strand
GCGGGCCTCCAGTACTCCGCCCCAGGCGGCGCGCCGGGGCCCGCCCCCCGCGACGGGGCCCGCGGCCGGGGGGGGGGCGGGGACGGACATGAGGCTGCTTGGGAAGCTCGTCTATAGGTCGCCGGCCGAGGCGCGCAAGCGAAGCTTCGTGACCGCCCAGGCAGTCGTCAGTTCACGTCCAAGCGCCTGACTCTGGGTCGGGCGCACATTCCTACTCGATCAAAGTCTCCAACTCCGTCTGAAGCGGTTTGATTTTCGCCCGCACTACATCCCAAACCAATTGATCGTCCACCGCATCGTAACCATGGATCAGTCGATTGCGCAGCTCCACAATGCGCGGGATCTCCGGCACCCGATAAGCCAAACTCGCGTCTAACGCCGATGCCTTATTGAGTGCCTCGCCGATGATTTCGAACTGCCTTTCAACGGCAGACTTTACCAAAGCTGATTTTGAGAAACCTTCAAAATTCACTCCGGCGGTAAATTCTTGGATAAGCGCGCACGCGCTCAAGGCGTCCTGAATGCGTTTTCGAACCTCAGGCTGCATAGAGTTCGATCTGGTCGCGTTTCACCGCCTGGGCAAAGAGAGGACTCATAATCGAGCGAGGCGTGATCAAATCCACTCGGCGGCCGAGCACCTTCTCAGCCTCCAGCGCAAAATCCAAGTAACGGTCCGCATACCCTGCACCCGAGGTGTCCTCAAACTCCGCAATTAAATCCACATCGCTGTGTAAAGGGTCAAAATCCCCTCTGGTTGCCGACCCGAAAAGTGAAAGACGACGCACGCGAAACTGGCGGCACAAGTCGGCCAGTTGCTCTCGGTGAACCTCAATACACGGCTGCATGCATATAACTAAAAAACGAACGCCTACCTCAGGCAAGTTTGTAGTGCCGTTATTACCGGTGCCCTTGCCCTTCAAGCGAGACGCTGTGGACCGGGCGGAGCCGGTCACTCCCAAAGAACTCGGGACGCACAGGGAAGTGCTGGCTGCGATCCCGGATCGGGCTACGGGAACGTGGAGCGTCTTCCACCAGCATCAACCAGCCGACAAAGGGTCGGGGTGCTTCGCCGAAAGAGCCTTCGCGAAACGCAGTCCACAAATCCTGCGCGGTGCCGATGGCTTCTTCAGTGCGGTTGTTGAAATTGTTCCCGAACGAGCCGACTTGCGACTTCAGTTCGAGCGCCGCAATCAAGCGGTTTTCACGGAGCACGAGCATGTCCCACATTTTAGTCGGGCGAAAGTAGCCGGGCAATGTGAGCGGGATGCGGCCTTCGCGGACCACGGTTGCGGCCTTCAGTCCGTTGGCCTCGATCAGGTCGATCATCAAGGCGACGAAGCCGTCCATGTTCTTGCCGCCGGTGACTGAGCCGCGGCTAACGGCGTCGGACTTGCCTGCTTCGATCTGCTTTTTTCGGGCTGCGGCCCGATTACCCCAGAACGCTTTTAGGGATTCTGCCGCCTTCTTTTCGTAGTTTACTAAGTTGAGGCCCATGGAGTGGCCGCCAGTCCGCAGGTTAGCGGGGGAGGGCGGTGATTCCGTATGCCTTCGGGGCGGCGGACGTCGCAAGCGCAACATCTTGTCGCTCAAACGCGTCGCCCAACTGGCGCTTGAGTTCAGCGCTCAGGTGGTCGGGGTCGGGCACGCGAATACGGCGCAGGTATTGCGCTTGGAAGCGCAAAAATCTGCCGCGCATGCGAACGCCGTAGCAGTGGATGAAAAACTCGCCCACCGCTGACATCAGCAGGCCGCCGAGCACGCGCAGATCCCATTTGTCCGACGTGATCCAATACAGGTTGTGCTGCGGGTAGGTCTGGCCGACATCGAGCGCGGGCAGCAGACGATCTTTGATGTCGGCGATGTAGAGTTTTTCTTGAGCGGCGCGTGCGAGCGTCACCCGGTCGATAGTCTTGTGCCAGTGCTGGGGTCGCTCTTTGGCCGTGTGTCGGGCGCTGAGCAAGACACGGTGCGGGTGCAGATAGGCGGTGAGGCGCGGGTAGTCGTCGAGGTTCACCAAGCCTTGTTCGTTCCATGGGTTGACCAAATAATGACCGGACCACTTCACGCGACCGTTCTGGAGATCCGAAGCCAACGCGAGCGGCAGCAGGCGATCCGCCTCGATGTCAGGTTTGCGGTCGGTGATGAAAACCTTGTCCGCACCTGTGGCCACACCAATGCCTATTTTCGTGCCGGTCCTGCTGTCCTCAAGTGGCAGGCAGGTCGCTTCCAAATGCTTGAGAAGTTGCAAGGCCTCGGGCGAAGAGCAGGGCCAGGGCTCACCGCCCTCGAACCAGTCGTCGAAGCGGGCCACGCGAAGCACGGGCGAGGAGCTGGCGCGGTCGATCAACGTAAGGAGGTCAACCGAGTTGGCGGTTTCGATACCGGGCAAAGCCTTGGCGACGATGACCGGGCCTTGAGGTTCGCGAGCGATCACGGTCACGGCGGGATAGGCCGACACTTCGCTTTCAAACGCAGCGACGTCGTGAGCCTCGATGACGGTGCGCAGATTGTAGCCTTGAGTAGTGATGAACTCGCGAAGTCCGCTGCCGTAGTCGTTGAGCATCCATCGATCCGCGCAGATAAAAGCGCACACGCCGCCGGGTTTTAGCTGGAGCAAGGCGGCTTGGTAAAAGGCGATGTAGATATCCGCCCGTCCGCGCATCGCGCTGAAGGACCGATAAAACGCGGCTTTGCTGGACGGAATTTCTTCAAGACGGATGTAGGGAGGGTTGCCTACTACGAAGTCGGCCACCGGAAAACCGAGGGATGCTTCCAAAAAATCCGCCTCCTTGATCCATGAACAGGCTAGGCTCGATGCGAGGGCGTTGGGCACGTCCAACTCAACGAGGGTTTCGCGGACCAACTCCACTGCGCGTTGCACGGCGTCGGGGCTAATTTCGAACGCGCGCACGGCTTCGCTGGTGGCAATAAGAGGAGTCCCCTGGCTCCGGCATGAGATTACCAGGCGCCGAACCATCTCCTTGAGAAATGCGCCATCCCCAGCTGAAGGTTCCACGGCTACCAAGCGGGCCAAGTCTCGATCTGCGGTGTAGCCGGCCAAGTCCAGGATGAGCCCGACCATCCACGGCTTGGTGTAAACCACACCGGCTTCGGGGGCGTTGAGAATGTGGATCATGCAGGAGAGGAGCCTAGAAACGACCGCGTAGCAGACGCAGCGGGCGCGCCTTTCATCGCTGACGACGGTTGTGCGGAAGCCCCGTGCGCGGGGCAAGGAATACCACGTGCTAGGCGTGTTTCTGAAATAACTCAGGCCGTCGAACTCTGCGTGATCGGACGGGACCGGGAGGTCCCGGCTCCATTGGGAGGGTAAGCAGGCTGGGCCGGCGTTGTCCTCTAAGGCACGACCCGCTGGGTCGCCTCCGCCTCGGCCGCCTTGGCCGAACCCGCTTTCCCTCTCACGCCGACCTGATTTATTTCAGAAACACGCCCTGACTAAAGTTCTTCGCGCCAAGTGGAGAGCCGGTATTCGACTTCCGTGAAGCGAGCCGAGGCGGATCGAACCGGGAGACATGTCTCGCGAAGGATACAAAGGGAGCAAAGGTCTGAACTCATTTCCGAACCTTCGCTCCCTTCAGATCCTTCGCGAGACCCCTCCGCTGTTGGGATTGGAGTCAAAGGGGACTGGCGTTCGATCCAACGGGGGCCGCGAATGGGCAATGGTTTGTGACGACGATAAACAGTTAGCATTTTATTGCCTATTTACGACCGACCCCTTCGGTTCGGCGACCCCGTCGGTTCGGCGCCGTCGGTTCGGCCGAGTGCATCGAACCGGGAGACCTTGTCTCGCGAAGGATACAAAGGGAGCAAAGGTCTGAACTCATTCCGAACCTTCGCTCCCTTCAGATCCTTCGCTCCCTTCAGATCCTTCGCGAGACCCCTCCGCTGTTGGAATTACCCGTCGGCTTGTCGCAAATAAACCGGTCCAGCGGGAGGGAGAAAGGGTGCTCGACCAAGGCGACCGAGGCGGAGGCGGGCCAAAGGTCCGTGCCGCCGAATGTTTGGCCCTGTTGGTATAATGAACGGTAAACCCCCTGATGGTTCCTTTAGGAGCTTTCTGGCATAAAAACCCGAGTATTTGCCGATTTCTGCCCGCACTCCCTCCAGCTCACCCTATCTTATTTAATACCGACAACACCCGTTGAGCATGAATCGGGCTCCCGGTTCAGGATAGGCCGTTTCTACTCTGCTCGCGACGTGGCGAAAAGCCCGCCGCCCCCGTTAAACCGCCCACTCACGAACGGGGGTGCGGGGGGATCAAATCATCCCGGGCGCTCACCTCTCCGTCGAGACGCTCTCTCGCTGGCTTTTTCCCCACGAGGTGAGTTGATTTCCGATAACTCGCCTTCCTTCTATATGACGACTTCCCCGCCCGATTCTCTGCTTCCCTGGGCCGATGGTGCCTACAGCATCAAGCGCCACGGCGTCTCCCTCACGAATTGCGACAGCGAGCCGGTGCAGATGCCGGGGTGCAGCCAGCCGCATGGCGTCGTGCTCGTTTTGCGCCGGAGCGATCTCACCATTTTACAGGTGAGCGAAAATGCGGCCGCGCATCTCGGCCTCGCGCCGGAGGAGTTGCTGGGGAAACCGATCGCGACGATCTTGGCAGACGAGGGCGAGCGGCGGGTGCGCGAGTGCTTGGAGAAGGAGCCGATCGAGCGAAATTCTCTCTACGTTTTCACCCTGCCGGCCCGGGAGGGCGCGGCGGCGCTGGATGTTTCACTGCACACGATCGACGGGCTCGCGGTGTTGGAGTGTGAGCCCGCGGCGCGCGCTTCGGCGGCGGCGCCGGACTACTATGGACTGGTGAAAAAATCCGTCGCGCGGATGCAGGCGGCGCAGACAATTCCTGGATTTTGCCAGACGGTGACGGAGGAAGTGCGCGCGCTCACGGGCTTGGACCGGGTGATGGCCTACCGCTTCCACGAAGACTTCCACGGCGAGGTCTTCGCGGAGAGCAAACGCGACGACCTGCCGCCTTGGCTCGGCCTGCACTATCCGGCGGCAGACATCCCCCGGCCGGCGCGCGAGATCTTTAAAAAAATCTGGGTGCGTCCGGTGCCCGATGCCCGCGCGCAAGTCCAGGAACTGGTGCCGCTCCTCAACCCCGACACGCGCCGCCCGCTGACGATGACGCACTGCGCGCTGCGCGGCGCGTCCGTCATGTATTCCGAGTATCTGCAGAACATGGGGGTCGCGGCTTCGCTCACCCTGTCGTTGCTCGTTGATGGCGAGCTCTGGGGCCTGATCGCGTGCCATCACTACACGCCCACGCCGTTTCCGTATCAAGTGCGTGCGGCGTGCGAGTTTGTGGCGCAGGTCGCGTCGCTGCAATTGCGCGCCGTCGAGCAGCGCGAGTCGCTGGCCTACCGGCTGCGGCTGGAGGAGACGCACAACCGGCTCGTCGGCCAGGCGGCGCTGGATGCGGGGCTCGCGCCGATGACCATGGGCAAGCCCGATCTGCTCGATGCCATGGACGCGAGCGGCGCGGCGATCTTCCACAGCGATCGCTGGTGGCCGGTGGGCGACACGCCGTCGGATGCTCAGCTCGATGACTTGAAGACGTGGCTCGACGCGCGGCCGGAGTTTCAATCGCCGGCCCGGCCCGTCTTCGCCACCGATTCACTGGCGCGGGACTATGCCGGCGGCGCGGCGTTTGCCGCGGTCGCGAGCGGCGTGCTCGCGGTCCCGCTGGCGCGGAAAAAGGGCGGCGTCATCCTGTGGTTCCGCCCCGAGACGAACCAGACGGTGAACTGGGGCGGCAATCCGCACGAGAAGCCGACGGTCACCGGTCCGCACGGCCCGCGGCTCACGCCGCGAAAGTCGTTCGACCTTTTCACCGAGTCGGTGAAGGAGCGCGCGCTGCCGTGGAAAAGCGTGGAGATCGAGGCCGCGCTGCGGTTGCGCGGCCTCATCATGGAGCTGGTCGTGAGCCGCGCGGATGAACTTGCGGAGCTGAATATCGATCTCATGCGCAGCAACGAGGAGCTCGACGCCTTTGCCTACGTGGCCAGCCACGACCTGAAGGAGCCGTTGCGCGGCATTTCCAAATACGCGCACCAGCTTCTGGAAAGCACGGCTGGTGCCGATGGCGACACGCGCCTGCGGCTGGAAGGGCTGTCGCGGCTCACCCTGCGCATGGATTCGCTGCTCGATTCCCTGCTGCACTTCTCACGCGTGGGCCGCGCGAGGCTGGAGTTCCACCCGGTCGATCTGAATGAAGTGGTGCAAGAGGCGCTGGAGATGGTCGCCGCGCGACGCCAGGAAGTGCCGACCGCGATTCACCTCCGGCAGTCGCTACCTACGGTGGAATGCGACCGGATGCGCGTGCGCGAAATCTTCGTGAACCTGCTCGCCAATGCCCTGAAATATAACGACCGCCCGCAGCGCGAAATCGAGATCGGTTGCCACGCGGACGCGGTGCGCGGGCCGGTGTTTTTCGTGCGCGACAACGGCATCGGCATCGAGCCGCGGCACTTCGACATCGTCTTCAAAATGTTCAAGCGCCTGCACGGCCGCGATGCCTTCGGCGGCGGCTCGGGCGCGGGGCTCGCCATCGTGCAGAAGCTCGTCGAGCAGCATCACGGCAGCGTGTGGCTGGAATCAACGCCGGGCGCGGGCAGCACCTTTTACTTCACCCTCAGCGCCCCACTCCAGCCATGACTCCCACCGCCCCGCCCGGCTACCTCCTCGTGGTGGAAGATTCCGACGAAGACTTCGCGACCGTGCTCGAAGCCGCGCGCGCCGCCGGCCTGCCGCACGAGATCCGCCGCGCCACCTCGGGCGACGAATGCCTGCGCCTGCTGGGTGAAAACGAACGCGCGCACCGCGCTAACCCGCGGCTCGTCCTGCTCGATCTGAATACGCCGCTGGGCGACGGGCGCGCCGCGTTGCAGAGCATCCGCCAGAACGAGCGCCTGCGCGCCCTGCCGCTGGTCGTCCTGAGCACTTCGGGCAACCCGCGCGACCTCGATTTTTGCTACGCGGCGGGCGCAAACGCGTATCACACCAAGCCGGTGAATTACCCGGAGCACCTGCAAACCCTGCGGGCGATTTTTGACTACTGGCTGACCCGCGTCGCCCTGCCCGATGCCAACTAGCCCCGACATGGTAATCCCGGCGCCTTTCCGCGTCTTGCTCATCGAGGATTGTCCCGATGATCGCGCCGACCTCCGGCAGATGCTGCTGCGCGGCTCGCCGCGTCACTATACATTCACCGAGGCGGAGACGGGCACGGCCGGCCTCCGCGCGGTGCTCGACCCCCAGGCCACCCCGCCGGATTGCGTGCTGCTGGACTACAATCTGCCGGATATGGATGCGCTGGAAGTGATTGCCGCCCTGCACGCCGGCGGCGAACTGACCGTCTGCCCGGTGGTCGTCGTCACCGGCTCATTGGAACGGGGGACGCTCACCCTGCGCGCGGGCGCGCAAGAATTTCTCGGCAAAAGCTGGGCCACGCCGGAGAGCGCGACGCGCGCGATCGACAGCGCCGTGGAACGCCACGTGGCCAGCCGCGGGCGCCTGGCGGCCGAGGCGGCGCTGCGACTCACGGCTGAGCGCCTGACTCTCGCTGTGAAGTGCTCGCAAGTGGTGCTCTTCCAGCAGGACTTGGACCTGCGCTACATCTGGCTGAAAAACCCGGCGACGGGTTTCGAGGACTCCGCTGCCATCGGCAAACGGGATGCGGACCTGATGGAGCGCGCGGCGGATGCGGCCGTGACCGAGGCGCTAAAACGCGAGGTGCTCCGCAGCGGCGTCGCCCGGCGGCAGGAAGTGCGGGTGCAGACCGCGGGCGTGGACCGGCATTACGACTTGCTGGTGGAACCCCTGCGCGATCCCGCCGGCCTCATCACCGGCGTCACCTGTGCGGCCATCGACATCACCCGGCGCAAGCTGGGTGAGGAAGCCCTGCGCGCGCGCACTGACGAGCTGCAGACCCTGCTCGATACGCTGCCGGGCTTCGTATGGATCGCCCGGGATGCGGAGTGCCGGTTGATCGTCGGCAACCGGACAGCGAACGAATTCGTCGGCGTTGACCAGGGCGCAAACGTTTCCCAATCCGTGGCGGCCACCGGCGCGGCTCCCTATCTCCGCCAACTCAAGGAGGACGGCACGGAATACCAGGTGGAAGAGCTGCCGCTCCAGCGCGCTCTGGCCACCGGCCTGCCCGTGCGCGACGCCGTGCTGGACTTTCACTTTAGCGATGGCCGCCGGGCGCAGGTGGTGGGCGATGCCGTGCCGCTCTTCGACGACCAGGGGCGGATACGCGGCGGACTGGCGGTGTTTGTGGACATCACCGAGCGCAAACGCGCGGAGGCGGCGCGTCATGAGACGGAGCGAAACTATCGCGCCCTAGCCGCTGCCAGTTCCGAGATCGCCTACCGCATGTCCGCCGATTGGTCCACAATGCTGCCGCTGGACGGACGCCAGTTGGTGGCCAGTTCGGACCAGCCGCTCAACGACTGGGCGTGGCTGGACCAGAACATCCCGCCCGACGAGCATTCCCGTGTCAGGCAGGCGATCAGCGAAGCAATCGCGCGGAAAACGCTCTTCGAGTTGGAGCATCGCGTCCGGCGGCCTGACGGATCCATCGGTTGGACACTTTCCCGCGCGGTGCCGATTCTCGATGAGAACGAATGCGTGATCGCGTGGTTCGGCGCCGCCAGCGATATCACTGATCGCAAGCAGGCGGAGGAGGCGCTGGCCGAAGCGCACGGGCAACTTGCCAGTCGCGCGCAGCAGTTGGAATCGCTGGTGCAACAACGCACCGCCAAGCTCACCGAGGCCATGGGCGAACTGGAAGGCTTCGCCTACAGCATCACGCACGACCTGCGCGCGCCGCTGCGGGCCGTGAACAGCTTCGCGCAGATGCTGGCGGAGGACTACGGCGCAAAACTGGGCGACGACGGCAACCGCCTGCTCGGCCGTATCCAGCAATCGGTTACGCGCATGGACAATCTGATTCAGGACGTGCTGCACTACAGCAAGGTGTTGCGCATGGATTTGAAACTCGGACCCGTGGACGCCGAACGGCTCGTGCGCGGGATGCTCGAAACCTACCCTGATTTACAAGAGCCAAAAGCGACCATCGTTATTGAGGGTGGATTTCCCGCCGTGCTCGCCAATCAAGCAGCGTTGACGCAGTGCTTCTCCAACCTGCTGAACAACGCGGTGAAATTCGTTCCGGCGGGGATTAAACCCCATGTCACGGTGCGCGCCGTGGAGGCAGAATCCAAAGTTCGCTTTTGGGTTGAAGACAACGGCATCGGCATTCCACCGAAATATCAGGAAAGCATATTCGGCATGTTCCAACGGCTCACCAACGACTACGAAGGCACCGGCGTCGGCCTGAGCATCGTCCGCAAAGCGGCGGAGCGCATGGGCGGTGCCGTGGGCGTGGAATCCGCGCCGGGCCAAGGCAGCCGATTCTGGATCGAGTTAAATTCGGTAAACACCAAAAGCCAAAAACCATGAACAACGGACCGGTGCTCTACGTCGAGGATGAGGAGAATGATGTGCTTATCATGGAACACGCTTGGAAGAAGGCCGCCATCGCGAATCCCCTGAAAACGGTGACCGATGGGGCCCAAGCGATTCACTACCTCGCGGGCGAAGGGAAGTTCGCCGACCGCGCGCACTATCCGATGCCGATTCTGGTTCTGCTGGATTTAAAACTGCCGAAGGAATCGGGATTCAACGTGCTCAAGTGGATTCGGGCCAATCCGGCTTTCGGAACGCTGTGGGTGGTGGTGCTGACCTCATCCAACTACGCTGAAGACATTCACCGGGCGCACCGCCTGGGTGCCAACGCCTACCTGGTAAAACCGTCGGCGCCGAATCGTCTCGTGGAGATGGTGGCGAGCCTGCGGGATTTCTGGCTCAGGAGTGCGGCAACGCCGCCGGACGGTTTGCAGTTCGAGAACGCAGGGGTGCGCGACTGACTGCGATACCGGGCTCTGCCCGCGCGTGGGCCCCTGGCACGACTCCGTGAAGTCCAAGCCGGGTGTTCGAGGTGGAGACCCGACGAGGTCGTCGGTCCTCCGTCCCTGCCCTCGGTAAAACTTAATACCAGTTACGGCGTGAAATGAGACTTTCGTCGGGTGTAGGCCCGACCGGTGGTCGGGCGTCTTCTAGAAACCCCGACCACCGGTCGGGGCTACATCGGGCCATGCTAAAGTCCGATTACGAGTTGTAATTGGTAACAGATAAATACCGGATAAAAATTCCCTTGCCTCAACACTGCTGCCGTATGTCCGGTTCGTATCTGTGCAATCTGTGGTTAAACTCTGCTGTTCGGGGCTGTTGGTTTAAGACAGACCCCTTTTGGCGCTTCAGGGTGGGTAAAATTTTCTTGGCTTAGAGGATGTTTGGGCTGTTTTTACCCTCACGAAGCTCGCGTGTTCGCGCTTTCTCGTCAGCGTGAACAGTCGGACTTTATTTCAGACTACCCCTCCCTGACCGGATATAACATGGACGTAACCATCAATAACTTAAGGAACGAAAAGGGGCTTCTGCGTGCGCTGATTGACCTGCTGCCCGATTGGATTTACGTCAAAAATCTCAAAGTGCAAAAGATCTTGGCCAATGCTGCCGATCTTAAAAACCTCGGGGTCAAATTGGAAGCCGATGCACTGGGCAAAGACGACTACTCCTTTTTTCCGGATAAAACGGCCGTTGGGTTTTACATGGATGATATGTCAGTTTTAAGCAGCGGGCAGGCGGTTATTAATCGCAAAGAAAGATTCGTGGGGCCCCAAGGCGATTTCCGCTGGAGCCTCACCACCAAACTACCCCTGCGAAATGACTCGGGGCAAATCGTCGGCCTGCTCGGGATCGGTCGTGACATTACCGCCCAAGTGCGGGTGCAAAAAGCGGCCCTCCTGATGATCGATGAGATCAGCCAAGCTCTGGAGGCGGGGGACTACCGAACCGTTAAAGAGCTCCTGCCCATCTTGAGAAAGCGGATGGAGAAGGACGGCTATGACGATACCGCCGAGTGAGCTGCCCGGCATCCGGTTGGGCAGTGAGCGGCGGTGAGCAGAATAGTTTTTTTCCCGAGAATGATTTCGCGTAGCGATCACGAGCTTCAGCGCCTGACGAACGGCCTCTGTCGGCTTTGCTTTGGGGGGATTCTGCTGTGGCTCGCCCTGCCGCTTTGCGGGGCGGCCAACGTGTCGCCGACCATCACGCAAACGCTTCCAGATCGTGTCTTGGGTCGGGCCGCCGCGCCGGCGTCGATTGACCTGAACGGGTATTTTAACGATCCCGACGTTGCGGGCACCGCTGTCCGCTTAAGTGTCCGCATCGCCTCGACGGTCAAGACGATCGACCTCGCTCTCACCGACACGGCAACCCCGCTGACCGTGGCCAATTTCAAAGCCTACGTGAACAGCGGCCGGTTCACCGATAATTTTTTCCACCGTTCCGTCCCCGGTTTTGTCATCCAGAGTGGTGGGTTTCGTTTTGTCGGGCCGAACACCTATGATGTGGTCCCGACCTATGCGCCGGTGCTCAACGAACCGGGTTTGTCCAATGTGCGCGGCACCATCGCCATGGCCAAGGTGGGTGGCGATCCCAACAGCGCGACCAGTGGTTGGTTCATCAACTTGGCCGATAATTCCGCCAATCTTGATTCTCAAAATGGCGGCTTTACGGTGTTCGGGCGCGTGGTCGGGAGCGGTATGACGGTGGTGGATGAAATCTCCGCGATCCCACGCTACAACGCGACTAGCGCTCACCCGGATTGGAGCACTCTACCGCTCACCGCCGGCGTTCTCACACGCGCCAATTTCATCGAGTCATCGGCCTCCGAGATTTCAGCGCTTTCTTATGGGGTGACTGTGGCCAACTCCGTTCTGGTGACGGCGGTGATCACGAATGGTAGCCTCCAGTTAACGCCCGCGACCGACCAATCCGGCACGACCACCGTCACGGTAACGGCCACCGATCTCGACGGTGCGAGTCACCCGTCGACCTTCACCGTGACGGTGCTCGATACGTTGGCGGCTTGGAGCGGCGCTTACACGTTTGCCCAGCCCGTTGATTCGGGCGCGGAGGCCGACCCCGATGCCGACGGGCTGGCCAATCTCCTCGAATTCGCCTTCGGGGGCGAGCCGCTGCAGGCTCTGTCCGTCGCCGGCGCGCCTAGGCCTGAGCAGACCGGCGGTGTGACCTTTTATCACCGCACGCAGGCGGCGTTGGACTACGAGGTGTTCACGTCGACCGACCTGCAAACGTGGTCGCGGCTTTGGCAAACCGCCGACGGCTTCACGCACGCGGCGATCTCAGCTCAACAAAACCTGACATTGTTTACGGAGCTTACCGTGAAGGTGCCGGGTGAAAGCGGGGTGCCGCGTCGATTTTGGCGGGTGAAGGTTACGCCCCGGTCGCTTTAGCGCGGGGTTAAGGTAGGGCTCATCAAGGGCTCGTCCCGCGCGGTCGCGTGGGTCTGCCGGGGCGCGAGGGGTATCTATTTTAATCCCGCCAGCGGGCAATGCGCTTGCGGCTGAGGAGGGCGGGCGTGAAGGTCTTCCTTGCGATGAAAACCAAGATCTTTGTCGATGGACAGGAAGGCACGACCGGCCTGCAAATTCACGAGCGGCTCGCGCGTCGGCCGGAGCTGGAGTTGATCGAAATCGATCCGGCGAAACGCAAGGACCCCGCCGCGCGCGCGGCCTGCCTCAATGGCGCCGATGTGGTGTTTCTGTGTCTGCCCGATGCGGCTTCCAAGGAATCGGCCGCGATGGTCACGAATCCGCGCACGTGCGTGATCGATGCCTCGACCGCGCACCGGGTCGTCGATGGTTGGGTGTATGGCGTGCCCGAGCTGGGTGCGGATTACCGCGCGGCGATTCGCACGGGTAAACGCATCGCCAATCCGGGGTGCCACGCGACGGCGTTTGCGTTGGCGGTGCGGCCGCTGGTGCAACGCGGACTCGTGCCGGCGGATTTCGCGCTCTCGTGTTTTTCGATCACGGGCTACAGCGGCGGCGGCAAAAAAATGATCGCCGACTACGAACAGTCTCCGCTGCCGGAAACGCTGAAGAGCCCGCGGCCCTACGCGCTGGGCTTGATGCATAAGCATCTGCCGGAAATGCGGGTGCACACCGGGTTGAAGGAAGCGCCGATTTTTAGTCCGGTGGTGGGCAACTTCTACAAAGGCCTCACGGTGACCGTGCCGTTGCCGCTGCGGCAGCTGCCGGTGGCGCCGAGTCCGCAGGCGCTGCACCATGCGCTGACCGAGACGTATGCGGGTGAACGGTTCATTCGCGTGCTGCCGTTCGGAGACGAAGGCGTGCTCGATGGCGGTTTCTTCGATGTGCAGGGGTGCAACGACACGAATCGCTGCGACCTCGCGGTGTTCGGCCACGCGGATCAGGCGGTCGTCGTGGCGCGGTTGGATAACTTGGGCAAAGGCGCTTCGGGGGCGGCGATTCAGTGCATGAATCTCCACCTCGGGCTGGACGAAGGCGCGGGCTTGGAGGCTTGAGGTAGGAGCCCATTTATGGGCGATGTTTGATGCTCGCAGGAAGTATTGTATGCGCCTGACGCTCATCGCCCATGAATGGGCTCCTACCTTTCGGAGAGGCTGTTCGATCACTGATAAATTACACCTCGTAATGGGACTTTAGCAGGGCCCGATGTAGCCCCGACCGGTGGTCGGGGTTTCTAGGAGACGCCCGACCACCGGTCGGGCCTACACCAGACGAAAGTCTCATTTAATGCCATAACGGGTATGAAACGCGCGCGGGGAATTGGCCTTGCCGCAGGTGCCCGCGCCGGGAACGGTCTCGCGCATGAGTTTATTTGAGGCCAAGGCCGAGATCGCCCCCGAAGCTGTCGATGCAATCGACGACGTGTTGCTGGAGCTGGGCGTGGAGGGCTGGAGCCTGCTTCAAGACGTGGTCGTCAAGCGCGCGTGGATCGTGGGGATCTTTGAAGACGAAGCGGCGGCCAGGGCGCGTTGGGCGGAGTTGCTTCCGCTCCTCGCTGGCATGGTGCAACCGGCCGCGCCGGAGTGGCGCGTGTTGCCCGACGAGGACTGGCGTGACAGCTACAAGGCGCATTTTAAGGCCTCGCAATTTGGCCGGTTGCACTGGGTGCCGGTGTGGGAGCGAGCCGCGTTTCAGCCGGGAGCGGGCGAGGTGGTCATCTGGCTTGATCCCGGATTGGCGTTTGGCACGGGCAACCATGAGACCACGCGGCTGTGCTGCGAACAATTGGTCGTCTTGGCCGAAAAAGCAGGCGCGCACCGGGCGGATTGGCGCGTCATCGATGCCGGCTGCGGTTCGGGCATCCTGGCGCTTTCGGCCGCGAAACTCGGCTTCACGCGGGTGTCTGGCTTTGACAACGACGCGGAGGCGGTGCGCGTGAGCGAGGAAAACGCCGAGCTCAACGGGTTGACCGGGGCGGTGAACTTTTTCACGGGCGACTTGGTCAGCGGCTTCGCCGGCGGGCAGCAGGCGGACGTCGTGTTGGCCAACATCCAGGCCGATGTGCTCATGCGTTTCGTGGCCCAGCTTACGGGTGCGGTGGCGCCCGGTGGCACGCTCGTGTTGAGCGGGATCCTCGCCGTCGAACTGGAGCAGGTGCGAGGGGTCTTCGCGGCGGCGGTGCCGACGTGGACGGCCGAGAGCCGGGTGATGGGCGAGTGGAGCGCGCTCGCGCTGGCGCGGGCGTGCTAGGGACCACCTTAGCCGCAGAACTTCAGTTGGAAGGGTCGTATCGAGGCAATCTGACGGCACCTTTCGGTGTTTCACTCCCAGCGAAATACCCTCTGGGTATTCCTTGGTCATTCACCACCGAAATCTGCTCGCCATCCCGCCCCGCTACTCCGCCTCCAACTGAATTTCTACGGCTTAGCCTCTTTGTCCATTTCGCTTCTCTTGCGAACGGGGTCGGGAGACCCCGTCTCCACCCCTGAAGATTCTTTCCGTGCCTGAATGGAGCCGGGACCTCCCGGTCCCGAGCAGTTCGCATTTCTGGGTAGGGCATCGACTCCGCTCGCCGCCGGTTCGGAGGCGCGGAGCGGTGTCCGCGCCCTACCGCGGAGTCGGAGGTGCCGCCGTCAAAATTTCGCCGGCTCGGGGGTGACCCCGACGACCTTCACCTCGACCTGGCCGATGTTGCCGATGCCGAGGTTTTCTTTGAAGATGTCTCCCACCTCTTGGGTGAGGTAGCCTTGGATGGCGTCCAACTTGGCGTTGGGGCGGACTTTCAGGCTAATGGTGACTGCAAACTTGCCGCTGCGGCGGCGGACGGTGGCCCGGGCGGAGGCGACGCCGCGGAGCTGTTCGCAACACGTCTCAATGAGCCGGTGCAGCGCATGGCGGGAGATACTGAGTTTCCCCTTCTCATCGGTGATGAGCGTGAGCGTTGCCGGCGGTCGCAGGCACAGCAGGAGAACCAGGAGGGCAAGCGCGCTCCAGATGAGCACGTATTGCTCGGTCGTGAACTGAAGGAGGTCCCAAAGTATCATCGGACGGGGCGGTGGGCGGCTTTAGTCCGTCGCGGGGGCGTCGGGCCAGAGGTCGCTGGTTTTTTCCTGCTGATTGCCGAGATCGCCGGGGAGGCGCACGCCTTCGATGATGACATCGACCTTGGCGACGTTTTTGCCGGTCATCGCCATGACCTGCTTGCGCACGGCGACTTGGACTTCGTAGGCGGTTTTGCCGATTTCCGAACCGTAGTTGATGACGATACGGAGCTCGATGGCGTAGGTGTCGCCATCGGTTTCGCTGACTTTGACTCCGCGGTGGTCGGCCTCACGGCGCTTGGTGAACAGCTCACTGATGCCATCCACGATACCACCGCCGACGCCCGCCACACCGGGGATCTGCAGGGCGGCGAGGCGGACGATGCTGGCGACGACGGTGTGGTTGATCTTGATGTCGCCCAGCTCGGGTTGGTCGTCGAAGCGGGCGGGGGGAGTGAACTCGGACGATTGCATGGTGTTGAGAGGTTCTTAAAAACTCCGTTTGGGGGCGGGTTGCAAGGGCGGGCTTTGGCGGTCGGGCAAAAAAACTCCCGCCGCCGGGGGGCGTGCGGGAGCGTTTTTGGGCGAAGGGTTTCGCGGCGTTGCTTAGGGTGTGTTTGCTAAATAAACCAGACCATTGCTGGCGCTCTACGAGGGAAGCGAGAAAAGGCGCTGGGCCGGCGTTGCCCTCGGCGGCACGACCCGCTGGGTCGCCTCCGCCTCGGTCGCCTTGGCCGAGCCCCCTTTCTCACTCCCGCTGGCCCGGTCTATTCAGCAAACACACCCTAGGAGAAAAGATCCGTGGGCGTGCGGGCGAAGAACTCCTCCATGTAGGCGGTGGTGGCCTTGCCTTCGATGAAGGTGGGGTCGCACATGATCGCCTTGTGGAGGGGGATGGTCGTTTTGATGCCGCGGATGAGGTATTCGCTGAGGGCGCGATAGGTGCGCTGGATGGCGGTGGGGCGGTCGCGGCCGAAGCAGATGAGCTTGCCGATCATCGAATCGTAATGCGGCGGGATGGCGTAGCCTGAGTAGGCATGTGAATCGACGCGCACCCCATGGCCGCCCGGCGAGTAATAGAGACCAATCGTTCCCGGGGAGGGAACGAAGTTGCGGGCCGGATCCTCGGCGTTGATGCGGCACTCGATGGCGTGCTTCTCGAATTTGATGTCGCTCTGGTCGAAGGCGAGTTTCTCGCCGTTGGCCACGAGGATCTGCTGTTTGATGAGGTCGATGCCGGTGCACTCCTCGGTCACGGGATGTTCCACTTGGATGCGGGTGTTCATCTCGATGAAGTAGAAGTTGCCCTTGGCATCGACGAGGAACTCGATCGTGCCGGCATTCTCGTAATCGGCGGCCTCGGCGGCTTTTATCGCGAACTTACCCATGCGCTTGCGCAGGTCGGGAGTCAGGAACGGGGACGGGGATTCCTCGATGAGTTTTTGATGGCGGCGTTGGATGGAGCAGTCGCGTTCACCGAGGTGGAGGACCTTGCCATGGCTGTCGGCGAGGATCTGGAATTCGATGTGGCGGGGTTTCTCGATGTATTTCTCGATGTAGACCGAGCCGTTACCGAAGGCTTTTTCGGCTTCGTTGCGGGCGACATGGTATTCCTTGGCAAAGGAGATGTCGTTGTGCGCGATGCGCATACCGCGACCGCCGCCGCCGGCGACCGCTTTGATGATGACCGGGTAGCCGATTTTGCGGGCGATCTTGACGGCCTCGGCCTCTTTGTCGACCGGGCCATCGGAACCGGGGACAGTGGGCACGCCGGCTTTTTTGACCGTATCCTTGGCGACGGCCTTATCGCCCATCATCTTGATGGACTTGGACTTCGGGCCAATAAACTTGATATTGCACGACTCGCACTGCTCGGCGAATTGGGCGTTTTCGGAGAGGAAGCCGTAACCGGGATGGATAGCGTCGACGTCGCCGATCTCGGCTGCGGCGATGATCCGGTCGGCCTTGAGATAGCTATCGGCGCTGCGGGGACCGCCGATGCAGATGGCTTCGTCGGCGAGTTTGACGTGGAGGGATTGGACGTCGGCTTCGGAATAAACCGCGAGGGTTTTAATACCGAGTTCGCGGCAGGCGCGGACGATGCGAAGGGCGATTTCACCGCGATTAGCGATGAGGATTTTCTGGATCATCAGGAGGGTGGATAAAAATAAACCGCTAACTCGCACTCATATGCGCTGATTTGCATCAGCGGAATCAGTGGCGATTAGCGGTTTTCAGTGGGTGGGGTATATGAGATCAGCCCTGTTTAACTTTGAAGAGTTTCTGGCCGTATTCGACGGGTTGGCCGTTTTCGACGAGGATTTCGAGGATGGTGCCCTTCAGTTCGGCTTGGATTTCGTTCATGATCTTCATGGCCTCGATGATGCAGACCACGGAGTTCTCGACGACCTTGGTGCCGCTCTCCGAGTAGGGTTTGCTCTCGGGCGAACCCGATCGATAGAAAGTGCCCACCATCGGGGATTTGATGTAGATGATGCCCGCTTCGTCGGTGCCGGCGGCGGGAGCGACGAGCGTGACTGGGGCGGGCGCGGCCGGAGCGGGAGCCGGGGCGGGGGCCTGAGCGGCCGACTCGTTGGCGTAAGCGAACGGGGAGTTCGACGAGCCTGCGTTACTGACAACCGGGAGGCCATTGGCGCCTCGGCGGATCTTCAACTTAAAGCCTTCCTCTTCGATCGCGAATTCCGTGAGTTCGGAGCGCTTCATTAAGTCGATGATTTGTTTGATCTGTTTTAGGTCCAAGTGGGTGCCTCGGTTGAGTTGACTGCGGGGAAGTGATTTCCAGTGCTAAGCGACGATTTTGAAACGGAAACGGATGGTTTGTGCAATCACGGATTTTTATCGGTAAAAGGGCAGAAAATACGCTTATTTTGTGGGTAAATCGGGTTTTTTTTGAACGAAACGCTTGAGGGAACGTCAGCCTTCTTCCTTGTGTTCCGAATGGTTCGGATGGTTTTAAAACGGGGATTTTTGGTTAAGAATGGGCTGAAATGGCCTGAGGAAGACGGGTTTTTGGCCAAAATCTGTGGATTAAGGACGGCAATCCGCGTTAGGTGCGAAATCAGGGGTGTTTTATCTGAATCAGGGGCACACCCTCGCACGAAAAAACCGCGTCGGCGATGACGCGGTTTAGGGCGGGTTGGCCTTGTTCGGATCTCACTTAACTGCGGCCCAAACGCGCTGCACGTCTTCGTGCTCTTCGAGGGCTTGCAGGAATTCACCGACATCACCGCGGTGTTCGTCGGAAAGCTCGGGAAACATCTTGGCGACATAGCCGATTTCGCTCGTGACGACCGTCCACCCGTTTGCGCTCAGCCACGTCGATGCGGCATGCACCCCGGTGCGGTCGGTGTGGAATCGGGCACCGGTTGCGCCTTCGGGGATGTCGTCGTTTTGGGCGTGGCTGATGGCTTCGAAGTCATTGGCGCTCGCTTCGATCGCGGCGGCTTCCAAGTCCACGTCGGCCGCGAGCGTATGGGCTTCGACAATACCGACGTGTTCGAAGAGGAACTTGTTACTACCGGTGGTGCCTAGGATGCCTTTCTTAAAAAGCACGCGCATCTCGGGGGTGGTGCGTTGGACGTTGTCGGTGTAAACCTCGACAATGATCGGCACCTTGTGGGGCGCGTAGCCCTCGAAAACGATGTGGTCCATGACCATCTTTTCTCCGCCGATGCCGGCGCCTTTGTTGATGGCGCGTTCGATGACGTCGCGGGTGACACTGGCCTTCTTGGCCTTTTCGACGGCGGCGAAGAGCCGGGCATTGGCCGCCTGGTCGGCGCCGCCAATCTTGGCGGCGACGGTGATTTCCTTCACCAGCTTGCCGACCAGCTGACCCTTCTTGTTGTTTACGATCGCGCGTTTCGCGTGGAGCCATTGACGTCCCATAGGGGGTAAGAGCTAAGGAGGCGGCGGGTCTTCGGCAATCCCAGAAGCGGGCTTAAGGCATCCGATACACTGCGAAATCGCCCGGACCCGCGTGGGGGGCGATCCACACCTGGAATTCCCCCGGTTCGACCCGGTGGCGGCCCGTGCGGTCAACAAAACCCAGCACCGTCTCGTCGAGGGCGAACTCGACCGGGCGCGTTTCGCCGGGGGCCAGGGTGAGGCGTTGCCAGCCGCGTAGTTCCTGGGCGGGGCGGGCGCCTTCCGAGCAGGCCACATCGCGGATGTAGAGCTGGGCGACGGCTTCACCGGGACGTTGACCGGTGTTGGTTACGGTGGTGCGGGCGGTGGCCGGCTGGCCGGCGGCGGCGGGCGTGGCGATCTCGACCGGGCCGAAGGCAAAGCTCGTATACGTGAGCCCGTAGCCGAAACGGAAAAGTGGATCGCGGGTGAGATCGCGGTAGTCCACCATATCGGGCCGCCCGGTGGTGTGATAGTTATAGAAGACGGGCACCTGGCCGGTCGCGCGCGGGAAAGACATGGGCAGGCGACCGGCGGGCGCCAGATCGCCGCATAACACGGCGGCGAGCGCGCTGCCCGCTTGCAGGCCGGGGTGCCAGGCTTGAATCAAGGCATCGGCCTGCGCGGCGACTTCGGTCAAGGCCAGCGGGCGGCCGCTAAACACCACGACGACGAGGGGTTTGCCCGTGGTGGCGAGGGCGCGCAGGAGCTCCGGCTGGCGGCCGGTGAGCGAGAGGTCGGCGCGGGAGGCGTTTTCGCCGGACCAGCCGCGAGGTTCGCCCACGGCGGCGATGATGACATCGGCTTCGCGGGCGGCCGCGAGGGCTTTGGCGAAGTCGCCTTCATCGGCGGCGACTGCCGAACGCGTGGCGTCCTCGTCGACGACGACCGAGCCGTCGGGTAACGCGCGGGTGCGCGGGCCGGACGGTAGCAAGTCGCAGCCGCGCGCAACCGTCAGTGTGGTCGTCGAGCCGAGCCGCGCGCGCAAGCCGTCGGCTAAGGTGATAACATCTTGCGGGCGACCGTGGGCGGGCCAGGTGCCAAGCATCTCGGCGGCATCGTCCACCAAGGGGCCGACTAGGGCCACGCGGCGCACCGAGGCAGCCAAGGGAAGCACATCGTTGTTCTTCAATAGAACGAGCGAGCGGGCGGCCGCTTCTTTGGCCAACGCGATGGCGGCGGGTTGCAAAAACGTGCGAGCAGGCGCGTCGGCATCGGCGAAGGGTTGCTCAAACAGGCCGACCTGCGCCTTCACGCGGAGCACGCGGCGCACGGCCTCGTCGATCACAGAGATCGGCACCGTGCCGGCGGCGACTTGGGCGGCGAGGGTGTGGCGGTAGCTGCGCGAAACCATTTCCATGTCGTTGCCCGCCGTCAGCGCAAGGCGCGCCGCCTCGGCGTCGTCGGCCGCGTAGCCCCACTTTATGGCTTCGATCACGCCTTCCCAGTCGCTCACCACGAAACCCTTAAAACCCCAGGTGCCGCGCAACACGTCGGTGAGCAGATGGCGGTTGGCGACGGCGGGGATGCCGTCGATCGCGTTGAAGGCGCTCATCACGGAGAGCGCGCCGGCCTTGATGCCGGCCTCGAAGGCGGGGAGGTGGGCGTTGTGCAGCGTGAACGGCGTGATGTCGGTCGTGTTGTAATCGCGACCGCCGGTGGCCGCGCTGTAGCCGACAAAGTGCTTGAGCGTCGCGGCGGCGCGCTCGGGCGAGGCCGGGTCCGCGCCCTGGAAGCCGCGCACGGAGGCGGCGACGAGAGTTGCGCCGAGGAACGGATCTTCGCCAAAGGTCTCGGCTACGCGCCCCCAGCGCGGGTCGCGGGCCAGGTCGCACATGGGGGCGAAAATCCACTCGATGCCCACCGCGCGGGTCTCGCGGGCGGCCACGGCTTGCGTGCGTTCGACGAGGTCCGCGTCCCACGCTGAGGCGAGGGCGGGCGGAATCGGGAAGGTCGTGCGATAACCGTGAATCGTATCTGCGCCAAAGATGAGCGGGATGCCGAGGCGTGAGTCATCCACGGCGGCGTGTTGCAGGCGGTTGCGGAGCTCCGTGGCGATCTCGGGCGGCGCGCTCAAAATAAACGACCCGAGCCGCCCGGCGCGGACCTCGGCGAAGGCGGCTTCGGCGTGTTCGGGCGTGTGGACGACGCCTTGGGAAAGCTGGCCGATTTTTTCGTCGAGCGTCATGCGCCCGAGTAAAGTTTCAACGCGGGCGGACACAGTCGGGGTCGGGGTTTGCGCGTGCATAACTGCTGTGAAGAGGAGGGTTGCGAACGGGATACGCATGGGGCGTGCGAGCAACATGAAGCGAAGCGGGCGCGCAGGGCAAACGCACTTTGAGCGACCGGCGGGCTTGTCAGGGCCCGGGAGTCGCGCCCTTGTGGAAACGCATGTCGTCCACGCCTGCCAGTTCCGCTCCGCTTGCGCCGCTTACCGGGTTTCCCGGTGCGGATGCCGTGCTCGATCGCTTCCTGGCGGCGTGCAAGGAGCGCGGGCTGGAGCTCTACGCCGAACAGGAGGAGGCCATTCTAGAGCTGTTTGCGGGGCGCAATGTCATCCTCAACACGCCCACCGGTTCGGGCAAATCGCTCGTCGCCGCTGCGTTTCACTTCAAGGCCATCTGCGCCGGCCAACGCTCGGTCTACACGTGTCCGATCAAGGCGCTGGTGAACGAAAAATTCCTGTCGCTCTGCCGTGAGTTTGGCCCGGACCACGTCGGCATGATGACGGGTGACGCCAGCGTGAATCCCGACGCGGCCATCCTGTGTTGCACGGCGGAGATCCTGGCCAACCTGGCGCTGGCCGGCGGCGAGCGCGCGACCGCCATCAAGGTGGTTATCATGGACGAGTTTCATTACTACTCCGACGCCGAGCGCGGTTACGCGTGGCAGGTGCCGCTGCTTACGATGCCGTGGACGCGGTTCTTGCTGATGTCGGCGACGCTGGGCGCGACGGAATTTTTCGAGAAAGATCTCACGCGGGTCACCCGTGCGCCCACGGTGACAGTGCGTAGCGACCGGCGGCCCGTGCCGTTGGAATTCGAGTATTCGGAGACGCCGCTCACCGAGCGGTTAGCGACGGCGTTGGAGGATAAACGGGCGCCGATCTATCTCGTGCATTTCACGCAACGCGCGGCGTCGGAGGCCGCGCAGAGCCTGATGAGCTTGAGCGTGTGCTCGAAGGACGAGAAGGCCGCCATCGCGGCGGTATTGGAAGGCGTGCGGTTTACGAGTCCTTACGGAAAAGAGGTTAAGCGTTGGCTGCGTCACGGCATCGGTGTCCACCACGCCGGTTTGCTGCCGAAGTATCGTATCCTCGTGGAGCAACTCGCGCAGAAAGGATTGCTCAAGCTCATCTGTGGCACCGACACGCTCGGCGTGGGCATCAACGTGCCGATTCGCACGGTCGTCTTTACGCAACTCTGGAAATACGACGGCAAAAAAGCGGCGATTCTCAGCGTGCGTGATTTCCGGCAAGTCGCCGGGCGCGCGGGCCGGCGCGGTTTCGACACGGTGGGCTACGTCGTCGTGCAGGCCCCCGAACACGTGATCGAAAACAAACGCGCCGAGGAAAAAGCTGCGCGCGATCCGTCCAAAAAGAAGAAGGTCGCCAAGCGCAGCGCGCCCGAAGGCGAAGTGGGTTGGGATGCGAAGACGTTTGAGAAACTCATGGTCGCCCCCTCGGAGCCGCTGGTGTCGCGCTTCGACGTGACGCATGGCATGTTGTTGCAGGTGCTCGGGCGCGACGAAGATGGTTGCCAGGTGCTGCGGCGGCTCATCGCGGACTGCCACGAGACGCCGCATAAAAAACGCGCGTTGCGGCGCCGGGCGTTTCAACTTTTTCGTGCGTTGCTGGAGCGGAAGATCGTCGAGTGGATTCCGCCCGAGCCGTCGGGACGGAAGCTGCGCGTCAATGTGGCGTTGCAGGAAGATTTTTCGCTGCACCAGGCGTTGTCGCTCTACTTGATCGACACGCTGCCGCTGCTCGACCGGGCGGCGGCGGATTACCCGTATGACGTGCTCACCGTATGCGAAGCCATCGTCGAGGACACGGACCAGATTCTGCGCCAACAAGTCAGCAAGCTGAAGGGTGAGGCGGTCGAACAAATGAAGGCCGAGGGCATTCCTTACGAAGAGCGCATGGAGAAGCTTGACCAGATCGAACACCCGAAGCCGTTGCGCGAGTTTTTATACGACACGTTCAACGCCTTCGCGGCGAAACACCCGTGGGTCGGCCAGGAAAACGTGCGGCCCAAATCCATCGCGCGCGAGATGTATGAGCGCTACATGTCGTTTGCCGATTACATCCGCGACTACGGATTGCAGCGCGGCGAAGGGCTGCTGCTGCGGCATCTGTCGCAGGTGTGGAAAGTCCTTTCGCAAACGGTGCCCGACGCGGCGAAAACCGAAGAGGTCATCGAGATGGAAACGTATTTCCGCGAGCTGATCCGCGGGATCGATTCGAGCTTGTTGGAGGAATGGGAGCGCTTGCGGAATCCGGACTACGTGGCGGCGGAGCTCGCGGGCGGTGCGGACAAACCGGCGCGTCCGTCGAGCTACGACATCACGCGGGATGCGGTCGCGTTCCGCCGACTGGTGCGCACGGCGATTTTCGGATTTCTGCAAGAGGTAATGGCGCGCGATTGGGAAAGCGCCGCGTCGCGACTGGCCACCGGCGAAGCGGTGTCGGCGGGCGAAAACGAGTTGATGTCACCCGAAGCCAAACGAATCGAAAAACTGTTCTCGGTTTACTTCGATGCACGCGATCGTTTCCGCCTCGACCCAGAAGGGCGCGCCGCGAAGCACACGCACTTTGCCGAGGAACGGGACGCCACGGGCACGTTGCACTGGAGGGTGGCGCAGGTCTTGACCGACCGCGAAGAACACAACGACTGGGAGGCGCGGTTTACCGTGTCGTTGACCGAGTCGCGCTCGCAGGCGAGGGCGGTGGTGCGGTTCGAGGACGCGGGCCCGGTGGGCTGAAGGGAGGGACGACCTCCGGGTCGTCCGCGGTTGTAGCGATCATCAATCCGATCCACACGGAGGGGCTTGATCTTTTCGGTTTCGTCCCGCGAGTCACGTTGGCGCGGCGTCTCCACAAACGCGGCGTCGACCATCACGCCTTCCTTGACCAGCCGACCTCGTTCGGCGAGTTGGCGGCGGTCCAAGGTTCAAGCGGCGAAGTGCGCGCGCAGGCGGGTGACGGTTTCGCCAGCGGCGCGGGCGTGAGCGGCGAAACCAGGCGAGAGGCGGGCGTCGTCGGCGACGCGTTGCCAGAAGTCCGTAGCCCACGAGGCCGCCTCTTGCCAGAGTTCGCGGTCGGCGGGCATCGGTGGCGTAGGCGCGAAATCGGGCGCGGGCGTGGCGTTGCCGGGCGTCGGTGCCCAGAGCATCGGCAACATGTCGTAGGCCGGCGCGAGCCGGAAGGGCAGTGTGTCGTCGAGCCAGAACGCGAGGTTGCCGAAGTGCATGTCGGTGTTGCCGATGAGCTGACCAAACGCATGACGTAGCCGGATCGACCGCACCGCTGCATCGTCGAGCAGCCCGCGGGCGCGCAGGTTGACGGCCACCGCCGGCCATTGCGTGGCATCAGGGCCGTGGAAGGCGTTGTGCAACGCGCGCAACGAAACGACCCCGCGGCGGCCGTGCAGTCCGACGCGGTCGTAGCGGGGCGTTTCCAAAAAGAAGCGATCGCCGGCCTCGAGCAAACGCGGCGCGGCGTGCGCCTCGCCGCGCGCATGAAGCAGCGCGAGGGCGTGCGACTCCGCCACGAGGAGATCGGCCCAACGGCGCCCGGTGGGCGTGGAGAGCACGTCGGTAAACTTGACCAAAACGGGGGTGACGGCGTCGCCGCGTGCGCCGCCTGGGCGGTCGCCTGCATTATCGCCTGCACGGTTGTCGTCCGCCAGCGTGACGAGGAACTTCGGTTGTTCGCCTTCGACGGAGGAGCCGGGCGCCTCGATGGCGGACGCCCCGGCATTCGCCAGTTCGCGATAACGGACGGAGCGTTCACCGGCGGGCAGTGTCTCGGGCGCGTGCAGAACGCGGTCTTGCACGCGGCGCAACGGCACGTCGCCGACCACGAGGTCGCCCGGCAGGTCGTCGCCCGCGCCTTGGAGGTAAACCAGGGTGTCGTCGTCGCTCCAACCGCGCGGATCCGGCGGCAGGTTGAGCGAAAGGCTCAGGCCCCGACCGATGGCGCGACCGAGGTAGCCTTGCGGGCGCACGTCGCCGAGGAAGAACGGGAAACCCTCCGCGTAACCACCGAGGCCGAAGAGAGCGCCGGCCCATTCGGGAGCGCGCGCGGGGTCGGCCCAGCACAGTTGCCAGCCGCCGTGGAGCGCGATGAGTTGGGCCCACTCCTGAGCCCGACCGGCGACATCCACGCGGCGCACGGAAAACGTGTCGCCGAGCCCGCGAACCGGGCGGCGCAGCGCGTAACGGGTGCCGCGCGTGGCCCCGAGACGCACCAGCTGGGGGGCGATTTCGGGTCGCGCCAAGGCGCGACTGATATTGGAGCGATCCACCCGAAACGCGGCCGCCAAATCCTGCGCAGCCTGAGGCCCGGCGACTTGCAGGCGCAGCGCGAGGGCGGCCGGTTCAACTTGGCGAGGACGGGGCATTTCGCCCGTTATTACGCACAGTTATTTATGGGATACAATCCAAATATAGCTCAGAGAAAATTCAAAATTGAGCATTAATTACGCACGTTATTTCGCACAAATAATTAAGCCTCTATCAAGTCCTTTTCCACCTTGAGGTTTCCGATGATGAAGTCCTGGCGGGTCGGCGTATTCTTGCCCATGTAGAACGTAAGCAGGCCTTCGACGTCGTGGAGGCGGTCGAGGGTGACTTTTTCGGCGCGCATGTTTTCGCCGATGAAGTCTTTGAACTCCGACGGGCTCACTTCGCCCAAGCCTTTGAAGCGGGTGATCTCGGCGCTTTGGCCCAACTTGTGAAGGGCGGATTGTTTCTCGGCTTCGCTGTAGCAGTAGCGGGTTTCCTTTTTGTTGCGCACGCGGAAGAGCGGCGTTTCCAGAATGAAGAGGTGGCCCTGTGTGATCAGCTCGGGGAAAAATTGGAGGATAAACGAGAGCAATAGCAGGCGGATATGCATGCCGTCCACGTCGGCGTCGGTCGCGATGATGACCTTGTTGTAGCGCAGGCCGTCCATGCCTTCCTCGATGTTGAGGGCGCTTTGGAGCAGGTGGAATTCCTCGTTTTCGTAGATGACCTTTTTCGTGAGGCCGAAGGTGTTGAGCGGTTTGCCCTTCAACGCGAAGACGGCCTGCGTCTGCACGTCGCGGCACGAGGTGAGCGAACCAGCGGCGGAGTCGCCCTCGACGATAAACAACGAGCTGTCCTCGGCGCGTTTATCTTTGGAATCGAGGTGGACGCGGCAGTCGCGGAGCTTGCGGTTGTGGAGCGAGGCTTTTTTGGCGCGCTCGCGGGCGAGGTTGCGGATGCCGGAGAGCTCTTTGCGCTCGCGCTCGCTGTCCTCGATCTTGCGTTTCAACGCGTCGGCCGCCTCGGGGTTGCGGTGGAGCCAGTTGTCAAGGTGCTGCTGGAGGAAGCCACCGATAAACTGGCGGATCGTCGGGCCCTTGGGTCCGAGGTCATTGGAGCCGAGCTTGGTCTTGGTCTGCGACTCGAAGACGGGCTCCTGCACGCGCACCGACACGGCGGCGATGACGGATTGGCGGATGTCGGCGGCGTCGTAGTCTTTTTTGAAAAAGTTGCGCAGCGTGGCGACGAGGCTCTCGCGAAATGCGGAGAGGTGGGTGCCGCCCATCGTGGTGTGCTGGCCGTTGACGAAGGAGTAGTATTCCTCGCCGTAGTGGGCGCCGTGGGTGAGCGCGACCTCGATGTCTTCGGCCTCGATGTGGACAATCGGGTAGAGCGTGTCGCCGGTGAGTTTTTTAACGAGCAGGTCTTTGAGGCCGTTCTCGGATTTGTAAGCCTTGCCGTTGAAGGTGAGGGTGAGGCCGCGATTGAGATAGGCGTAGTTCCAGAGCATCTCCTCGATGAACTCGGGGCGGAATTTAAACTCTTTCCCGAAGAGCGCCTCGTCGGGCGTGAAGGCGATGATGGTGCCGTTCTTCTCGGTGGTTTTGTGAGTCTTGTGATCTTTGCGGAGCTTGCCCTGCTCGAACTCGACGATGCGGGTCTCGCCTTCACGGACGGCCTGCGCGGAGAAATAAATCGAGAGCGCGTTGACGGCTTTCTGGCCGACGCCGTTCAGGCCGACGGATTTCTGAAACGTCTCGCTGTCGTATTTGGCGCCCGTGTTGATGATCGAAACGCAGTCGATGAGCTTGCCGAGCGGGATGCCGCGTCCGTAGTCGCGCACGCGGATGGTGCGGTCGGTGAGCTCGATCTCGATCTTTTTGCCGTGCCCCATCGTGAACTCGTCGATGGAGTTATCGATGGTTTCCTTGAGCAGAACGTAGATGCCATCCTCGGCGTTGGCTCCGCTGCCGAGGCGGCCGATATACATGCCGGGCCGCAGGCGAATGTGTTCGAGCGGCGAAAGGGTCTTAATTGAGTCTTCGGTATAAGCAGTAGCCATGGGTGCGCGCGGGAGGTTGACGTGTGCGCCAAGGCAGGCGCGCACCCGGCGACTGACAAGGTAAAACTTAGCGTGCGGCACAGACAGGAATGTCTGCGCGCCGTCGCTAGAGGCCGGCGCCGCTCATGTCGCCGGTGCGCAGGAACTGCTCGTGGAAGGCAAAGGCTTTGGCGAGCGTCTGCGGCGTCTGCCCGCACTTGGCCATCTCGGCGTAACGGATCAAGGCGTCGTGGAACTTGGGATGCGCGCATTTCTCGATGATCAGGCGCGCGCGCTCGTTGGGCGTTTTCCCGCGCAGGTCGGCGATGCCTCGTTCGGTGATGACAACCTGCACCGAGTGCTCGCTGTGGTCCATGTGGGACACGAGCGGCACGATGGTGCTGATCTTGGCCCCCTTCGCCGACGACGGACACGTGAAGATCGAGATATGGGCGTTGCGCGTGAAATCGCCCGATCCACCAATGCCGTTCATCAGGTTGGAGCCCATGATGTGCGTGGAGTTGATGTTGCCGAAGATATCCACCTCGATGGCGGTATTCACTGTTATGATACCGAGACGGCGCACGATCTCGGGATTGTTGGTGATCTCCTGCGGACGCAGCAGGATGCGCGAACGGAAAAACTCCAAGTCGTCGTAGAACTTCCGCAACACGTCCTGCGCGATGGTCAGCGACGTGCCGGTGGCGAACTTGATCTTGCCGGAGCGCACCAGGTCGATGACGGAGTCTTGAATGACCTCGGAATACATCTCGAACGCGGGAATGTCGGGATGCGCACCGAGCCCGGCAAGGACGGCGTTGGCGATGTTGCCGACACCGGATTGAATGGGGAGAAATTCCTTCGGGATACGACCGGCGCGCAGTTCGCCGGCGATGAACTCGGCGACGTTGCGGCCAATGCGCTCGGTGGTCTCGTCGGCGGGGTCGAAGCCGCCGGTTTCATCGGGCATATTGCTCTCGACGATGCCCACGATCTTGCGGGGATCGACCTTGACCGTTTCGGTGCCGATGCGGTCCGACGGACGCAAAATCGGGATCGGCTGGCGATACGGCGGATCGAGCGGCTCATAGATATCGTGAAAACCGCGCAGGTTCGGCGAATGGAAGCGGTTGACCTCGATAATGATTTTTTCCGCCGTATGCAAAAACGTGGGTGAAGCGCCCACCGAGGTGCTCAGCACAATCTCTCCCTGGGGGGTGACGTCGCAGGCCTCGACGATGGCCCAGTCAAATTTCCCCAGAAATCCGCTGCGCACCTGCTGGGGCAGGTGGGAGAGATGCATATCGAAAAAACGAATACGCCCGGCGTTGATGGATTCCCGCAGGGACTTGTTGCTCTGATACGGGGTGCGCCAGGAGATCGCGTCGGCACGCGCCAGCTCACCGTCGAGCGAGTCGCCCGTGGATGCCCCGGAAACGATCGCGACCTTAAAAGGCCGTCCTGCTTCGTGCTCGGCGCGGGCGCGAGCCGCGAGGGCGCGAGGCACGACCTTCGCGGCACCCGCCGGGGTAAAACCACTGACCCCGAGGGTCTGGCCGTGCTGGATCAGGGCGGCTGCTTCTTCCGCGGTGAGAATAGGAAAGGGAGAGCTCATGGAGTTTTTAGTATGCCTGCTACACCGTTCGCTCACCAATCGGGTTTTGCCAATGCCTGCGCATTCTTTGTGTCATCGCTTAGTGGGGTGTGTTTCTAAAATACATCAGGTCCGCGTGAGAGGAAAAGCGGGCTAGGCCAAGGCGGCCGAGGCGGAGGCGACCCAGCGGGTTGTGCCGTCGAGGACAACGCCGGTCCACCCCGCTTGCCCTCCCCATGGAGCCGGGACCTCCCGGTCCGGTCCGGGCCCGCAGTGTTCGACGGCTTGAGTGATCTCAAAAACACACCTTGGTTTTTTGCCGCAAGAGCGAGGCTTGCCCGCAGTGGCTCATCTCGACAGGCTTTGTCGGTTATTTTATGAAAAAATTTTTGATAATTGTGGGTGGGCTCTTCGCCGTTGTGGCTATCGGTGTCGTGGTCGCTTCTCTTTTCCTCGGTTCGCTTGTCTCCAAAGGAGTCAATCACTTCGCCCCGGGTATAACGGGAACGAAAGTCACCCTCGAAAGCGCATCGATTTCGCCCCTCTCCGGCTCCGGCACGCTGAACGGTCTCTTTGTGGGTAATCCCGAAGGCTGGAAGAGCGACAAGGCGTTCTCCGTGGGCAAAATTCACGTGAGCATTGAGCCTGCCTCCCTCATCGGCAGCCATATCATCATCAAAGAAATGCTGATCGAGGCTCCGGAGTTCGTTTACGAAACCAAAATCATCAGCAGCAACATCAAAGACCTGCTCAAGAACATCGAGGCCAGCATCGGTGGCACCGGGGAAAAAAAGCCCGCAGAGCAACCCGTCGCCAAGGATGGTAAACCGCTCAAGTTTGCAGTGAAAACCTTCCGCCTTGAAAACGCCAAGGTCACTCTCGGTGTGGGCCCGACCGCGATCACCGTGCCGATGCTCCCGTTGGTCCTCACCGACCTGGGCACCGCCGAGGGCGGTATCACGCCCGATCAACTCGCCACCAAAGTCATGGCCAATGTTCTCACCACTATCACCAAAGCCGTGGCCAGTTCCGCCTTGAGCATCGGCGGTGCCACGGGCGCCGCGGCCACCGACGCCGCCTCGGGGGCGGCCCAGAAAGCCGGTGCCGGTCTCAAAAAGTTATTTGGCTCCGGCAAAAGCGAGTGATCCTCTGCGCTCCCGTTGAGGCGCCCGGTGCCGTCCTTGATCTCGGAATACGACCGGAAAGTTGACGGGACGGATTCCACGCACATTTATTTCACTGGCCTTTACGCGAGTCGTCGTGCGCCTTTACTGACCAGTTCCATTTTTATCTAACCGACAACCCTCCAATCACGTTTCACATCATGTCCGACCACACTCATGGGGGTAAGCACGAGGAGAAGTTCTCCCCTTGGCTCTTTATCGCCAACGTCATCCTCTCACTCGCTGGCATGTTTGCAGTGCTGGCGTTTGTATTCCCTAACCTTTGGGAAATCCAGCTAGCCGCAGGCTGGCTGCCCTTTGTCATCGTCTTCGTGGCCGTGCACGCGACCGCCGGCGTGTTCGAGTATTTCTTCCATCGATACATCCTGCACGCACCACTGGTGCCGATGCTCAGCTACTTCTATAAGCAGCACACACTTCACCATGCGTTGACCCATATCGGTTACCACCGCTCCAAGATCAGCAACACCGACGTGCCCGGCCTGATCGACAACGACCTAGCCGCTCAAAACGAACACATCGCTCGCAACACCTTCCCGATCGAAGAGGAAAAACAGCACGAGGCTTCCTATTTCCCGTGGTATTCCTTGATCATTTTTTCCTTGGTCGTCACCCCGCTCCTCATCGTGGGCCAATGGCTGTTTCCCGCCGCCCCGATGTTCCTTGCCGGCTACCTCGCGGTCGCCTGGTCGATGGCACTCTATGAGCTCATCCACGCGGTGGAACACTGGCCGCAAGACACCTGGGACCGCCTGATCGAGCACCCGCGCTTCGGCAAGATGTGGCGCAAAGCCTATGCCTTCCACCTCCGCCACCACGCCGACATCCGCTGCAACGAAGGCATCTCCGGTATCTTCGGTCTCCCACTGGTGGATTTCGTCCTCGGCACCTACGTCGATCCCGAGACGCTTTACACCCACGGCTCCAAGGTGGACGCCAACCAGTTCGTCAGCCCCCGCCCGCGTTTTGCCTTTATCCGCTGGCTCGACCGCCGCGCCGATGAAGCCGTGAAAAACCGCCGCGCCGCCCGTCGCGCGGCGTAAGGCGACTCGAACTCCGACTTGACCCGCAACGCAGTCACCGCCTTTTCCACTTCGTCTCAATGAACCTCCGCAACGCGATGCACCTGGCCAAAGCCTCGTCCGCCTACTCCTTTGTAGTCGCAGGCATCGTCGTGTCCGTTACGCACGCGCCGAGAGGGGCTTGAGCGAAGATCACTTTCGCCCCCTCCGGTGCCATACCGGACGGGGCTTTTTTGTGCCCTGTCCGGTCCGGCCACGGAGGTGGGTCTTTAAAAACCACCCCCCACCCGCTATGAAAACGACCGACTCTTTCGCCACGTTGCCCTTCAGGCAACCGCCCCGCCTCCAGGCGATTGTCCCGCGCCAAGGCATCACGCGCCCGTTCCTCGAAACGCCGCTCCGTCCCGCCAGCCACCGACCTGCTGCTGCTTAACGCGCACCACGACATCACCCCGGAACCCGCCCCCATTCGCGAACTGACGTTCTTCAACCTCGACTTCCCGTGAACCCGCGCCCGGCCCTACCTGCCTCCTCGATGTCCTCCTCACCCGTCTACCGTTTCCTCGCGCACGGCTGCACTCAAACCCAGCGCGATTCGCGATCTCCTCATGAACACCGCCGCGCCCCTGTTGCACAACCTGGAGAAAGCCGGCGTGACCCTTGACCTCGATCCTGCGTCCGCCGACCCCACGCGCGGATAATCCTCTTTGTCGCCGCGCACCCCGCCCGTTCGCCGCTTGCGGGCGGGGCGCCTCTCACCGAGTCTGGTTCCATGCGTTGGACCACTCCCCTCCGGCCTCTCTTCCGTGCCAGCGAAGGCCTGCTTGATCGCGTGCTCTGCGTGCTCGGCGCCGTCGCGTTCTGCCAGCTGCCCGAGTTCATCCAGCAATACCTCCAACGCCTCGGCGGACGCCTCGACGAAGCCCGCCGCCAGCTCGCGCAGTTCGAAACCGTCGCCGCCCAATCCAAGCTCACGCTCGTTCAATTCATCGAGCGCACGTCGATCAACACCGACGAAGCCGTCGCCAAACTCAGCGGTGTGATGCAGGATACCATCGACCGGGTTGCCGAGTTGGCCGACGCCGAGGCCGCCATCCGCAACGCCTCGCTCTGGGAAAAGCCCTTCGTGTTTTTCGCGCAGCTCGACCGTTCGATCGCGAGCGCGACGCTCGACGTTTATCGACCCGCCGTGCCGACGACCACCGAGGGCGTGATCTACGCCACCGCTGGCATGCTCACCATCCTGTGCGTTTATCATGGCCTGATCCGCTACCCCATCGCTGCGGCGGCCGCGCGGAAACGCGTATCCATTCTTAAGCCCAAAGCGCCGACGACGAACGCCGTTCACTCGCGTTGAGCGGTTAGTTCTACATTGTTACGCGGATTAGAATAAGTAGGCCGCGAGCTCGCTCGCGCTCCGAACCGCGCCTGCAAGCAGGCAGCCTACCTACAGAAAAATGACCCGACCCTCCAGCTCAGCAAAGTAGTGTTAGGACGTTTTTCTGAGATAAATCAGGTCGGCGTGAGAGGGAAAGCGGGCTCGGCCAAGGCGGCCGAGGCGGAGGCGACCCAGCAGGTCGTGCCGCTGGGGACAACGCCGGCCCAGCCTGCTGTCCCTCTCTCTCGCAGAGTTCGACGGCCCGAGGTATTTCAGAAACACGCCCTAAACCGTCTCCGACCGCATCCACTTCACGTCCGCGTAAAACGTCCCAAACGGCACCAGGCTGGCCGCCGCCACGAGCACAGCCCGTTTAAGCGTCCATCCATAGTCCAACATGGCCTGCAAAGTTGCCGCCAGGTAGGCGAGAAACAGCACCCCATGCGCCATGCCCACCACGCGCACCGCTTCCGGTTGGCCCCAGTAATATTTTAATGGCATGGCCACGCCGAGCAGGAGGAGAAATGAGACGCCTTCAGCGAAGCCGACAAGGCGCAGGCGTCCGATGGTGGTGGTAAGCAGGTTCATGGGCAGGAATGCGAAAGCCGGACACTCCCGAAGTTCCACGAATCGCTCAACCTTAAGATTTTGGATGGCGGCGGTCGCAGCGTTGACCACGGCACGCGCGAGCCTTCAGTCTTTTCGCCTGCGCCCTGCCCGGGTGGTGGAATGGTAGACACCAGGGACTTAAAATCCCTTGATCGTAAGGTCGTGCGGGTTCGAGTCCCGCCCCGGGCACCAAGCGGAGACGTCGCTTCAAGGACTTGCCCGGAATCCTGCTATGATCATGGTGCCCTGATGCTTCTCACGCGCGCCCTCTTGATCGGCTCCCTCGGACTCGCCGTATTTGCCGCTTCCGCCTCCGCTCAGCAACCCGCCCGCGACTCGCGTAAAATCTACGCCGACTTCTGCGCCGGTTGCCATGGCGCGAAGCTCGAAGGCGGCTCCGCCCCCGGCCTCCTCGGCTCTTCTTGGAAACACGGCGGCGACGACGAGGCTCTCGCCGCCAGCATCCGCAAAGGCTACCCCGCCGCCGGCATGCCCGGCTTCGAGAAAGCGGTATCCGAAAAAGAAATACGAAGCCTGGTCGTTTACATCCGTGAACAGTCCGGGCATGCCGCCTCCCGCAAATCGCCCCCGCCCCTTCCGTCCGGCGAAACCGCCGCGTCCAGCAAGCTGCACTCCTACAAGGTCGAGACCGCCGTCACCGGCCTCCGGGAGCCTTGGGCGATCGCCTTCCTGCCCGATACCCGCGTGCTCATCACCGAAAAATCCGGCACCCTGCGCATCGTCGAAAAAGGCGCGTTGATCGAGCAACCCATCAGCGGCCTGCCGGCGGTTGATTCAGCCAATCAGGCCGGCCTCTTCGACGTCGTTCCGCACCCGGATTTTGCCCGCAACGGCTGGATCTACCTCGCGTTCTCCGAACCCGAAAAATCCGTCGAAGCCAAAAACGTGGCCATGACCACCGTCATCCGCGGACGTATCAAGGATAACGCCTGGACCGACCAGCAAGTGATCTTCCGCGCCCCCGTCGCCCTGTTTCGCAACGCGGGCGGCGTCCACTACGGCGGCCGGCTCGCCTTCGACACCGAAGGCTACCTTTTCTTCTCGATCGGCGACCGTGGCAGTCAGGCCAACGCGCAGGACCTCACTCTGCCGAACGGTAAAATCCACCGCGTGCATGATGACGGTCGCATCCCTTCCGACAATCCGTTCCTCAAAACTCCCGGCGCGATCCCGTCCATCTGGAGCTACGGCCACCGCAACCCCCAAGGCCTGCGCTTCGATACGTCCACCGGCAACCTGTGGGAACACGAGCACGGCCCTCGCGGCGGCGACGAACTCAATTTAATCCAACGCAGTCTTAACTACGGCTGGCCCACCGTGACCTTTGGAATGAACTACAACGGCACGCCCATCACCGACCAGACTACGGGGGCGGGTATCGAGCCGCCCGTCACCTACTGGACACCTTCCATCGCACCCTGCGGCATGGCGTTTTACACCGGAGAAAAATTTCCCAAGTGGAAAAACCACCTCTTTGTTGCCTCGCTCGCCGGCCAGGAACTACGCCGCCTCGAACTCAAGGACGGCAAGGTGGTCGATCAAGAAGTGGTCTTTAAAGGCCTTGGTCGTCTCCGCGACGTGGCCAACGGACCCGACGGTCTCATCTACCTCCTGTTCCCGGACCGCGTGGCCCGACTCGTCCCCCTGGCGAATTAAAGAACGTCCGCCGCCTTCGGCATGGAAATCCACCCGCTCCTCTACCTCGCCCCGCTCTGCCTCGCCTTTGAGGCCTGGCAGCTGGTGATCGCTGAGCGCCATCTCGGCATCAAACAAATCGAGGCCGGCGTCGATCCGCGCGACCGCGGTCCCGGCGAAGGGCTCTCGTTCATCTGGGGCGCGGGCATCGTCCTTTATTGGATTTGGATGATTCTGATGCTCATCCCCAATGACGGGCGCATCCAAGTGGTGACCATGCTCATCGTCTCGCTCGCCGGCTATTCCCTTCGCCGCAACTCCGGGCTGAAATGGATTCTCGTCATTCTCACGGTGGAGGGGGCCATCCGTATCGGCATGATCATTTCGCTGATCGGCGCCGCCTGGCGCTCACTGTAGGCGTGTATGACATTCCCCGAGGATTGGCACCCGTCTCCTCATTTCGCCCCGGCTCCCGGGCATGAACGCCTGGGCGTGTGCTTCCATCACAGCGTGATGGATTTCGATTCGACGATCGCACACATGCTCCGCCCCGAGAGCCAGGTCAGCTACCATGTGCTCATCGCTCCCGACGGCACCCGCGCGCGCCTGGTGGACGACGCGCGCATCGCCTGGCACGCCGGCGTATCCAGGTTCCGAGGACGCGAACGCTGCAACGATTTCCTGCTCGGCGTCTCGTTTGCGGGCGATACCTACGCCGCGCCGCTCACCGAAGCGCAAATCGCCAGCGCCCTCGACTGGCTGGCCCCGCGCTGGGTGCGCCACGGCTGGACTCGCGCGTGGATGACCGACCATCGGCAGATCGCGCCCGGCCGCAAAGACGACCTTGCCCCCGCCGAGTGGGCGCGGCTGTTCAACGCGATCCACGAACGCTTCCCAGTCATGATTTAGGTTGGCCCGTTTTTGATCGACGGGACCGGCTGTATTGAGGTGGTCGGCGATACGAGCCCTGTCGCTTCGCTCGGTCACCGAGCGCCGCCTGAACCTTCGGCTTGCCGACCGCGCCCGGAGGTCACGGTCCACCTCTCGTTCCACCTCGGCGCTGGCTCGCGAGGCGACTACACGTTTTCGAGGAAGGCACTGACGATGGGTTATGCCTGGAGCCGTCGCGTCTGCGCCAAGTCCATTGTAAAAATGTCGTGAGCGTAGTCCGCGCCGCCCCTGCGCAAACCCCCAAAACAAGCCCAACCCGGAAAAAGCATAACCTATTAGGTTATGCTTTTTCCGGGTTGGTGCCGTTACGGGTTGTCAGCGCTTCTGGCGGCGCCCCTGTCTTCGCCGTCGCTCCTGGCGTGGCTTTCCGTCTTGAGAATGCCGCCTCCGCACCGCACAAAACGGACGTCGCGGACGCTCCTATTATGAAATATTCCGAAGAGGGCCCGAAATTACCGAAGTTACCCTTTGTCATTGGCGATCTCCTGCTCATCGCCACCGCCGCTTTTATAGCCCTGCGCAGTCCCGCACCGATCGGACCCGGGCCGCTGCTCGCCGTCACCGTGTGCGTTGTGTTCGGCGCCGCCCTCCTGGTCGTTCCGTTCCTCGCCAATTACGCGCGGCGTCAGGACGCGGCACTCACCGACCGCCAAAACGAGATTGCCGCCCTCGCCCGCACCACCGCCGAGTCGGCTGAACAACTGGGGATCGCCGCCGCGGGCCTTCACACCATCGGAGAGTCTTCCAAACAAAATCTCGATACCCTCAACCAGCTCCCCGCCCAGCTCCAAGAGCGTATCGACACTCTAACCCGGCAACTCGCGGGTTCCACCATCGCGTCGCAGGCCTCCCTGAAAGAGGACCTCGCGCAACTCGAAGCCGCCGCAGAGAAAATCGCCCGCACGCTCGCCAAGTTGGAAGCAACGACCCAGGCCAAGTCCGACACGTTAGCCACCGTTGAAAACGGCCTCACCGACGCCCTCGCCCGGGCCACCACGCAGATTGATGCGTTCGCCACGGCCACCGCCGCACGGCTCGCCGCGCTGCCTCCGGCGGTGATCACCGCGGTATCGCCCTTACCCGTCGCAACCGCCGAGGACCCCGTAACGACCTCCGCCGATCAGGCCGTTTCCCCGCCGGCTGAAGTCAAACCCAAGCCCGCCACCACGCCGAAGCCCAAAACAAAGGCTGCGGCCGCGCTCAGTTCGCCACCCACGCCCAAAGAGGAGCCTGTGCCCGTGTCGGCGGAGCCCGCGCCGGCTGCAAACCAATCGGTGCCGTCCGATCCGCTTCCGCTCTCGCCTGAGCCTGCGTCCATCGTCGTCACGCCGGAGCCCGTGGCACCGGTTGCTGCTGCCGAGCCGGTCTCCGAACCGCTGCCGGAGCCGGTTACTGCCGCCGAGCCATTTGCGCCCGCCGAACCCGACGCCGCCGAGGTGCCCGTCGACGAACCGGCGGAGCCCAAACCACCGCGCGCCCGCAGAGCCAGAGCGGCCGATGGCGACGCCGGCTTTGACCTTGGCCTGACCAGTGACACGACCGAGCCCACCGAGAGTTCCGTCACCTCCGACGGTTTTACTCGCCTGATCGCCACCGCCTACATCGGCATTGGCAACAAGCTCTACATCCGCGGCGATGGCCCCGGGTTGTCCTGGGAAAAAGGCATCCCGCTCCAGTTCGTCTCCATCGGAAAATGGCGCTGGGAAACTCCCGACGCGACCGCACCCATCACGGTCAAGCTCTACAAAAACGACCAGGTCGAGTGCCTCGGTCTTGGCTCTCTCAAGATCGAGCCTGGCCGCCAGCACGAGGTAAACGCCGGCTTCTGATAGGTTCGACGTGGG
>JANODO010000132.1:0-1746 GCA_031412735.1 Rariglobus sp. | reverse complement strand
GATGCTGGATGAAGTCGTCGATGATGATGCCATTGCCATCCGATAAGCGCGCTTTGGAGCGATCCTTCTCCCACGGCGGGAGCCACGCGACCATCGTGCGATTGCGCGCGGCGACGTTGTTGCGCACGAAATTGCGGTGCTCCGTCGAGGCGTCGAAATTCCACGCCCAATACAGCGTGATGCCGCTGTGCGCGTAGCGCGAGCGCACGGCGCAGTCGCTTACGGTATTGCCCTCGATGGTGACGTAATCGGCCAGGAACGCCGCAATGCCCGCGCCGCAGGCGTCGTGGATATTGCAGCCGATGACGCGGATGTGATGCGGACGGTCGTCGCGGTCGCGGTGCGGCTTCTCGTCTTTCACCGTGCGCCCTTCCTCCAGCGTCTTGCCCTCGATGGAAATCGCCGAGCCGTTGAACTTCGCACCGGGCTTGGCCGCGCGGCCATCTTCCTGCGCCTCCTCGAGCGTGACGTTGCGCGCGTTGCCCACGATTTCGAGACCATTGATTTCCACGAACGCCGCGCCCGCTTTCACCGCGAATCCCGACCAGCCCGCAAACTCCAGTCGCGGCTTCGCGCCCGGCGCGCGCTTGAGCGTGATCCATTTTGCCGGCGTCCCGCTCTTCTCGAAACTGACTCCGCCGCCGAGCGGATAAACGCCATCCATCACCAGCACCGTGTCGCCCGCCTGCGCAGTGGCGACGGCTTTCTTGATCGTCAAAAAGGCCGTCGCCTCGGTGCGTCCGTCGGCGTTGTCCGAGCCGGACGCGGAGACGTAGTAGCCCGGACGTCCGAGGCTCACATTGTCCACGCGCACCACCAGTCCGTCGCCCTTCGCCCAGAGCTGCGGGGCGTCGCTGGCGATCTCCCACGAGAGCTGGATGAACGGCGCGGCGGGATCAAAGCTTCCCTTCCACGCGGTCATCTCCGAGAGGTCGAGCGAGTGTCGGTAGAAAGAACCCGCGACCGGCGGATACACCCATTTCTCCAGCCCGCCCGTCTGCTTGCGCTTTGCATCGAAGGACGCCAAGCGCACGCGCACCGGTCGTGGCTGGCTCGCCTGGAGGTCGAAGGAAAGCGTGAGTTTCGCGAGCGCAGCCTCTGCACTTTCCACCGCGAGCAACGGCGTCCGGACTCCCCCGCTCCACGTCTTCTTCGCTTTCGTTGGATCAACATTGAGCGTCACCGCACGGGAGCGCTCACCGCGGAAGGTGTCGATCGTTCCCTCGTTCGCAAATGCCTGCGTGACCTTCACCGCGCTGGCCGAGCTGAAAGCTTCCATCGCCGGCAACGCCGCGGCGTCGCCGTTGAAATCGAGCGCGAGCATCGTGGCGGTGGAGGCTGCGCTCTTCGGAGTGCTCTGCGCGAGCGCTGAGGAGGAGAGCCCGTTCCATGCGAGCAGGATCGAGATGGAGATGCAGTCGAGCCTTTTCATCGTGGTGAGCCGGTTGAGGGAAACTGAAACGGAATCCCAAGACGTTCCGCGACGCGCAGCGGCCGGCGCAGCGCCTCGGTCATGCGAGCAGCTTCGTCGGCCCCGCGCAGGTCCTTGCACGCTGGATGCGCTTCGGGTGATGCGATGAGGCCGAGTTCATGGAGCACGTGAGCGGTGCTGTGTTTGTAGGCGGAGGCGCTCATGGCTGCATCGAGGCGGAATACTTGATCCTCCAGCGACTGAAATGCCTCGAAGACTTTATACACGCGGGTGTCGAAGCGCCCCGTGCCGGTCGGGAACTTCTTTTGCGGGGC
>JANODO010000131.1:0-2762 GCA_031412735.1 Rariglobus sp. | reverse complement strand
CGAACAGCGACACCCGGCGATCACCGAGTTTTTGGAGGTAGCCCTCGCCGCAGGCCTTATTCGCACCCCCGATGCCCAAGGTGGCCAAATGATCCGGCGGTCGCTGCATCACGCTTACCTCCTGGATGAACTCACGCGAGCGATGGCCGATGATCGCGAATTCACCAACGCGGTCGGCGAACATCTGATGTCAGCGCGCGTGGCAATCGGCGTTCGACGCGCGTTTTGGGGAGAGGCCATCGACCTGTATAAACTCTCCGGGCAGATCTTCGGGCCGGCCAAGACCAAGACAATGGATCGAGTCTTCTTTTGGTATGCGAAGATCCGGCTACTGGAGCCCGGCATTAAAAAGGGCCAGCTACTCCGGGAGCGTCGGCTCTTGATGTTTTTGAATATCGTAGAAGCAGTGCTCACGGACGCCACGAACGGCATGGTTAACAACACGCTCGCGGGCATCGCACTGCTGACGAGTCCCATCCGCCTGATTCGCGTGCGGCCGGACGGCGGTTTCATCGAATTCCACGCGTCGAGGGATTGGCCCGCACTTTATCAAACATGGAATCTGGCCTTCATGGTCGGCAATCTCAGGAACCTCGACTTGTTGCTGCCGAAGCTCCTCATGCCCTGTGTGCTCAACGCCGCGCCGGCGGATTACATGTTCCTGCGAGGGCTCGCCCTGTGGACCACGATTAACTTCCAGATATTCGCCCTCCATGCGAAGCGATCACACACATTACCCCGGCAGGCAGACCTCGCGAAGCTGTGGGGTGAGGTGAACCGGCGTCACACGAAAGGCTTTCTCGCCCGCGCTCGCACTCACGAACCCACGCCGGTCCTGTAACCCCGTCGGCGCCATACACACCACCCGAGCGCGCCACAGAGCAAGAGCGCGCCGTAAGCACTGGGCTCGGGCACCGGGGTGAGCTGCTTGTTGTAAGACAACCATTTCGTATCGGGCAGGCTGAATCCGGTGAACTCAACGCGTCCGAGATTCACGGCACCCGGGTCGTTGTTCGCCAAAAAATAATCCACCGCATCAGCCCAGCCCGTGATGGTGAGCTTCACGCCCGCGTCGACTACGAGTTGGTTCACCGTGAGCGACGAGGTGCCGCCAAAATCCAGCACCGAATCGGCGGTGATGTGCAGGGTGTCGAAGGTGCTCGCGTAGCCCCCCAGCCCCACGGTGCCGCCTCCGATGAACAAAGAGCCCGTGGTGATTTGCGCACTCCCAAAGACCAGCGAACCCGCGTCAACCTTGCCGATGCTGGACGCGCCGCCGAGCGCGCCGGTCAACGTCGTCGTGCCCGCGCCGCCAAAGGTCAGCACGTTGCCCGCCGTGTCGATCGCACCGTTCAACGCCAGCGTGCCCACGGTGTTTACGAGAAGGGCGTCGGCCGTGAGATTGATCGCGCCCGATAGAACCGTGCCCGTGGTGAGGTTTCGCACCGCGCCGCCCCCGCTCACGCCGGTGCCGGCGAGCGTCAAGGCTTCGGAGCCGAAATTTAGCCCGCCGGAAAACTCCAGGCTGGCACCGCTCGCCACCGCCGTGCCGCCCGCAGCGGTGCCAAGAGCGGTGGCATTGCTGACGCGTAACACCCCGGCGGATACGGTCGTCGCCCCGGTGTAGGAATTCGCCGTGGAGAGCGTGAGCGTGCCCGCGCCTGCCTTTTCCAGACCTCCCGCGCCGCCGATCGCGCCTGTGAACGCGGTCGAGGTGCCGTTGCCACCCGCCGAGAGCGTGCCCGCGCCCAACGAAACCGTGCCCGCGCCGGCGAGAGAACCAACGACCTGGTCGTAGCCGTTGAGGTCCAGCGTGGTGCCCGAGGCGACGCTGAATGCGCTGCTCGACGAGAACGCGTTGGCCGCGCCCGCCTTCAGGATGCCAGCGCTCAGCGTGGTGGCACCGCCATAGGTGCTGGCACCGGAAAGCACCAGCGTGCCCGTGCCCGTCTTCGTCAGACCGATCGTGGCACCGCCCGAAATGGCCGCCGCTACCGTAAGATCGTCCACCGCGCTCGTGGAATTGCCGACCGCGAACGTCCGCGTGGCCGCGCCGAGATTTAAGTTGCCCGAGAGGGTGGCTCCGAGCGGGTTGTTGGTCGCGGAGTAGGTGACGTCGCCGCCCAAGGTGAGCGTGCCCGCGCCGGTCGTCACGAGGTTCGTCGACGTGGTCGTGGCCCCGGTGCCGCCAAACGTGAGGGCGCGGATCGACTGGTTGTTGCCGGCGAGGTCGAAGAGCGCGGTGGCTCCGGCGGTGGTCGCGTTCACCGTGACGTTGGTCAGCGCCGTCGCGCCAAGCGCGTTGCCCGCGCCGAGGCGGGCCGTGCCGTTGTTGATTTGGAGATTGCTGTTGGTGACCCACGCAGTCGGCGGAGCGCTGAGGACCAGCGTGCCGGTCCCGGTTTTGATCAGCGTGCGCGCCGCCGTGGCGTTGAGCGGTCCGAGCGTGAGCTGCGCCCCGGCACCCGTGTTCGTCGTGAGCGTGTTACCCACGTTGGCTTGGCCGAAGGTGAGGCCGGCCACGCCACCGGTGACGTTGGAGCCGGCGTTAAGGTTGATCGTGCGAGCAGCGGTCGTCGTCAGCGTGCCGAGACTGTGATCGACTCCGGTCCCGGCGGTGAGGCGGTCGGATACAAACGTGACGGTGCCGCCGACCGCCGTGTTGCGCCCGAAGGCCAGCCCGGTGTCATTGGCTAGAGAGAGGGTTCCGCCGGTCGCGCTGAGATTACCGCTGCCCAGCGCGGCGGCGCTGGTCGTCGCGC
>JANODO010000130.1:0-10724 GCA_031412735.1 Rariglobus sp. | reverse complement strand
CGATCACCGAAATCCGTCAGAACGACGTTGTCGTTGACATCGGTGGCAAATCCGAAGGCGTCATCCCCGCCAACGAGTTCATCGACATCGGTGATCTCCAGATCGGCTCCTCCATCGACGTTTACGTCGAGAAGCTCGAAGACAAGTCCGGCGCGCCGGTCCTCTCCTTCGACAAGGCCGAGCAAAAGAAGAACTGGGATAACATTCTAACCAAGTTCCCCGAGGGCTCCATCGCCGCGGGTCGCGTCAAGGCCAAGGTCAAGGGCGGCCTGATCGTTTCGATCGGCGTCGATTCCTTCCTGCCCGCCTCGCACATCGATATCCAGCCCCCCAAGAACCTCGACCAATACGTCGGCCAGACCTACGATTTCAAGGTTCTCAAAATCAACCTCGACCGGAAGAACATCGTTCTCTCCCGCCGCGAGCTCATCGAGGAACAGCGCACCAACAAGCGCAAGAACCTCCTCGACTCCATCCAGCCCGGCCAAGTCCGCAAGGGCGTGGTCAAGAACATCACCGACTTCGGTGCGTTCATCGACCTCGACGGCATGGACGGTCTCCTCCACATCACCGACATGTCTTGGGGCCGCATCGCTCACCCGAGCGAAATCCTCAAGCAGGGTGAAGAGATCAACGTCATGATCATCGAAGTGAACCGCGAGAAAGAGCGCGTTTCCCTCGGTCTCAAGCAGACCACCAAGAATCCCTGGGACGAGATCGAGCACAAGTTCCCCGTCGGCGCCAAGGTTCACGGCAAAGTCGTCAACCTGGTTCCCTACGGTGCGTTCATCGAGATCGAGCCCGGCGTCGAAGGTCTCGTGCACATCACCGAGATGTCCTGGACCAAGCGCATCACCAAGCCCTCCGAGCTCCTCAAAGTCGGCCAGGAATTGGACGCGGTTGTCCTCGGTATCCAGAAGGAAGACCAGAAGATCTCCCTCGGCCTCCGCCAGCTCGAGCCCAACCCGTGGGACATGGCTCGCCACAACTACCCGATCGGCGCTCGTGTTCGCGGCAAGGTGCGCAACATGACCACCTACGGCGCCTTCATCGAACTCGAAGAAGGCATCGACGGTATGGTTCACGTCTCCGACCTCAGCTGGACCCGGAAGGTCAACCACCCGTCCGAGATCCTCAAGAAGGGCGACGAAGTGGAAGCCATCGTTCTCGATGTCGATGCTTCGCAGCAGCGCATCAGCCTCGGCGTCAAGCAGCTCGCCGTCGATCCTTGGACCGACATCGACGCCTTCTTCAAGATCGGCGACGTCGTCACGGGTGTTGTCTCGAAGATCACCTCCTTCGGTGCCTTCGTGGAGCTCAAGGACGGCATCGACGGTCTCGTGCACATTTCGCAGATCAGCGAAGAGCGCATCGAGAAGGTCAAAGACGTGCTCAAGCCCGGCCAGGAAGTCACGGCCCGCGTCATCAAGATCGACCGCGAAGAGCGTCGTCTGGGTCTCTCGGTCAAGGCCGCCAACTACTCCGAGCAGCAGCTCGCCGCCGAGACCGCTTCCTTCGAGGCGCTCAACCGCGACAGCTCCGGCGACATGATGAACCTGGGCGACATCCTCGATGCCGCCTCGGACAAGAAGGACTAATCTTCTTCGTTCATCGCGTGGTTAACACGCATCAAGAAGCGCCCGGCCAGAAGCCGGGCGCTTTTTCGTGTGCGGTAATCAGGATGGGTGACGTTTTCACAGGACCTGTGAGGACTTATTCAAAGCCGCTGCCACCCTCATTTCCACACCGGCCAAGCTTAAGCACGATCTCTCTGGCGTCTCCGCAAAGATGCTCGCGCAACGCCTGCGCCATCTCGTCGAGATCGGTGTCGTGGAGCGGCATGAGCAGCCTACTTCTCCGCCGACGGTCGAGTATTGCCTAACGGACAGCGGCTTTGAGCTAAAACCCGCAATTGAGGCCATCGTCCGCGTCGGTGAAAAGCTCAAACGGCTTCAGTGACGCACCACGGAATCAGAAAAATCGAAAAACATCTTTTGAGTCCGATAGGTCGCTGCGGTTACTGCTCCAGCGAGAAGGGATTCACGACTCGCACGCCTTCGTAATCCTGGCCGGGGTTGAGGTCTTCGGAGTAGAGCGTGTGGCAGCCGAGTTCGCGGGCGGCGGCGAGGATCGTGGCGTCCCAATGTGAGATTTGATAACGACGTCGGAGCGCGACAGCTTTAACGATTAGTTCCCTCGTGATCGGCTGAACGGGAACATGGCTCGCCAGTTCGAGCGTGGCGTCGATATTCGACTCGGTGAGGCCCAAAGATTTTTCCCGAAGTGCGTTGGCAATAAACTCCTGTAGAACTTGGGCGGACAGGGCGAATCTCTTCTCAATCATCAGGGTCTGCGCGCGCGCTCGTTTTTGGGCATCGGCCGGGGCGGCCGAACTCGCGTAGAGCAGGATGTTCGCATCCAGAAAGACTTCAGCGCTCATAGATTTCCTCGCGCGTCAACGGAACCATCGGCGCTTTATTGTCAGCCTGCATTCCTTGGAGCAGACGTTTGACCGTGGCCTTTCGCTCTGTTTCCGCGTCGGGCAAGGGGTTGCGCGTGGCGTAGTCCAAGCCCAAGAGCACCAATTCCTTCAGCGTGGTTTTACGCTGGGCGGCAACGATTTTGGCGCGATGGAGAAGTTCGTCCGGCACATCAATGGTCGTTCTCATAGATGTGACATTGGCACATTAGCATAAAGATGCAACTTTGGTTACGTGGGTGCAAAATCGACGAAGAGGCGCGGCTTTTCCGAGCGAAGCGACAGGGCTCGTCTCGCCGTCCACCTTTACTGATGAGGCGCGTTACTGCGGATTGCGCGCGAGGCTCGTGTTGCCCAGCCTGCCGCGCGACCATCTCGGTGAGGCGGTGAACGTCCATCTCGGCGTTGCGCTTGGCGATGCGGGCGAGCTCCACGTCTTTCGCGAGCGAAAAACTTTCCGCGTTGAGTGCCTTCCGGCGGTTGCGCAGCGAATCGCCCGCCGAGTGATGGGGCGCTTTTTTGTGGGCGTGTTGCCGTTTTGGAGTGCGGTGAGCTCTCACCGCTCTGGACGGGCCGGCCTGACGGCCCGCCTCCGGATTTGGAGGCGGCGAACCGGGGTTCGCCGTCAAAAGCGGTGAGAGCTCACCGCACTCCAAAACAAGCTTACTGCGGATTGCGTGCGAGGCTCGTGTTGCCCGCCTGCCGCGCGACCATCTCGGTGAGGCGGTGAACGTCCATTTCGGCGTTGCGCTTGGCGATGCGGGCGAGCTCCACGTCTTTCGCGAGCGAAAAACTTTCCGCGTTGAGTGCCTTCCGGCGGTTGCGCAGGTCGGCGAGTTGCTGCTCCAGCGTGGCGGACTCCGTGCCGAGGGCTTTCACCGCCGTGGCCAATTGTGCGGAGTCTTCGGCCAGGCGGCGGTTGTCTTCTTCGTAGCGGGCGCGTCGGTCGGACTCGGCCTTTTGCTCTTCGGCGAGGCGGAGCGCGGTGCGTTTTTCCGCCTCGGCCCGGGCGGCGCGTTCGATCTCGGTTTTCTTTGCGGATTCTTCGCCTTGCGAAGCGGCAACTGCGGTGGCTTTCCCGGCGGCTTGCGCGTCAACCGTCTGGATGTGCTTCCCGTAAATCCCGATAAAGAGGGCGAGTAGGATGAGGGGCGAGATTAGGTAAATGCGGTTCATGGGTTTGAAACCAACTGAGTTTTAGCCGCAAAAAGTCGCAAGAAAACGGTCCGGCGAAGGCGGCTCTCCCGCGCGCTTATAAGCGCACGCACGGTTTCGCTGCGGGACGGAATTTTATGATTTTTTGCGGCCATCATTTGGGTGTGTTTATATTTTCTTCTTCAAGGCGGCGGCTTGTTTGGCGCGCTCGGCTTCGGCTGCGGCAATCTTTTCGAGCACACGCTCCAGCTCGACGGCGGTGGCGCGCACTTTGGGGACCGCGTCTTTCAAGTAAACCTGCTCGGCGACCGTGGCGTCGCGGTCGATCTGGAGGCGGTCAACGGCTTCTTGTTCGGCGGCGATGTCGCGCTTGAGTCCGTCGATGTGGCGGGCGAGGCGCTGCTGCTCAGTCGCCGATGCATCGCGCGCGTCGATCAGGGCCTGGCGGCGTTCGGCGTCGGCGGCCTCGCGAGCCTCGCGTTCCTGACGCTCTTTTTTCTGCTGCGCCTGCTGCGTGAGGGCGTCCTGGATGGCGACTTCGCGGGCCCTGATTTCGGCGGCGCGTCGGGCGGCTTGCTCGGTTTTGGCGGAGACGAGGCGGGCTTGTTCGCGCTGATCGCGTCCGCTCTGCGACCACTGGTGAACGCCGATGAACAAGGCGAAGGCGGTCAGCGGGACGAAGACGTAGATTTTATTCATGGCGGGACGTGTAATCAGAGTTTAGATACGCCGCTCGCATCGCGCGCGCGGACGGCTTCGTCGATGGCTTGGGAGAGGCGGGCGAGGTCGTCTTTTTTGACGTCGCCGAAGGCGGTGGCTTCACCCGCGCGACGGGCGGCGGCGGCGTAGTCCTGGAGTTCGTAGGCGGTGTAGGCGAGGAACAGGTGGGCCTGGCCGGGCTTGTCGAGGCCACCTTTCTTAATGGCGAGCTCCAGTCGGTCGCGGGCGTCGGCGAGGCGGTTGTTCGCGTAAAGGAGCTGGGCGAGGGTGAACTCCAGCTGGCCCTCGGCGGGGAGCGCCCGCACGGCGTTTTCGAGGGCGGCGACGGCTTCGGGTTCGCGACGGGTTTGCTGGTAGGAGCTGGCGAGGAGCTCCCAGTTGCGGCGGGTGTGGTCGAGCGTGCGGTCGGCGAGGCCTTGTTCGAGGCGGCTGATGGCGAGGTCGAATTGGCGCAGGCCGAGGAGGATGGCGACGCAGTTGAAGTGGTCGTCGGGCCGGTTGAGCAAGCCCCGGGCTTGGGCGCGTTCGAAAGCCAGCAAGGCGCGGAGGCGGTGGCGGTTGGCCTCGCGCTCGTTTTTGGCTTCGGTCGCGAGCGTCAGGTAGGTGGATGTGAGCTGCTGCCAGTAAGACGCTGAATCGGGATTTTTTTCGAGGAGCAGTTCGAGCAACTCGGCGGCTGCGGTGAGTTCGCCGCGTTGTTGGTAAACGGCGAGCAGCAGGACGTGGAGCGCGGCGGCGGGTTGGGTGGTGAGGAACAGTCCGTCTTGCGCGGCGCGTTGGGTTTCGCGGAGGGCGGCGTCATCGACACGGTCGGGATCGAGCGTGACTTGTTGATAGAACAACGAGGCGGCGAAGAGCTGACCGGCGGGCGTGGGTTTGCCGACCTGGTTTTGCCAACGGCGCAGGTAGGTGGCGGAGCGGTCGAGAGAGGTGCGCTGGCGGACGGGGTCCTTTAAATCGGTGGCTTGCTGCTGGTGGAGCTGGGCGAGCAGGAACAACGCTTCGGGCAGGCCGGCGTCGGTGAAGTGGCCGCGGGTCTCGCCGACTTGGAGCGCGGTTTCGAGCGGAGCGATGGCGTCGGTGTAGCGGCCATCGGCGAGAAAAACCTGGGCCTTCAACTGGGAAAGCAACGTTCGCTCGTAGCTGTCGGCGGCGGAGGCGGCGAGGAGGCGGTCGAGCAAGGCGAGGGCGGATGCGTAGTTCTTCGCGCCGGTTAGCTCGCGGAGTTTGCCGAGGTCGGCGGCGAGGGCGTCGGAGACCCCGGCTCCGGCGGGGTCGGTTTGCGAGCGGCCGGGGGCGGGCAGGCCGCAGGTCAGCAGCAGGGCGGCGATCAGCAACGAAGTGAGACGCGGGGCGGGCATATCAGGGGTCCGAGATTTTGAAAATGATCGGAAGGCGGACGTTGCTGGTGCTCACGTTGGCGCCGTCTTTGCGACCGGGTTTGAACTTGGCGCGGGCGACGGCGCGCAACGCCTCGGCCTCGAACGCGCGATCGGTGGAGCTGATGACGTAGGGGTTTTGCGCGTTGCCCTCGGAGTCTACGATGAAGCCGATGACGACCTCGCCGTTGGTGCCGGCGCGGCTCATGTCGTCGGGGTAACGCGGGCGGATCGGGCCGCGGGGTGCGGGGGCTTGGTCGAGGGTGGCGAGGTCGAAGAGGTTTTGGAAACCCGCGCCGACCCCGCCCGGGCCGGAGCCGAAACCGGGGCGTTCGGGGATGACGAGGGCGCCGGTGGAGCGTTGGAGGCCGGGCGGGGGCGGCGGTTGGATGCGCTGCACAAACGCCGAGGCGGTCGGTGAGGGCGTGTCGGTCTGCATCGGCGGCACGATGTCGGAGAGCTTGCCGCCGCCCCCGCCGGAGCTGAAGGCGGTGGACAGCGGAATCGGCTCCGGCTCGGCAGGCGGTAGCGGGGCGAGTTCGACGACGGGAATCGAGTCATCGACCGGGGCGGGCTCAGGGTTGCTCTTGAAGAAGTTGCCGCTGAACGCGAGGCCGGCGTGGAGGAGCAGCGACACGGAGGCGGCGATGAGGAGGTCGCGTTTCATGGGTCAACGACCGGTGGCGCGGAAGGCGGTTTCGACCGACACGGTGATGCCGGCCTTGCGGACCTCGTCGAGGGCGAGCACGGCGTCGCCATAGCTGGCCTTGTCATCGCCGGCGACGAGCACGCGCGGGTTGGCGGCGGAGGCTTTGTAGCTAATCAGGCGGCGGGGAATCTCGGCGAAGGCGATGGCTTCCTTGTTCCAATAAACGGTGCCGGGTTCGGAGACCTGGAGGATAACCGTGTCGTCGTCGGCAAAGGACTTCGGCGTGGCGGAGGCTTGGGGCAGGTCGACGGGGACGGATTGGATTTTGTTCAACGACAGGGTGAACAGAACAAACGTGGCCAGCAGGAAGAAGATCACGTCGATGAGCGGAATGATCTCAATGCGCGCCTTTTTGGAAGGAAGGGCTGAAGGGCTGAAGGACTGAAAGGCTGAAGGCTTCGACATGTGAGGAGAGTTACTTTCAGTCCTTCAGTTTTTCAGCCCTGCGGGTTTTCCCTGGATGCGCGTTTCGATGAGAATGCGGGAGATGCCGGCCTTGCGGACCTCGTCGATGATGTAGCGGGCCTGGGAGAACCGGGCGGCTTCGTCACCGTTGATGAGGACGCGCGGGTCGGGGGCGGTGGCTTTGTAGGCCCGCAGGCGGGCGATGAACTCATCCAGGGTTACTGGTTGCTGGTCCCACGCGAGGGTGCCGTCGGCGGTGATCGTGAGGGTGACGGCCCCCTCGGCGGAGCGGGCGGCGCTGGTCTCGGCGGCGGGAAGAAGCACGGCGAGGCCGCCGGATTTGTTCAACGACAGGGTAAACAGGACAAACGTGGCCAGCAGGAAGAAGATCACGTCGATGAGCGGAATGATCTCGATGCGCGCCCGCTTGGGTGCCGGGGCCGATTGCTCTGAAAAGGAGGCGCTCATCCGAGCTTAAAACGTGGGGTCCTCAGGGGCGGACTTTTTAATGATGACCTCAAGTGCGTTCGAGGCATCGGAGATGTCGTGCCGGGCGGCTTCGATGCGGGCGTTGAGCACGTTGAACGGAAAAAGCCCGAGGATCGCGATGACGAGGCCGGCGGCGGTGGCGATCAGCGCCTCGCCGACGCCCCCGGTGATCTTGCCCGCGCTGGCACCGAGGTCGCCTTCGCCGAGCGCACCAAAGGTCGCCATCATGCCGGTGACGGTGCCGAGGAGCCCGAGCAACGGGGCGGCGGTGATGCACGTGTCCAACCAAGCGATGCCCTGCTGGTAGCGGGCAAGCTCGCGGTTGGCGGCGCGCATAAAGGCATTGGACAACGAATGTTCTCGGTGGGTGAGGGCGTAGACGAGGATGCGCGCTACAAAATCCCGGCTCTTCTGGCCTAGGGCAACGGCGGCCTCGGGGTCACGGTTTTCGACGTATTCGAGCATCTTTTCAGTGACCTCGGGCTGGCGGGTGGAGTTCTCCCTGAAAAGAAAAATGATTCGCTCCACTACTACGGTGATCGCCACAAACGACACCAAGATGATGGGCCACATGATCGGGCCGCCGTGGGAAAAGAGCTCAAGGGGGGACTGGCCCATCAGGAAGGCCAAAAATGCAGGGGTGGTCATAGCGAAAGGGGATAAAGCACTGTAGTTGAGACTGTGTATCAAATGAAAAGATCTCAACGAGGGGATTTCATTTTCTCGCGGTGGGTTCCGTGGGGCCGGTGGAACGTGACCTCCGGGCGCGGTCAGGGTGGAGCCGGGACCTCCTGGTCCCGTCGGATCTGAAGGCAAACGGGGTCAGGAGACCCCGGCTCCAAGGTGCGGCTCGGCCTACCAGTTGGCCATCGCGTTGTTGACCTCGTTGAGGTGGTGCGTGCCGTCTTCGTGCGTGAGGACTCGGAATTGGCGGGCGTGAACTGCACGCAAGGTGCTCCGGTGGGCGATGGTGAGGTAGGAGATGTCGGGCAACGTGGCGCGGAGGCTCAGGTAGAAGGCATGCTCGGCGGCTTCGTCCAGCGCCGAGGTGGCCTCGTCGAGAAAGAGCCAATCGGGCTTGAGCAAGAAGATGCGGGCAAGCGCCACGCGTTGCTGTTCGCCGCCGGAGAGCAGTTGCGCCCAGTGAGCCTCGTCATCGAGTCGGGCGGCGAGCGCGGGGGCTTGGGCGAGGGCCAGCGCCGTGCGAACCGCGTCGTCGGAGAAATCATCCGCCGGCTTCGGATAACACACCGCGGCGCGCAACGTGCCGATCGGGAGATACGGGCGCTGCGGCATCACCATGCAACGAAACGGCGCGGGCAGATGCACAAAGCCCTGCTCGTAGGGCCACAGACCGGCCAACGCGCGGAGCAACGTGCTTTTGCCGCAGCCGGACGGGCCTGTGATCAGCACCGAGTCGCCGGGTATGAGCGCGAAGTTCACCGGCGCGAGCAGGGGTTTCCCGTCGGGGCGGAAGAGGGCGAGATCGCGCACGACGAGCTCATGGCCGACCCGCCCCGATGAGTAGATGCGGCTCTGCGTAGCGCGCAATTCCTGGGCGTGCTCGATGCCGCGCACGAACCCTTCAAGGCGTTGCGTGACAGCCCACCAACCGGCGATGGTTTCGTAGCTGTTGATAAAAAGATTAAGACAGCTCTGCACGCGTCCGAACGCCCCGGTGAGCTGCGTGAGCTGACCGAGTGAGATCGTCCCGGCGAAGAAGCGCGGCGCCGAGAGTAGGAGCGGAACGGAATCGGACAGGCGGAAGTAAACGGCTTTGAACGCGTTGAGGTGAATCTGCTTCACGAGGCGTGCGTTGAAGTTGCCGACAATGCGGCCGAAGCTGGCTCCGAGGGTGCGGCGCTCGGCGGGTTCGCCCTCGATGAGCGCGGTGCTTTCGCTGTTTTCGCGCAGGCGGATGAGGCCAAAGCGGAAATCGGCTTCCAGTTTCTCCTGCTCATAGGCGAGACCGATGATCGGTCGCCCGACGCGATTGACCAGCCAGCTGCCGAGCCACGAATACAGCAATGAGAACCACACCAGGTGGCCGGGGATGGACGTAACGAAAGCCATGCTCGTCTCATACGCGCTCCAGAGAGCGAGGAAGGCGGGCTGCAGCCAGGCGAAGTTTTCCGACAGCGACACCGGCGGGGGGCGCCCGATCGGCGTTGGCGCGCCTTCGGATAGCATCCACAGGATGACCACAAACGATGAGAAGCCGATCAGCGCCGACAGCAGCTGTATGAACAGGTCGAGCGACGTGAATACAAAGCTGCGGATGTCCTCGCTGATGCGTTGGTCGGGATTGTCGCCGTGGACGGAATCGAGCTGCCCGAGGTAGTGGGCGCGGTCGCCCAGCCACTGGTCGAGGAAGCGGGCGGTCATCCAGCGCCGCCAGCGGATCTTGAGCGACGAAAACAGGTAGTCCTCGGCTAGCCAGAAGGTGATCGAGAGAAAAATCAGCCCGATCATCACCCCGCCGAGGTGGACGAAGTAACCGTAATCGCCGCGTTGAACCGTATCGAAAAACGAGCGGTTCCAGTAGGAGAGCCGGATGCCAATCCAGTTCTGCGCAACCGTCAGCGTGATCACGGCGAAGAGCAGGAGAAACGCGGGCTTTTTTTCTTCGGAAACCCAGAAAGGCCGGGCCAGCATCCAGAACGTTTTGAGTCGGGCGCCCGAAGAAACCGCAACGATGGAAGGCAAATGAAGGCTCACGCTAAAGGGGTATTTCGGCGCGTCGGGGAATACAGGGAGACATCGGCACTCGCCGCGAATTATCAAGCGGATCACCCGCCGTTATTAAACCAAAAAAACGGCGCCGTCCTCTGGGGAGCGGCGCCGGTCGGGTCAGCCCTTCTTCTTCTCGCGCTTGGCGAGCTTCTTTTCCTTAGCCGTCTTGAGCGGCTGCTTCTTGGTTTCTTTCTTGGAGTCTTGGTTTTTGCCCATACGGCAAGCGTTTGTGGAAGGTGAGACGGATGCAAGACTGCGGTTCTCGATTCGTGCGGAGCGGGCGGGCGTGACCCACCCTGGTAGGGCGCGGACCCCGAACCGGCGGTGAGCGGAGTCACCGCCCTACCTTCGCGCGATGGAGACACTGGAAAATGGAGCCGGGACCTGGAGGTCCCGGCTCCAGTTTAGATCCAGGTGCCGCTTCGGTGGCGCAAAAAAGCCGCCGGGGTGAACCGGCGGCTTTGAGACGGGCAATCACCAACTCGTAACGGGAAACTCGATACGAATGCTTACTTGCCGGACTTCTTGGCCTTGAGGCGTTCGCCGGTGTTCAAGATGCGCTTGCGCAGGCGGAGGTTCTTGGGGGTAACCTCAAGGAGCTCGTCGGCTGCGATGTATTCGAGCGCGCGCTCGAGGGACATCTTGGCGGCGGGGA
>JANODO010000129.1:0-1517 GCA_031412735.1 Rariglobus sp. | reverse complement strand
GTCGAGGTCTGGCCGGCGTTCTTTTGCAGGAAGTGATTCACCAGCAGCGGGATGTCTTCCGGGCGATCGCGCAGCGGCGGCATCTCGATCGGGATCACGGCCAGCCGGTAGTAGAGATCCTCGCGGAAGTTCCCCGTCTTGATCTTGTCCTGCAGCGCCTCGTTCGTCGCCGCGAGCACCCGCACATTGATGGAGAGCGTCTTCGTATCGCCGACGCGCCGGAGCTGCCGCTCCTGCAAAACGCGCAGCAATTTCGTCTGCAGCGGTTGCGCCATCGAGTTCACCTCATCGAGGAAAATGGTGCCGCCTTCCGCCTCCTCGAAGAGCCCCACTTTATCCTGCACCGCGCCCGTGAAAGCCCCCTTCTTGTGCCCGAAAAGTTCGCTCTCCAGCAAATTCTCCGGCAGCGCCGAGCAGTTCACGGCGACGAACGGGAGGTGCTGCCGGTTGCTGTTAAAGTGCAGCGCCCGCGCCACGAGTTCCTTGCCCGTGCCGCTTTCGCCCTGGATCAAAATCGTCGAGTCAGTGTCCGCGACCTTTCGCAGGAGGTGATAGACCTCATCCATCCGCGGGCTCAGGCCGACGATGTTGTCGAAGCTCGAAGTCCGCTTCACGACCTGCCGCAGGTTGCGGTTCTCGCGGACGAGGCTCGAGTTATCGAGCGCCCGCTGGATGGTCAGTTGCAGCTCGTCCACCTTGAACGGCTTGGTGATGTAGTCGTAGGCCCCGAGCTTCATCGCCTCCAGCGCGCTCTCCACTTTGGCGTAGGCCGTAATCAAGATTACTGGCGTCGTCGGCAGCACCTGCTTGCACTCGCGCAGGATGTCGAGCCCGCCGACCTTGTCCATTTTCAGATCGGAAATGACGAGCTGCGGCGAGTGCGAGGCCAGATTCTCGATCGCCTTTTGCCCGGAGTTATAGGCGATCGTTTGGTGGCCGCGTTCCTGACAGATGTCGGAAATGACCGCGACCATCGCGGCGTCGTCATCGATAATGAGAATTCGAGCCATAAGAGTAAACGTGAGGAACTTTCGCGGCGGTGAGAGTATTTCAGGAGTGAGAGATAGGAAGGGCGAAGTTGCCGACCTCCCCGGTTCGGTTAGGTGCTCGCCGTTCGCCCGCTCTTCTCTGTAAAACCGCCCATCCAGTCGGCTGACAAACCGCCTTATTCCCGCGGGCGGCGTGGAGTCCGCGTTCATTGAGCGCGCGGACCTCCCTGCCGATGCTCGTCCCGCGGTTTAGCCGCCGCGGTCGGCGCCTTGCTCGCCACGCGTTTTTGCGCCCCTGCAGCGGGCCTGTTTTCCGCGTGTCATCCCGCGCGCCCCGCCTATTTTCCGCCCCCATGGAAATCGTCCCTATCGAAGCATTCGGCGTCGGGATCGACGTGCCTTTTCCCTCACCGCTCGGCCTGCGGCAGGCGCGCCTGGAGGAGTTCGGCGCGGCGATTTGCGACACCAAGACTGGCCTCAGCCTGCGGCCGGATAACATCCGCATGAAGCGCTGGGACGAACTCTACG
>JANODO010000128.1:0-89387 GCA_031412735.1 Rariglobus sp. | reverse complement strand
ACTCGCAGACTCACCAGCGACAACTTTGGATTCCGTTTGCCGCAACATGGGTCAACATGTCTATGGGTCTTTCTGGCCCACTCCGTTTCCACGGTTGACCGCTCCGACGCCGCTCCTAAGTTCACACAAATTTTCTTGTTCCTGCACACTCTGACAAACTCATGACGTTCCGCCGTCTCTGCCTCCTAGGCTCTCTCGCCGCCCTCCTCCCGTTAGCAGTTCACGCGCAGGGCCTCGCACCGGCCGCCTCGGCGGAGAAGTCGGCCAGCGACAACCTCGCGCTGCGCTTCGCCAATGGCGTGGTCGCCGTCGCCGAAGACAAGGTGATCACCGTTGACGATCTCCGCCGTGAAATCGCCCCTCGCGTGCCCGCCCTCCAGCGCTCCGCCCGCAACGAGAAAGAGTTCAACGAGCGCCTCGAAGCCCTCCAAGACGAGATCATCCAAGAGATGATCGATCGCGTCCTCATCGTTAAAGAATTCAAGAAGGACGAGAAACGCCAGGTTCCGGCGAGCTACGTCAACAACGCCATTGCCGAGGAGCAGATCCGCCGCTTCGACGGAGACCGCGCCAAGTTCCTCTCCTACCTACGCAGCACCGGTCTCACCTACCGCGACTACCGCATCAAGGTCGAAGACGACATGATTCACGACTACATGCGCGGCCAGCAGCGCAAAAACCAGAACATCGTCAGCCCCGCGCGCGTTGAATCCTTCTACAACGAAAACAAGGACCGCTTTTTTCAAGACGATCAGGTTCAGATGCGTTTGCTTTCGCTCACCCGCCAATCCGGCGACACCGACGAACAACTCACCGAGCGTGCCAACAAAATCATCGCCCGGTTCAAGGCCGGCGAGAAGTTCGAGGACCTCGCCCGCGAGCTCAGCCAGGATGCCAAACGCAACAAGGGTGGCGACTGGGGCTGGCAGCCCCGCGCCGACCTTAAGCCTGAGTTCAGCAAGCCCCTCTTCGAACTTAAAAAAGGCCAGATCACCGATCCCATCATCGCCCCCGAAGCCGTCTACGTGCTCTACGTCGAGGATCGTAAATTCGCCGGCATCCCGCCGCTGGCCGAGGTCCGCGACCAGATCGAACGCATCCTGGTCAACCAAATGGCCCAGGAAGCCGAGCAACGCTGGATCGAGCGCCTCCGCCGCAACGCTTACGTAAAAATCTACTAAGTCCGAGGGAGGGACGACCTCCGTGTCGTCCGGATCGAAACCGAACCCTCCCAAGCCAAGCACTTAGCCCCCAACCGCCGCCGGCTCCCCCACAGGAGCCGGCTTTTTTGGGGCCAAACATTCACCCGGCAGGCGGCCCGAGTCCACTCTCCCCAAAACCTCGTTTGACCACCCTCGCCCTCACGGTCACGTTACTTGCATGACGACCATGGAATTGCTCGAAGCCCTCAGCTACGTCGTCACTATTGTCGGTCTGCCTTTTGCGATTTGGGTCTTTCTAAACGAGCAGCGCAAAGAACGCATCAACGACGACGAAGAGCTCTACCTCCAGCTTTCCGACGAATACTCGAAATTCCTCCGCCTCGTCCTAGAGAACGCGGACCTGCGCCTGATGACCCAAGCTGAGCCTTCAGCCCCGTTCAACCCCGAGCAAATCGAGCGACGTGACGTGCTTTTCGAAATCCTTATCTCGATCTTTGAACGCGCCTACATCCTGGTCTACGAGGATGAGATGAGCCGCCAGACCGCCCGTCTCTGGCAGACGTGGGAAGACTACATGCGCTATTGGTGCCGCCGGAGTGATTTCCGCGACCGGCTCCCCGACTTGCTTGAAGGCGAAGACCCCGACTTCCAAGGCCACATCGGAGGCATCGCCGAGAAGGAGTCCCGCTCCGCCAAACTCCTCCCCCCTCGCGCCGCGTGACCACCACCCCGAACCGCCTCCATACCCTCGCGGCCGGCGACCGTCCTCAAGAGCGCCTGGAAAAACACGGTGCCGGCGCGCTCAGCGACAGCGAACTCCTCGCCATGCTTCTACGCAGCGGCACCAAGGGCCACGATGTGCTCACGTTGTCCAACCGCCTTATCTCCGAAGCCAGCTCGCTCTCCGGCCTGATCAACTGGACCGAAACCGACTTCAAAAAACTCAAGGGCATTGGCCGCATCAAAGCCCTCCAGCTCATCACTGTGATGGAGGTCGCTCGCCGCGTCCTCGCCCAAGCTGCACCGCAGACACCGCTCATCGACAACGCCGAGAAAGCCGCCGAGTTCTTCCGTCCCCTCGCCCACGGCCTGCTCGTGGAGAAATTCTGGGTGCTCTGCCTCAACCGCAAAAATCGTCTGATCAAGTGCACCGAGATCACCTCGGGCACGGTCAACACCACGTTGGCGCACCCTCGCGAAGTCTTTCGCGAAGCAATCAAGGAATCCGCCTCGGCGATTCTTTGCGCGCATAATCATCCCTCCGGCGATCCCACACCGAGCTCCGCAGATATCAAGATGACGCGCCAGATCCGCGAGGCCAGTCAGGCGGTCGACATCGCGTTGATCGATCATGTCATCATTGGCCGCCTCAATGCCGACCCCGGCGGTTTGGGTTACTACAGTTTCCGCGAATCGGGCCTGATCTAAACTGCCACAAGGCGCGGACGACACGGAGGTCGGTCCCTCCCTTAACTGGCCGGTTGCTCCTGGTTCCCGGCCATTTCGCAGCATCACTCAGATAGTGAAAGCGCCAGCACCGCCCCGGACGTGGAATTTTTTGCAAAAACAAGAGCTATGCTTGGCACGAGATGGCATCGATAGTCTTATTCGACAAGGCGTCGCCGCTCCACGCCGTTAGTGAACCTCCCTTGATTGGAGCGTCATCGCTCACGTTGATTACCCTTCCCCTTATCATGATCAAATTGCCTCGTCTCAGCCTGGCCCTGCTTCCCCTCGTGCTCTTGTTCTCCGGTTGCGGGCGCGATGCCGCCGCCCCGACGGCCGCCGATGGTTCCACCGCCCCGAAGAAACTCACCATCGCAGTCGTCCCCAAGGCGACCACCCATTCCTATTGGAAAACTGCGGAAGCGGGCGTGCGCCGCGCCGCCGCCGAGCTCGGCGTCAACATCGAGTGGCAAGGCCCGCTGGATGACTCCAAAATCGCCGACCAGATCGGCATCCTGAACAACCTCGCAGCCTCCGGCGTCGATGGCATCCTCCTCTCCCCGTGCGATGACAAGGCCCTGGCACCCCACGTTCGCTCGATCAGCAAGCGTGGCATCCCGGTGTGCCTCTTCGACTCCCCGCTCGATGGCAAAGTGGGCGTAGATTACGTCAGTTTTGCCGCCACCGACAACCGCCGCGCCGGCGAGATTGCCGCCGAAAATGTCATCCGCCTGGCTGGCGACGAGCCCGCTGAAAACGGTGCCGTGCTCATCATCCGCTTTACGGAAGGCTCCGCCAGCACGCGCCTGCGGGAAGAAGGGTTTCTCAACGCGATCGGCCAAGCCCCCAAGCTCAAGGTCGTCGATCAACAGTTCACCGACGGCTCGATGGCGGGCGCCCAACGCGTCGCCGAGACGTTGCTCGGCAACTACGTGCAGGATGGCCGCCTGAAACTCGCCGCGATCTTCGCCTCCAACCAGCCCACCGCCGAGGGCACCCATAACGCCCTTCGCGCCCTCCGCACCAAAGGTATCGAGGTCAAAACGCGTTTCGTGGGCTTCGATGAATCCGAACTCCTCGCCCAGGGTGTGGACAACGGCCAGATCGACGCCCTCGTCGTGCAGGACCCCGCGCAGATGGGCTACCTCGGCGTGAAATCGGTCGTCGCCGCCATCCGCGGCGAAAAAGTGGAGCCCTACATCGATACCGGCGTCACCGTCCGCACCAAAAAAATCGCCACCGCCACGCCCTGATCGTTTCCGTTGCCCGCGACCAAAAAGGGCGCGGCCTGCGTTATTCTGCCATGACTGCTTCCCGCTCACCCGCCGTCGCCACCGCCCCGCTCCTGACGCTGCGAGGCGTCCGTAAAAGCTTCGGTGCCACCCAGGCGTTGAAGGGCGTGAATCTCGACCTCGTGCCCGGCCAGGTTCACGCCCTCATCGGCGAAAACGGCGCCGGCAAGAGCACCCTCATGAAGGTCTTGTCGGGCGCGCACGCGGCCGACGCCGGCGAGATGACGCTGGAGGGCCGGCCCTACCGACCCGAGGGCCCGTTGCATGCCCGCTCTCTCGGTGTGTGCATGATCTATCAAGAGCTCGCCCTCGCCGGCCACTTGAGCGTGATGGAAAACATCCTGCTCGGCATCGAGCCCACCCGCGGGCCGTTGCTCAACTGGCGCGAGATGGGCGCCGTGAGCCGCCGTGCGTTGGACGAGGTGGGCCTCGAGCGCATCGACCCGGCCGCGCTGGTCGAAGACCTTTCCCTGGCCGAACAACAGCTCATCGAGATCGCCCGCGCCGTGGCCTTTGGCTGCAAGGTGCTGGTGCTCGACGAGCCGACCAGCTCGCTCACGCAGAAAGACGTCCGCAACCTCTTCGCCCTCGTCAACCGGCTCAAAGCCAAGGGCGTCGCTGTCGTCTACATCAGCCACGCGCTCGAAGAGGTGGAGGAGCTTTGCCAGGCATTCACCGTCATGCGCGACGGCGAGACCGTCGGCCACGGTGTCGTCGGCGAAGTGCCGGTTTCAAAAATCATCGCGATGATGGTCGGTCGCGACGTGTCCGACCTGTATCCGCGCTCAATCCGCACCGCCGGCGAACCGATTGTGGAGCTCACGGCGCTCGCCGGTGCCAAGTTCCCCCGCAACGCCTCGCTCACGCTCCACCGCGGCGAGGTCGTGGGCATCGCCGGCCTGATCGGGGCCGGCCGCACGGAAACGCTCCGGGCACTCTTCGGACTTGATGCGGTGACCGGCGGCACGATCCGTATCCATGGGCAACCTACAGCTCCGGCCGGCCCGGGCGTTCGCTGGTCGCAGGGGATCGGCTTGGTCAGCGAGGATCGCAAGACCGAGGGGCTCGCCCAAAATCTCTCCATCGCCGAAAACCTCACGCTCTCCAAGCTCGAAGGCCTCGGCCCGTGGCGCTTCGTGCGGCCCTCGCGCCAACGCGCCGCCGCCGAGCCTTGGATCAAGGCATTCCCCATCAAATGCCAATCCGGCGACCAGCCCATCGAGGCGCTCTCCGGCGGTAACCAGCAGAAGGTCGCCATCGCCCGCCTGCTCCATCACGACTGCGACGTCCTCCTCTTGGATGAGCCGACCCGTGGCATTGACGTCGGCTCCAAGGCGCAGATTTACGCGTGGATCGACAAGCTGGCGCTCGGCGATCCCGCGACCGGCAAACCGCCCAAGGCCGTGCTCGTCGTGAGCAGTTATTTGCCCGAGCTCCTCGGTATCTGCGACCGCATCGCCGTGATGAGTCGCGGCACACTCGGCGAAGCCAAGCCCGTCGCCGACTGGTCCGAACATTCGCTCATGCTCGCGGCCGTCGGCCAGAGCTGAGTCCTCCCAGCCGCCGTCAACCCGCCGCGCCCCTCTTCCCCTTTTCGTATTTTAGAAAACTGAACCCATGTCCGCCTCCTCTCCCGCCCCTAGCCCCTCGTCGTCCGTTGCGACGGCCAGCCCCTCCGGCTCGATCACCGGAAACCGCCTGCTCCAGTTTGCCGGACGCCTCGCCGCGCTGGCCGCCGTTTATCTGTTCTTCGCGTTCCTCACCCCGGAGGGCAAGGGCTTCACGTCGGATGCGAATACGCAGCTCATGCTTCAGGATATCGCGGTCGTGGCCATGGCCGCCATCGGCATGACGATCATCATCATCTCGGGCGGCATCGATCTGGCCGCCGGCTCCATCATCGCGCTGGCGATGATCACCACCGCGTGGGTGCTCAACCTCGATCACAACGGAGTGAAGCTCGTGACCACGCATCCACAGCTCCTTTCGCTGGCGGCGATCGCTGCGGCCGTGCTCGTGGCCAGCACCGTCGGCTTGATCAATGGCATGCTGGTCACTGGCCTCCGGTTGGTGCCGTTCATCGTCACGCTGGGCACGATGCAGATGGCCCGCGGCCTGGCCAAGATGGTGTCCAACGAGCAGAACATCTACCCGCCCTCGGTGGTGCAGGACCTGTGGATTTCCCGCGTGCTCGATCCCGCGCGCACGTTGCACACCTTTCCTTTTCTCCCGCCCGCCGTGTGGTTGGTCATTGTGGCTGCAACGCTCGCCGCGTTGTTTCTGCGCTACACGCGTCTCGGCCGTCACATCTTCGCGGTCGGTTCCAACGAAAAAACCGCCATCCTCTGCGGAGTGCCCGTCGTGCGAACCAAAATCGCCGTCTACGTGATCGGCGGCTTCTTCGCGGGTCTGGCCGGCGTGATCTTTTTTGCGCGCCTCGGCTCCATCGGACAACCCACCGAGGCGATCGGCTTTGAGTTGTTCGTAATCGCCGCCGCCGTGATTGGCGGAGCCAGTCTGCTCGGTGGTCGTGGCACGATTCTGGGAACGATGATCGGCGCGCTGATCATCACAATCCTGCGCAACGGCGGCGTGAAAATGGGTTGGCCGCAATACGTGCAGGAAATGGTCATGGGGGCCGTCATCATCATCGCCGTCGCCATCGACAACCTCCGCAACCGCCGCCGCACGTAAGCGGGAAGCCGACTGACGTCCTCGCCGCTCCCCCGATTGGCTGCCCGACGGCACGGGTAATCCGAGCCACCGGAAGCGGCGGGAGTTCGCCTTTGCCTCGCGCCAATACTTCCCGAGTATCGCGGCTCAAAAAAACACGAGCGTCTCCAGCCAACTGAAATCTCGCATCACACAGTATCGCCCGAATAGCGCATCCTCAACCGAACTCACACACTTGGCAAAACTAGCGGCGGCGTGGCTCGACCGGCTTGAACCAACGCTGCGGAATCTCCAAAACGACGTCTTTCGGCTCACCAAGGATCAACGCCTGGAACTCGCTCTGGCCATGACTGAGATGGCCGACGATCTCCACGCCGACTCCGGCGTTTGGCGCTCGCTGGAGTCCTGCAACCTCGCCCTCTTTCGCACGCCTCTGCCCGGACTGTGGCGCGCGGGCGATACGGCTCTCGCGCGCTTCGACGCCCGTCGATTCCAATTTTTCCTCGATGCCGTCTGGCGGCATTTCCAACCCGAAGCCCTCGTCTCGCCCCGTCACCGCGGCTTTGTCGCCCTCGCAGCCGAAGCCGAGACATTCTTCTCCGCTCAACTCGGTGGCTCGGCGACCGGACAAAACTCCGTCACCACGTTCCTCGATTCCGACCACGGGCGAGGCTGGGACGTGAAACGCAAACTCCTGTGGCTGGGCACGCAGTCGTTTCTCCTGCGCTTCGCCCACGAGGATTATGTCGCGCACGAATCCGCTCAACGCCGCGAACCTCCCAGCATCGCCATCACCGATGATTTCCTTAATCAAGAATGCACCGCCTGGTCCGGGCTGGGTGCGTTGGAACTGCTGGCGGAGCGCCTCGGATTACGCACCGCCGAGCGCACCGAACTCCTCGGCTGGCACGCACGCCACATCGCCTTCTACCGCGTCGCCACCATCACCATCAAGGACGGCATGCTCATGACGATGGGTCTGCAAAATCTGATCAACAATCAACCCTACGTGGTGCGCATCGAGATGCCCCGCGCCCGACTCCCGTTCCAAGAAGGCAACATGGTTTTCGGCGGCCTCGTGCCCTGGCGCGGCGAATGGTATTGGTCCGGCTCCCAACAACGCTGGCCCGAGGTCCCCGCCGATTTCCCGAACATCAAACGCAAGTTTTTCCAAAACGGCGCGCTCATCACCTACCGCTATTGTCCGGAACGTGCGGCCAAGGCCCGCGCGTATTCGGCGGAACAACACGCCGCCTTCGTGCGCTTTCACGGCGCTGATCTCGCCATCTTTCCCGACGGCCTGACGATGGCCGCCGCCGAACAAAAACGCACTCGGCATTACAACCAAAGCCGCGCCTCCGAACTCGATTCGCGCTATGCTGACCTGGACCACGTCAAAAACGGTCCGAGCCTTCCCTACCCGCCGGAGATCCTCAACTGTTCCCGTGGCGTCGCGCTCTTCTCCCAGCCCGGTGAAAGCATTGAAATAATCCGTGAGTTCGACGTGCTCTGCACCGCCCTGCGCGCGACTGAACCGCCCCTCACCGAGGACCAGGCCGGGACACTTCAGGGCTTCATCGAAAGCACCGTGATCAGCCCCGCCTTCGTGCGCCGCGTCATCGCGCAGCACAGCTCCGCCGGACTCTCCTCGCTCTATTATTTGCCGCCCGGCGACGACGTGGCGCTGGATCACCTGTTGCGCCGCCACAAAGGTGCTTACTATCACCCTCGCCCACCCGACATCACCCTCGTTGACGACTGAGCCGATTGATCCGCAGGCCCCGCCCGCCTCCCGCCCGTGCCCAAATCATCCAAATCCCCCCGCACGCCCCGCGACGATGAACGCGAGGAACGCATCGAGACGGCGATCGTGGTCGATTGCTATAACGAGCACGAAGTCTGGTCCGGTTGGCAGTGCTACCTCTCCGACCGGCTCACGTTCCCCTTCCAAGCCGAGTGCCTCGAAACCCGCCGGGGCTCGCCGCTCAACGCCGGCGAACGCGTGACCGTAACCGCGTTGTTTGACGACGACGATGCGTCTGACGCCCTCGCGCCCATGCAAGTCGAAATCGCCTGGCAAGGACGCTCCCTTGCTGTCCCGTTGAGCCAGTTGCGCGGCGTCGAGGTGGACGAACAAACCGCCGAGGCCATCGCCGACTGGCATTACTGGACCGCGCAAGGCCGCTGCTTTTGACGTCGTCGCGAGTTGACCCGCACTCCGATGAGCAAAGACGCAGAAACCACCGAAGTGCTCCGGGCGAAACTGCATCGCCTCCGCGAAGAATCCCTGCACCTCGAAGCCGAGATCGCCGCCCGTGAAACCGACCGTCAACTCCGCTTGGATACCGCACCCGCTGCGACCGCAAAGGCCGCCAGCCCGGCCCCGCCGCCCACGACGCCCTCCGCCAAGATCGCTCTCTTCCTCGACCTGTTCGGAACCCGCCGCTCGGTCTTCCCCAAGCACACCGCCGTGCCTCTTTCGCAAACCGACTCAACGTTTGGATTCTGAACCAACGCAAAGCCCCCAAAGCAACAACGGGAGCGCAACGTGACAGATTCACGAAGGGAATGGTTCGGATGTTGGAGCAAAGCGCCCGGTCACCACCCCTCATTGGCTGCGCGAAGGCGCTGGAAACCCGAACTACCGTTAGGCAGATGCGCGTTTTGCCTTCCAGCTTCCCGGTGAAAAAGCGTTCGGCTGAATTCGGCATGAATCAGTTGGCATCCGCCATCCTATCATGTCCGGGGCGTCTTCGACACCGCACGCATGGCGTGCAGTCGCCCAGCTCTCGTTCAAAGCCGCACTGGGCGCGCTCCTTCCGCTGTCCCAGGTTGGCATAAATTGGAATCTTGCGCGTTTAAGTTACTGAGTGCTCACGTCTCCGGGCTGTTCACTTATTCCCGTCTAACTCCTCTTCGAACCCGCAAAACAGCCTCTCAGTAGCCATGCACCTTGTCGTTATCCCTGATCTCCACCACGCGCCCAATCTCGCCCAGCTGGAGATGCGGATAGCCCTTGAGGCTCCGGATAAGATCATCTTCCTCGGCGACTATTTTGATCAGTATGGCGATACCCCGGAAACCGCCGCCGAGATGGCCACGTGGCTGGCGGCCAGTATGGCCCAACCCAATCGTATCCACCTTTTGGGTAACCACGACCTGCCTTACGCTTGGCCCGGTGCGAATGCCGCCCGCTGCCCGGGTTATAATGAGGCGAAACGCGATGCGATCCACGCCGTCATCCCCCGGGAAACGCTGGCCACCCTTCCTTTCTACCACTGGCACGACGACCTGCTTTTCAGCCACGCGGGTTTGAGCCGTCGCCTACTCCCACCCGCCCTTGCAGCAGGCAACGTGGTCGAGTGGCTGGCGGCCCAAGCCTTCGCAGCGCGCACGGCCCTTGATCTGAATAAATCCCACCCGTTATTGGCCATCGGCCAAGCTCGCGGTGGGCCGGCGAGTGCGCACGGCGGACTGTTTTGGTGCGACCTAAGCGAGTTTCAGCCCGTCGCCGGCATTCATCAAATTTTCGGCCATACGCCTCGCGAACAAATCTCCACTCTCCACAAACCCGAGTCGTGCAATTGGTGCATCGACACGGGCACGAAAAAGGGCGTTCGCCATTACGCCCGCATTCAGGAGCGCACCGTCACCGTCCACACACTCGATGGCGTTGAACACTCCCCGCTTTGGAACCGCACCCGCGCCACCCTTCCTGCACAGACCTGGGTGGCAGAGGCGGCTCCGCTTAACATGTCGGCACCTCCCGCACGGCCCGGAGCCGCTCAACTTCTCCATGTTTCCGACCTGCATGGTAACCAAGAGTGGTTCGAGTGGGTGGCCCGGACTGCGACCCAACTCGGCTGCGCAGTCGCCATCTCCGGCGACTTGATCAACGTCGATGCGAAATCCGATGCCCGAGACCTTGATCGCCAAACCAAGTGGGTGCGCGCTTGGGTGCGCGCCGCCCGCTTTCCCCTCTTTTTATCCAGCGGCAATCACGACCTCGTGTTCGATGAAACCGGGCAATGGGTGCGAGACCTCGCCTGGCCGGGGGTGACCGTAGACGGGTGCACCGGTAGCTATGCCGGACGAAAAATCGCCTGCCTTCCCTACATCACCGGACCGGATGATTTCATCAGCCCCGAGGTGCTGGGAGCCGACATCTGGCTCCATCATGAACCGCCCGTCGAGTGCGGCCTTTCTCATGCGCCCGATGATGAGAACGAAATGGACTACGGCAGCGACGACCTCTACGCCGCTCTGACTCCCGCGTGGCAGGCGCGAGTCCGCCTGGTGCTCAGCGGCCACATCCACCGCGCCCCCCAGTGGCAGGCCCGATGCGGCAACGCCCTTTGCCTTAACGCCGCCACCGCCGACTTCAGGCTGAAAGCGCCCAAACACGTTTTAATCGATTTGGCCGCCGGCACCGCACGCCTGGTCGAGGGCGAACGCGAGGAACGCGTGCGGTTACCTGCGTGGGCACCGTAGCACTACTCCGTTAAACCGACCGAAGCGCTCGTTTTCCCTAGGTAGGCCGCCTGCTTGCAGGCGCGGTTCGGAGCGCGAGCCAGCTCGCGGCCTACGTAGTGAGATCAAATTAACAAAGTAGAAGTAGGCCGTGATTTTGAAACACGGCCCCGAAGCGGCAGCCACTTCCGACGCTTCTCCAAGGCCTGTGCATAAAATCCTAATCACGGCGTTTATCTCCCCAAAACACCATGACTAACCGCCCCCCTCAACAGCCCCTCAACGCCCCTCGCAGCGCCGTCGATCACCTCCTTGGCGAGACCCAAGAAACCCTCCCGCTTGCAGTCGCCACATTTCAAGGCATGCGCGGCGCATGCCCCGCCACCGGGTCGGGCAAGCTCAGCGACGGGCGGCCTTTCTATGTCCGCGTCCGCAATGGCGGGGGCAGCATTCGGATCGGCCTTAACGACGGCAACACCGCCGAACAGTCCTACCTAGGCGGCTTTGATATGGGCGACCCCCTCTGCGGCATGCTCGATGATGCCGAGTTGATCGAAATGAGCAGGGAACTCCTGTCCTTCCCAGCCCAGTTTCGCCTCATCGCCGGGATCAAAAGCGCCAATCGCCAGATCGTGCGCGATGCCCTGCGCGACGGAGCCGATGCCGTCCACTTTGACCCCAAGATCGGTTATCCGCTCGTCTATGTTCGCGACCAGATCACGAGGAGCCAGCGCCACCTGCGACAATATGCGCGGCGACTCTCGGGTAACGATCCCACCTTTGGGCTCACTCCGTTTAAGGCGATGCGCAGCGCCTGCCTTCATCTCCCGAAGACATTCCCCGAGTTTTACCGGGACACCCAGAACTACTCCATCGACCACCAAAAGCGGCTCGGCTGGCGCTGCCCCGAAATTCAAGCGGAGGCCCGGCGGTATTATATCGAGACCGAACGCTCCCGAGCTGAAGGAGGCCATAAATATGCCACCGCCCGGATCGCGGAACTGACCGAGATCGACGCCCTGCTCGTAAGGGTCGGCGCGATCGACTACCGGCCGGCCGTGCGCTGGGCCAACAAACGCCAATGGCACCGCCTCACCCCGTGGCTGAAACGCGGCTACCTCTGGTTCTTTATACGCGGGACCCGGGTTCAGATTGATCATTCATCCCCATCCTTGAACTCACCTGGTCGCTTGGGGTTCCAACTCTTCTGGTCAAACGACGATCCCAGCTGGGCTAACGAACGTCGTGGCAGTTGCCGCAGGTGGTGACCACACGGTGGCGCTGAAGGCGGACGGCACGGTGGTGGCTTGGGGAAACAACTTCCGAAACCAAACGACGATTCCCGCCGGACTGACCAACGTGGTAGCCATCGCAGGAGGTGGTTCACACACGGTGGCGCTGAAGGCAGACGGCACGGTGGTCGCTTGGGGAGACAGCTCTTATAACAAAACGACGATCCCAGCTGGGCTTACCAACGTGGTGGCCATAGCCGCAGGTGGTGACCACACGGTGGCTCTGAAGGCGGATGGCACGGTGGTGGCTTGGGGAGATAACACCTATGGGCAAAGGACGATCCCCGCAGGACGAACGACAGCGGTGGGCGTCGCCGCAGGTGGTGCCCACACCGTGGTTATCAGGCTCAATGGCACGCTGGGACAGACGATTACCTTCGGCACACTGACAGCGAAAACTTCCGGTGACGTATTTGTCGTGAGCGCGACGGCGAGCAGCGGGCTGAGCCCGACCTTTTCTATCGTGTCAGGGCCGGCGACGATCAGCGGTAACACCATCACACTCACGGGTGTCGGCACGGTGGTTGTCCGAGCCTCGCAGGCAGGTGATTCCGACTACTCCGCCGCCACCCCCATAGACCAGAGTTTAACCTCTCTGCAGCCCCCAATCGTCACCACGGCCCCGGTCGCTCGCACAGTTGTAAACGCAGGCAGTGGGTTCACCCTCACCGTGGCAGCCACGGGGGCCGCTCCATTGAGCTATCAATGGTATCAAAATAATCGCGTGATTGCCGGTGCGACGGGCGCCAGCTACACCGATTTAAGTGCCGGTGATCAAGATCAAGGCGCCTACACAGTTAAGATCACCGATGGCAACAATGCGACCGCACGGGCGACCGGCTTTGTGAAAGTTCAGTTACCCGGCCCATCCTCCGTGGTCGCTTGGGGATACAATTCCTTTGGTCAAACGACGATTCCTGCCGGGCTGACGACCGTGGTGGCCGTTGCCGCAGGTAATTCCCATACGGTGGCGCTGAAGGCGGACGGCACGGTGGTCGCTTGGGGGTCCAACGGCTATGGGCAAACGACGATTCCCGCCGGACTGACGACCTTGGTGGCCGTCGCCGCAGGTTATTACCACACGGTGGCGCTGAAGGCGGATGGCACTGTGGTCGCTTGGGGTTCCAACACCTCTGGTCAAACGGCGATCCCCGACGGGCTGACGAACGTGGTGTCCGTTGCAGGAGGTGGTTCACACACGGTGGCGCTCAAATCGGATGGCACGGTGGTCGCTTGGGGTTCCAACACCTCTGGGCAAACGACGATTCCCGCCGGACTGACGACCGTGGTGGCCGTTGGCGCAGGGGCTTCCCACACGGTGGCGCTGAAGGCGGACGGCACGGTGGTCGCTTGGGGAAACAACTCCTCTGGGCAAAGGACGATCCCCGCCGGACTGACGAACGTGGTGGCTGTCGCAGGAGGTTTTTCCTTCTCGGTGGCGCTGAAGGCGGACGGCACGGTGGTCGCTTGGGGCGACAATTCATATGGTCAAAGGACGATCCCAGCCGGGCTGACGAACGTAATAGCCGTCGCCGCGGGAAGTCCCCACACAGTGGCTCTCAGGCTCAATGCCGCACAGGCGCAGACGATCACCTTCGGTGCCCTGTCAGCTAAAACCTACGGTGACGCTCCGTTTGTCGTGAGCGCGACGGCCAGCAGCGGGCTGAGCCCGACCTTTTCCATCCTGTCAGGACCAGCGACGATCTCGGGATCGACCGTTACCCTCACAGGCGCGGGCACCGTCGTTGTGCGGGCTGCACAACCGGGCAACGCCAGCTATCTGGCCGCCACCCCGGTTGACCGGAGCTTCACGGTAAACACTGCGCTGCAAAGCTGGCGGCAATTATACTTTGGCACCGCTGCCAACACCGGTGTCGCAGCTGATAGCGCCATCTCAAACTTGGACGGATTACCTAATCTCGTCGAATACGCGCTTGGCGGCAACCCCACCATCGCCAACAGCACAATTCCTCCTCAGCTGGGCACCGTTACCAACGGCGGCGGAACCTTCCTTACGCTGACGTTTAAACCGCAACGCTCCGACATCACTTACGCCATCGAAGTCAGTGGAAGTTTAACGGGGTCTTGGACGACTATCCCGTTAGCTGGACTGCTTACGATGGGCCAAACCTACACTTACACCGACACGGTGCCTGTGGCAGCGGGTGCTCCTCGTTTTATTCGCCTGCGCGTGAGCGGGCAATAAAAGGGGGGACGGGGGCAGTCGGCGTGTCGTGAAACGTCATCCCGGACCTGCCCCCGGCGGTTCACCACCCACGCGGCGCTTCATGCGCTTCGCGGTTTTATGCGTCAGAAAATCAGCCCGAAGTTCAGCGGTCTGATATTGGATTTCATGCGCCCAGATTTTTCGAGCGAAAGAGGAGACACCTACCTTAGACGCTATCTCATCCCATGCTCCTACCGTCGCTGCCTCGACCTCGGCAAACATCTCGCACGCCGCAGGCGCATCCAATCCGGCAACGGCGGCCAGCTTCAACACGTCATCAAACTTTCGCGGCAAGAGCATGCTCCCCAGCCAATTCAACGCGATGAATGTGTTGCAGACGTTTGGGGTGAGATCATAGGCAGGACTGAGCTGCCACGTCTTGCGTTGATCTTCGTAAAGGAACGCATGGTTGCGCCCATGATCGTCGCGATTCGTGGCGAGAAGATTGAAGAGAATGCGCCGAAACGCCTCGTGTGCCTCGGTCACACCACCCAAAGCGCGCGCTAGACGAATCAATTCCTCATAGCCGATTTCTCCACCTGATGGCCGCTTGTGGAGCATCCCACTGAGACTGTGCACGTGCAACCTTCGCCAGTCGCCGCTCGCCGTCTCCACACGATCAAACCGCGTGGTCGCGAAGTGCCGACGCCCTTCATCTTCGACCAGCCATGCAGGCGGCAGACGCAAGCCCGCCCGTTGGGCCATACGCCAAAAGGCAAACTCAACGGCACCTTCCGTTTCGTCATTGAAGCGCTCCAACTTTAAAATGACGTGGCGATGCCCGCCGGGCACGGGCCCGCCGACTAACAATTCGTGCAAGGATAACACGCTACCTTCCTCTTCCTTGGCCAGGTGCGCAGAAAGCTTGGGGAATGCTCCACCCAATGTGCCGCCGGCCTTGGCCAAGGCGAGATTGACGGCATTTCTATCCAGGACGACCGGTTCCGTCCTGAACGCGTCCGCTTCACGTGCGAGTTCCGCCAAGTTAACGGAGGCGGTTGTTTCATCACCTCCCTGGCCAAGCACCGGAGCAAACGTGATCGCACCCGACGCGCGGCTACCTAAGGCGGCCAATTTACCCATGGTGGTGCGTAGCTCCGGCAACTCATGCTTAAGCATCCGTTCACCCCACGCATCCGGCAAAGCATCCGCGATCAGTCCCGGCAGACTCGCATGCAAGGGCGTCGAACCTGGACGAAAGATTTGCAGCCGGTTACCCATCCGCTCGATTGGTAGATTCAGGGGCGATAGATCATGTCCTGTGCGCAGAAACTCATCATCAAACTGAAATGCATACGACTGCTCGTTCGGATTATGCGCCAATGTGGCCAGCGGACGCCCCTGAAAGCTCAGCTGCAGTCGTGTAGGTTCCTCGGTCGCCATAACTGCTTAGTTCCGAACAGACCGACGCACCCGCTGACGAGCTCGTGGGGCTTCGGCGGTTTTAATAAATTCATCCAGGCTCTGGGGTGAATGCGGTGCCGGCTTGATGGCCTCCTGAAATTTATCGGCCATGCCCAAGCTCACCAAAAGCCGGGCCAGCGCTGCGGTTCCGATAAGGCCAGTGGTTTCAAACTTACGAAGAGTAGGCAGCGGGACCCCTGAACCCGTCGCCAAATCTATTTGACGCCAACCCGCGCTAATACGCTGCCCCCTCAACCCCTCGGCTAACGACTTGAGGATATCGCTCTCATTCGTAAGTGATATCATAGAATCACTAAAATCTATTTTTAAAGATTAATCAATATCCCAATATTTTTAAAATAACGAAATAGGGTTCAGCGTGCACGATTCAAACGAAGCCGCCGAGCACCTTGCGTGCGATCATCGCCCAACTCATCCCGCCGCCGAGCGGGCGAGGTCCATAGCGCGTCGCTCCTCTACTGAAACCAACGCCCATTCGGCCCGATAATGCGCATAGCGAATCGCGGCATCTTTAGATTTACGCGCTCAGCAATCATTTCCTCGATTGCTTGATGGCGCGCACGCAGTTTCAACGTCGAAGGTCGGCAAAAGTATCAGCTAAATCATAACAGTGCGCATCCTCCACGTAGCAGACCTGCATTTTAATCAGCCGTGGTTCGCTTGGGTGACCGAACAGACCGAGCACTACGATGCAATCGTCGTAGCGGGTGATCTGCTCAATATGTTCGAGTATTCAAAGACTAGTCTAAGTGATCAAGTCCGGTGGGTTTCTCGCTGGGTAAACTCTCGCCGAGGACCACTTTTAATCGTGAGCGGCAATCACGATTACTACCCCGGCAACGGCAGGATAACCGCACACTTGGCGGAAGCGCGATGGCTGAAAATGTATTCGAAGCCGAATACTGTTTGGGTCGATGGCGAGAAGGCGGAAATCCACGGGGTAAAATTCGGCCTGTGCAGCTGGGCGTGGAAATACGATGATTGGCCCTCGATGGTAGACGTCGTGATCGTTCACGCCCCGCCGAGTTTCGCGGCCGTTAGCAGCGACGGCGAGCGCGATCTCGGAGACCCTGAAGTAAGAGAGGCGATTCTAGAGCACGCTCCGCGCTGGGTATTATCAGGGCATGTGCATACCCCTCGCCGCTGGTGGACGCGGATCGAAGACACCCTCTGCTTAAATCCCGGCTGCGATCTCACCGCGCCAATTCCAAATCACATCGTGCTCGATACCGCCACAAATACCGCCACTTGGCACGTCTACGGTGAGCCCCCGGAGACAATCCCGGCAACCGCCAATCCAGAGTAATCATAGTTCTTTAGCGTCCCCATCAGCGAGTGGGTGCTTAAGGCAAGGTTCCCCTTGTTTCTCTGCAGCAGCAACACGACATCTTGCCCTCGCCAGCTCCGGAGTAACCGTTGATCGGAGTGTCGGCACCCAGACAGACTGCAGTCTGGCTTATCTTGACACACTTGAGAACAAGTTCGCTGTCATCGCCCCCGACCGCGCCCGCTATCGGCTAGACGGCCAAGCCGGGAAAAAAGCACATCAAACCATCTTGGCGTCCATCTCGCGGCACCCTGACGAAGGCACGCCCTTTGACAGATTCACGAAGGGAATGGTTCGGATGTTGGAGCAAAGCGCCCGGTCACCACCCCTCATTGGCTGCCCGACATGGATTCGAACCATGACTAGGTGAGTCAAAGTCACCTGTGCTGCCATTACACCATCAGGCAATGAGGAGGGATCTTCTCTAGGTAAATCGCGGTTTTGATGTCAATTGCCTAGGCAACTGTTGTCAAATGTCACCTTGACTCTGCAACCGATGCTTGCAGATAGTGCGGTCATGGATGCAACACCATTGACTACAGATTTGACAACACCGGCCGCTAGCCCTGTGACCCGCAAGCCCCGAAAGAAGAAGTTAAAGAACCTAACTAAGAGGGATGGAATCTGGTATTTCCACAAGTTCGTCAAAGGAAAAAGGGAATTCAATGGGCGCAAAACCCCGTTCTCCCTCGACACTTCCGACGAGGCGGTCGCCGTCTCCAAGCGCGATGCCTTGCTGAAATCGGGCAATGGCGCCGAAATCAACCGCGTCCTGGGTAAGACCGATAAGACCGTCGCCACGCTAGCTCAGTTGTTTGCGGCTTACCTCGCCGCCGACCGCCCGCGTGACCTGACTCGCAAGAAGAATGTCGCTCGCATGAAGTCGATCTTGGTGAAGGCGGGGCGCTCCTGGGAGTCGATGTCGGTGGCGGATCTGACTGGAACTGTTGTCGAAGATTACCAGAATGCTGTTGTCAAAGCAGTCCGCGCCAGGGGGCACTCCACCGAGAGCGAGGAGATGATGCGCGCCAAGTATTCGGCCGACCGGACGTTGATCCAGGCGCGCTCGATCTTCGCCTACGAGAAGCCGTTTCGCGCGTTGCATGTGCCGAAGCCGGCCGGGTTCCTCGATGCGGATGTGTTCAAGGTGGAGCGGGACATGCGCTACCGGCCCATGAGTGAGGCGGAGTTGACGTTATTTGCGGCCAAATCGAAGGAGTTGCGCGAGTCGGACCCGGATTCTTACCTGGTGTGGCTGTGCATGCGTTGGCTGGGGATGCGCAACAGCGAGGTGGAGCATTGCAAGCCGGCCGAGTGGTTACAGCAGCGCGCCGATGGATCTTGGATCATGCGGCTGATGAATCGGCCGTATTTCTTGGTGAAGGCCGTGGGTTCGGTGCGTGATCTGCCGGTGGCGGAGTGGCTGCGCCTGGAGATTGTGAGCTTGTCGAAGGATCGGGAGTGGTTGATCGGCGGTGTGACTAGGGATGATCGCCACACGGTGACGCATTACTCGCTCAATGAGTGGATGGCGGAAGTTTATGAGGCGGCCATTGCGGCGAAGGTGTTGCCGGCCGGCACGGAGGTGCGCACGGCGTATGATTGGCGGAAGCAGGCGGGGAGTGAATTGCTGGCCAAGACCGGAGGGAATGTGGTCGCGGGCGCGAATTGGCTGGGGCACACGAGCGTCAACACGACGACGCAGTGGTATGCTTCGCTGATCGGCGGGTTGCCGGGGTTGGCCTAGTTCACCAGGACGGCGGTCGAGGGGTCAAATGTTGTGCGCGCCGGCTCTGGGTTCGCAATCTGGAGCCATTCCATGCCACCCATACTCATCTCGACTCGGCCTGTCAGTCGGTCGAGGCGATAGATGGTGAAGTTCTCGCCCGGCACGATCTGCCACCGAAAGAGCTGGAAGACGAAGAGCAGGACAACCGCCGCCGCCAGGGTGAGCGCGATCCGCACAAGGGAAGCTGGTAGTTTCATGGCTTGGCTTCGAGCAGATCGAAGGGGTTGGGCAACTTAGTGTATTGCTCTTCCATTAGTTCGAGGCGGCGCTTTTTCAAGGCTAGTTCGATGCCTTTGGTAGCTTCTAGCTGAGCCACTTCCAACTTTGTGATTGCGATATTAGCCTTAAGCCAATGTCGCGTCTTTTCCGTCGAATTTTCCGACGATAGCCTCCCGGCAGCGTGCCCTCGCTCATAAGACATCGCCCCGGAAATCAAGCCGACAAACGCAGCGAAAAGGACGGGGAGATATACGCGAGCAAGCCAATCTTTCATGCGCAATCGTTAACCGATGACTTTCTCTAGGTCGAGGACGGATCTTCAGCGGCTTTGAGGTCCGCACGTTCATGCAGCGGATACGTAGAGTGTATTTTTTGGTGCCGAATCATTTCGGCAAAGTGGTGAAGGATCGCATTCAAGTCGCGATCTTCCTTTGAAGCTCGGGCAAGAAGCTGAATATCGGCTTCGCCCAAGCCTTCGGCCTCAACACTAATCTCGGTCTGATCCCGGCCGGCCCGGTCGATTTCATCACGAAGGTGCGCCACGAGAAGCCCGAGGGTGGCGCGTTGATCGGGCCACTTTGTGCAGATGGCTCGGAGCGTATCGACTGCGGGTCGCTCACCTGATGCAACACGCGAGATGGTAGCTTGGCCTATGCCGATGGCCTGCGCGAAATCGCGAGCAGGTTTTCGGGTGGCTGCGATAAAAGCCGTAAAGGCAGAGGCTAGGTGGCTCATGTTCCACAGAATGGAAATATTTCAATAACTGTCAAGAATAGCATTGATTCCATTAAATGGATAGTTTCCATTTATCGGTATGAGCTTTGGCCAATTCTTTAAAAAGCAGCTTACATGGGCTGAGAAATACACGGATGCCGGGGCGGATCAAGCCCGCGTGCAGTGGTGGAAGGAGCGCATCGCTGAACTAGAGAAGCGAGAGGCCGAGGAATTGCCCACCCCACCCCCCGCTGCCGACCACCGCGATAAGGAGGCTGCGTGAGCGTGCTAATTACGATTGCGCGGTATCACCTTCCTCGTCGCCGCCGCGCCGCCGGTGCTTCTCGTAAACTGCTGAATCGTGTGGTTTATTATTGCCTCCGAATGGTTGGCCTTGAGCCAGCCCCACATGATAAGGCCGTTCTCGCTGGAGGGAGTGCAGCCGGAGCAGCGCATGATCAATATCCAGTGCTCCGGGGATTCATGGTCATAGAAGGCCGTGCTGGGGCCTTTGGAAAGAGCGCCTTGCTTAAGCAACTCCTCGGAAATGCCGAGGCCGAGCATGTAGGCGCGCACAAGCTGATCTTGAGTTTCGGTGAAGTCGATGTGGGGGAGTTTCATCCAACGACTCCGGCGCGTTCTCGGTTTTCTCGCGAGCACGTTCTGGCCGTGGCCCGCAGCTGGGGCGGCAAGTCGGGAGGTGTCGAGTGAACAAGAAAGCACCGGGCCAGAAGCGCACCCTATCGGTTGATAGTCGGTTCACTCCGGCCGAGGCCGCGCAGCTGAAGAAGCTGTGCGAGCGCGAGGATCGCACCGCTGGCAACGCCGTCCACTGGATCGTGCGCCGCTACCTCGCCGGCGAGCTCGTGGAGATCAAACCCGCCTCCGCCTGACCCCATGGCCCACCGTCCTCAACCTACGCGCATCGAAGCGAAGCTGGATCGGAAGATTCCGGTTCTCTTCACCTCAGCCGAGCACGCCGAGATCGTGCGCATGGCAGCAGCCGATGACCGGCCCGCCTGCAACTTCGTGCACTGGGTCACCCGTGAATACCTCGCCGGACGCTTGGTGCCCACCGAAGCCGCGAAGTAGCCCGCTCCCCTTTCCATCCCATGACTACAAACCAAACCACATCCACGGCCGCCGTTACCGGCCTCGATCACAACACTTCCCCGGCCGTCGTAACGGTCCGCGCCGGGGTTATGGCATATGGACAGGACGGGGGCGCGGATCGCGCTCCCGTCTCTGCCGGGCACACGCCGGGGCCTTGGGCTTCCCACCCGTCCGACCAGCCGGACTGGTGGCTGGTAACCGCCAAATCCGGCCGAATCGTCGCCAATGTAAATTGCGAAAGCTGCCCCGATACCGACAGCGCGCCTGCATTTGTGAAAATGCCAGCTCCAGCAAACGCTCGATTGATCGCCGCCGCGCCGGAGTTGCTCGCCGCGCTCGAACTCATCCACGCCAACGCGGCCGAGTCCGCCGAGTGGATTCGCTCACGCGTCGCGACCGCTATCGCCAAAGCAGGGGGATCCCAATGAGTAACAAGCCCGCCGCACAGACCATCGGTCCTTGGCTGAAGAACAACCTGGGCAAGCGTTGCATGGCTGGATGCACCTCCACCGACGTTCGCGCTCTGCACGCTGCGGTGCACATCGCCGAGCTGTGGCTTAATAGCGATGACCGCCCCGCCGTCGCGGCCGCGTTTGGCGTGATCGTGCGACAGATGCAGGAGGCGCTCTGGTATCTGCCCTACCATGCCACCGCACACGTGGGTGACTGGGGTCATCGCTACGCTCTTTGGCATCAAGCCGGCCTGCCCGACATCCGCGTGCCGCTCTGCAAGTTCGGCCCGCAACCCCGCCCTGCTGCGGCCGCCTAACCTCACCCCGCCAACACCACCGGCGTCCGCGCGACGCCGGTTTTTTAAGGCCCTCATTGGAAAATCTCCCACAGATGCCATCAGCCAATAAAACCTCCGCCCCACGGATCCCGACGCCGGCCGACGATGGCGCGCGGGTGCTCTGGCGCCACTGGCAGACGAAGCAACCCGCCCAGGAGGGTTGGTTGCGCGAGTTCTCGCCGGATGGCCACCGCGTGCGCATCTGCGAGAAGCAGAATGACCGGCGCGAGCCGGGTGTGTGGATGGCGTGCGCGGACATCCGCGTGGAGCTCCTCAACCCCGACACGGCACCCGATCCCTCGCCGAGGGATGATCGCTGACCGGCGCGAGACCGCGCCCTGACCTCCCTTTTTTCTCCCAAGGAAAACCAAAAGCCATGACCACCACCGCAATCGCACCGGCCGCGCCGGTAACCTCAAGCGCCGATAATTCGGCGACGAATAAGAGCGAATGGACGAAAGAAATCCATACGCCCGAGCAGACCTACAACGCCAACGTGCCGTGCGACTTGATCGAGCGGGATCCCGGCAACCGCATGCCGACGGACGAGGCAATCGATGCGCTGGCGATCACGATCAAGGCCGAGGGATTACTCCAGCCGATCAACCTGCGCCAGCTCGATAATGGTAGATACCGGATCATTGCCGGGGAGACGCGGTGGCTGGCGTTTCGTTCGCTGGGTCGCCCGACGATCCCGGCACACATCCGCAAGGGTGAGGTTGATGCGGCCGGCGACACGGCCAAGCGGCTGATCGAGAACCTGAGCCGGTCGGACCTGACGCCGGTCGAGGAGGCGCGGGGCTTTAAGCAACTCTCCGAGCAGGGGCGCACGCAGAAGGAAATCGGCGCGCTGTTTGGACGGAGCCAGCCGGTGATCGCGAACGCCATCCGCATGCTGGCGTTGCCCGAGGATGTGTTGGAGATGGTGAACGATGGGCGGATTTCGGCTGCGCATGGCGTCAGCCTGGTGCGTTTCGCACGGTGGCCGCGCGTGTGCTCCTACATCGCCGACGCGGCCGTGGATAGCGACTGGAGCGCGAAGGAGCTCGACGCCATGAGAATGCCCGATGCTTACGGGCTCAAGGAGGAGGGCTTCATCGAGGACATAAAAACGAAGGGCCATAGCTGGGAGGCCGACCCTATCTACACCATCCCGGCGGCACTGCGGGATGATCCTAATTTCATTCATGCGGATTGGTGCTCCTACTACGTGTTTCCCGAGAACCCGGCGGACGATAAATGGACGCCGGAGAAGGCGCGTCAAGATGCAGCGCGCGCGGCGAAGGTTGCCAAGTCAGACAAGAAGGCCGATGGGCTCACCGCTGCGCAGGTCGAGGCGAAGAAGCGCAAGGACGAGATCAAGGCGGTGCGCGCCGAGAATGCGGCCGCGCTCGCCGTGTGCCTGGACAAGCTGAAGCGGACGCCGGCTCCGACGGCGCTGATGGTCGCAATCATCATCGAGTCGGCTATCGCGGGCGGCTACACGGCGAAGCGGATCCGCGAGTCGGCGGAATTGGTCGGCGTGAGGCTGCCCAAGGGCTTGTGCGACGACGATTCGCGCGGTCAAGGTATGCGCGAGGTCGAGCTGATGGCTAAAATGGACGTGGCCGAGTTGGCGCGCGTGGCCGTCGCGGTGCTCATCATCAAGCAGTCCGAGGTGTGCATCAAAGAGGCGCACGGCGTGCCGGATAACGTCGAGCGGCTCATGAATGCAAAGGTCGCGACGGCCGACCTGTTTCCCTCGCCCGACGTGGGCTCGTTGATCGCGGCCGAGAAGGATCCCCAGCGGCGTGTGGTCATGGAGAAGGTGGAAGCCAAGAAGGCGGCAAAGGCCGCAAAGAAGGGTGGCAAGAAATGAGCGTCAACACTCCGAAGAGCAGGAGCTGGCAGTCGAAAAGCGGCCGCAGGGAGCCGACGTTGCGGCCGTTCACACGCGAGCAGCTGGAGCAGGATCTACGCAACGCCGAGCGAGCGCCGCGCCGGGCGCCGTCGGTCTTGACGATCACTCGAATCGCGAAAGGGGGCCGGGCGTGAACAAGCCGGATATACTCGTCATCTACCACCGCGCGGATTTCGACGGGCTTTTCTGCCGCGAGATCGCGCGGAAGTTCCTCGGCGACCGGGCGAGCTACGTCGGCTGGGACTACGGCGACCCTGTGCCGGTCGTCGCCGACACTGCGGAGGTCTACATGCTCGATGTGTCGATCGCTGAGTTGATGGGGCATCCTCGCCTGGTGTGGATCGACCACCACAAAAGCGCGATGGAGGCCTACCCGGCGGCGATCTGTGGCTATCGCATAGATGGCGTCGCGGCGTGCCGGCTCGCTTGGCAATGGTTCGCGGGCTACAGCAACACGCAGCGGCCATTCGGCGACAGTGGGGTTTACCTGCCGAGCAAGGCTTGCTTTGTGGCTCACCTGGTCGATGAGCCGCTGGCCGTGCGGATGGTCGGCGAATACGACATCTGGGATAAGCGGGATCCGCGCGCGGATCTTTTCCAGCACGGGTTGCGCTCCCAGGAGATTGATTTCCAGCGGCTGTTGTGCGACCCGCGTCGCTACGCTTACGACTACATCGCCCAGTTGCTAGAGGCCGGGCGATTCATCGAGCACGCGCGCAAGGAGGGCATGGCCTACCTCATGGCCGAGGGCGCGTTTGAGCTGCGCTGGGAGGGTCTGCTGTTCCTCGCGATCAACGCGCTTCGACTGAGCAGCACTGCGTTTGAGGGTGCGGTGAAGCCGGAGCATGATGCGTGTCTGTCGTTTTCCTGGTCTCCGAAGAAGCGGAAGTGGAAGGTGTCGATGCGTGGCGCGCCACATAAGGCCGACTTCGATTTGTCGGTTATCGCGGTGAAGCATGGCGGCGGCGGGCATCGGCAGGCGTGCGGGTTTGAGTGCGCGGTGTTGCCGTTCGAGTTGGGCACGGGAGGTGTGGCATGACCGCCACTCACAAGACTTGTTACCGTTGCGAGCGCCCAGTGCGCGACCTGGTGAACCCGGCCGACGTGCTCGGCGGCACGCATGGGGCCTGTGACGACTGCAAGCTCACCGTGGCCGCGACCGAGGTCGCTCGCGAGTGGCGCATGGGGCACCCAGACGACGCGGAGAGCATCATCCCGCGCGAAGTCGCGCACGGCGATCAACCGAAGGATGCCGCGTGAACGCCGATAACCTGATCCATCTCGACGGCACCGTGCGCGGTGACTGCTGGACACGCTGGCCGGTGAAGAAGCCTGGCCAAGTGCGCTTCTGGCTCGCCGTGTCGCGCGAGCTGATGGGTGAGGGTGTCGATGTATTCCTGTGCGCGATACAGCCGAGGTCGGCGGAGGAAGTCTACGCGCTCGAGCGCGAGATCCGCGATAATCGGCGGGTGCGCATCAATGCGGCCGCCCAGGCTGTCGGCTGCGACATGATCGAGGACCGGCCTGGCGTGATCTTTATCGCCGAGGAGTGTGGGCTCGATGGTTCGGCGGCGCGCAACGTTCACGCGCTGCATCGGCATCGTGCGCATGGGAAGTGCGCGGCGGCCGGCGACATGGAGGGCGCGGAAGCCACTGAGCTGGCACTGAACCTGGGGGCAGTCCGATGAAGACGCTGCCCGCTCTCCCGTCGATGTCAGCGCGTGACGTGCTCCGGATCGGTGCCGTCACCACCGGGCGCGCGCCGGCGCCGGCCAACGTTATCGGAATTCCGATAACGGCCGCGCGGCCTGGCGAGGTGCTGCGCGTGGTTCACCCGACTCTCGGCATCTCTTGCCCGTGCGCGTCACCCGCAGTGGCGGCGCGCCTCAACGAATTTTTCAGCCGTTAACCCGATGGAACTCACAACCGAACAAATCACCAAGCTCACCGCACGCCTCGGGCGCGACGTAGAGGCATACCTGCGCGACCGGATGGTCGAGAAGCACTATAGTGCGGATGCGTTGGCTGAGTTGATCGAGGTGTCGGCACGCACCGTGTGGAGCTGGATCGAGAAATACGAGACCAGCGCTGGCCGCGAGGGCCTCGGCCCGGTCGTGAAGTTGTCGCACAAGAATGTGCGGATCCCTGCGAGCTCGGTGAATCGCATGCTCAAGGCTCACACGGTGGATGCGGCCGTGCTGGCCGGCGGCGAGAAGGAGAAGGCCGCATGAAGCGCCGTCTCGACATCATCGGCAACCAGGACGGTATCGAGGCGGTGCTCGGCGAGCCAACGCACGGCACGCCGCCGGAGGGTAAGGGTTGGTGCGGATCATTTGCCGCGCTCAACGCTCTGCATGTCGGAGCACGGCTACTCGATCAGGAGCGCGCATTATTTGATGCCGAATTAACGGCGCGTTGGGGTCGGCTTGTGGCCTGCACGCAGGAGTTCTCCGTGTGGTGGCGCGCTCGCCCGACTGCGGCGGCTCCCGCGTCTGATTTTTTCTTGGAGGTGGACTCATGAGCGCCAATGGAAGCGACGAGGCTGAGCGCTCGTTAATGCTCGGCAGTGGTCGCCAGCTCGACCTGATCCCGGGCGTGGAGCTCGACGACGCCGGCCTGCCTGGTGTGGCCTACGCGAGCGAGGAGGAGCGCGGCCGCTTCACTGGCGAACGACTTTTTTTGCAGAATCCACGTGTTTACCGGGCAATCGTGAGGTTGTTGGGCAGGTTCGAGACCTACGAGGTGATTGCTGAGACCTTGGAAGTCAGCAAACAGACGATCACCGGCGTGGCTCTGCGCGAGCGGATCCCTGTAGAGACGATCCGGGAGCGTGTCGGCCGCCTCGGGCTCGAGGTCGCGAACCTTTCGCTGGAACGGATCTACGAGATCCTCGCAGACCCGGCGAACCGCGCCCTGTTCACGCCTGCACGCCTGAAGGACCTCGCCGTGGTCTTCGGCATCGGCGTGAGCAACAGCCAGCTCCTACTCGGTGGAGCGACCGCCCGCGTCGAGACCACCGCCGTCACCGAGCCCGGCCATGAAGACTACCTGCGCGCCCTGGCCGATGCCGAGGCACGTGCACGCATCATCCGCAACGTCACCCCCTTGCCAATCGGTTTGCAGGCGGAGAATCCCACAGCAAAGGGCGCGGCAGCGCTTGCCCTGGATGCGGCTGGATCGGTGATCGAGTTGGCTCCGAGTCCCGTCGCAACACCCGTCGCAACACCCGTAGAATCGCCCGCAAAGTGAGATATGGTCACCTGTCTTTACCTATGAAAACCACTGAACTGTTGTCAAAAGTGACGCAAAAGGCGCGTGCCGCCTGCATCCGCCGGTCGTCTCAGGGCCTCCGCCTGTCACGTGCCGCCCTCGCCTCCCTGATCGCGGCTGGTTCACTGGCGCGCGTAGTGGGGGGCGGGGGGGGTGGCGCGATTATCGGGGGGGGTGGTTCTATCAATCGCATAGCCGCGCGCCGAATTTCAAACAAAGGGGGCCGGAAATGAGCGGCCCGTTCATCGCGACGGAGACCCGCCTCGCGGAGGCGCTCGGGGTTGCCCGCAAGACCCTCCGCGACGTGCGCAGCGAGCACATGGAGCAGGCCGTGCACTTCGGTTACGACGAGGCGCAGGGCGGCGCGGTCGTCTACTCTCAGGCCGGGATCGAGGCCGCGCTTGGTCACCTCGGGATCTCTTCTGAAAAAATCGCGCTCCTCATTCCGCACGCGCCGCCCGGCGAGCCGGCACCCGCCGCGCAGCCGGCCGAGACTGATTCGGCGGCGAATGACGACGCGCCAGAGGCCGATCCAGAGCAACCGCTCGACCTGGCGCGGCCTCCGTTGGTTGAGATCACCGTTGAGCGGTGCTTCGCCACCAATCGCCGCATCATCACCGGCACGCTGGGCACCGACGAGGTGCGCGTGCGCGTCAAGAACTCCGAAAAATTGCGCCGGGGCATGGTGCTGCGCTGCACGCATGCCGAGGACGACATCTACGAGCTCGCCGAGCGCCTCCCGCGCTTCGTCGGCAAACGCTAACCATGACCAAACTCACTCCAGCACCTCCCGCACCCCTCCCGCCCTCCTGGACGCACGCCGACACGATGGCCTATCTCGACGACAACGCCCTGCCGGTCGATTTCCAGTGGTTCCACAAGAACAAGAGCCCGGACGGCAAGCCGCTCCTCGCTGTAGTCCTCCCGAAATACCGCATCAGCGGCGGTTTTGGCAAATGGCTCCATGATACCCCCTACTTTCCCGGCCTATTCGAGCTCATTCACGACCTCCTCTTTCACTCCGGCGCGATCCTGCCCTCGATTGAGGCCATCACGGCCGATTTGACGCGCATCAAGGCCGAGCGCGTCGGCCAAACTGAACTTTTCTGACCGCAAACCTGCTCCGAACTCGCTCCCAACTCGACTCCAACCCACATGGAATGGCTCAACCTTCACACTTCGACGCTCGATGCACCTGAGTTCATCGGCGCGGAACCCTGCCAACGTGCAACGTGGCTCTGTCTTCAACGCTACTGCATCGGGCAGGAGAACGGCGGGCTTATCCCTGCTTGTGGCGACTGGCCTGACCGTCGCTGGCAGCAACTATGCCGCATCACAAAGCGCGAAGTAAACGACACTTGCGAATTATGGCGCTGGAACGGCTCTAACCTAGTGGTATGGAAATACCCAACCGAAAAAGAGCACGAGGTTAAGCAAAACCGAACCAATGGGAAACTTGGCGGCAGGCCCACCGGTTCTAAGTCGGTTAACCCAAAAGAAACCACCCGGTTCGATTCCGCCGAAACGGAAGGGAAGGGAAGGGAAGGGAAGGGAAAGGAAGGAGAAGGGAAGGCGTCGGTTTCCGCCGCAGCGCCCTCCCTTGGGCGTCCCGCCGACCTTAAGGAAGTCATCGCCTTCTTCGCTGAGCTGCAAGCTCCCGAGGCCGAAGCCGCCACGTTCTTCGACCACTACGAAGCCAACGGCTGGAAACAGGGCGGACGTGCGGTCATTAAATCATGGCGCTCTGCCGCGAAGGGCTGGGTGCGTCGGTGGCGGGACGGCTTCGGCGGCGGGAGTGGTAAAAAAAATACGCCGGGAGGAGGGCCGCCCGGCGGTGCCCCGGTCGTGCCGTTTAATCCGAACCAGCCCCACGCCCACACGGGCGGGCTCGCCGACATGGCGAAGGAGGGCAACGCATGAGTGACGCCGCCCGCCCCAAACGCGTGCGCAACGCCGCGCCTGATCGCCGGATCGTGAGCGACCCCTATATCGTCGGCCCGGATGCCCCTCACGACGCCGAGGTGGAACGCCAGCTCCTCTCGGCCGTCATGCTCGACGACTCCCGCGCCTCCTTTGCTATCTGCACCCAGTGCGGGGTGAAGGCCAAGGCGTTCCATTCGGCGGCGAATCGCCGCATCTGGCAGGTGGTCGAGGACCTGGTGGCGCGCGGCTCGGCTTACACGGCGACTGAGGTTTGCGCCGAGCTGAACGCGGCCGGCGAGATCGACGAAGTCGGCGGCTACGATTATTTGATGAAGGTCAGCTCGGCCACGCCGACCACCGCACAGGTGCGCTACCACGCCGAGCAGCTCGTGCTCCTCCGCCAGCGCCGCATCGCCCTGGAGTTGTCGGCCGACATCGCCCTCGCCGCCCAACACGGGTTTGAGGACCGCGAAAAATTCGCGGAGGTGTTGGGCGAGGTGGGCCAGAAGATCATCCGCTTCGGCCGGCGTGAGGCCGTGCGCACCCTCGGCGATCAGATCGAGGCGGTGCAGGAGGATTTGAAGAAGCGAGCGGCCGGCACTGAGGACCGCAGTAAGTGGGTGCCCACCGGCCTGCCTACCTTCGACAAGCGCCTCAAGCCGCTTAACTCCGCCCGGCTCGATGGCCTCACCGTCATCGGCGGCGGCTCCGGTCACGGCAAATCGGCCCTCCTTCGCCAATTGATTTGGACCCTCCTTTCCAACGGCGGAAACGCCGTCGTTTACACGCGCGAGACCGACATCGAGAGCTTCATCGAGCAGATGGTCGCGATGGCCTGCAAGGTGGACTTGAACAACCCCCAGCAGGCGCTCCCTGAGACGCTTCGCCACTTTGACGAGACTTGCACCCGCCTGCGCACCGAGGTCGCGAACAAGCGCCTCTGGGTTTACCAGAACGAACCGGCCACCCCGTTGGAGAAAATCGAGCAGATGCAGGCGCACTACCGCGCCCATGCCCACCTCCACGGGCACCCGACGGCCGTCGGCGTGGACTACCTGCAAATCTTCGGAACGGAGAAGCGCTGCGGCAACCGCGAGGAGGTCGTCGCCACCGTCAGCCACACCATCCAGGCCTTGCAGCGCGAGGCGGGCAACCTGTGGTTGGTGCTCGCCCAGCTCAACGAGGGCGGCCTGCGCGACATGCGCACGCTCAAGCGCGACGCCAACGACAAGGTCATCCACCGCATGCCCTCGGCCGGCGATATCCGCGAGTCTCAGGCGATCTTCCACGACGCCGACCGCGTCATCATGCTCTACCGCCCGCCTGTCGATTGCCGCGATCAAGACAACTGGGGCGGCAATACCCTTAAGCCTGAGATCTGGCTATGCCAGATCAAGCGCCGCAAGGGTGGAGAGGGCTTTGTGCGGTGCTGGTTCGACAAGCGTTACACGCTTTTCCACGAGCTCGAAAAAACCGAGATGGTCCAAGCCGAGGCGAGCGCCTCGGCCGGTGGCGCCGTGCCATCCGGCGGGCAGAGCCGGGCCGATTGGCAGGAACAGCAGCGTAAGAAGCGGGAGGGCGGTCGATGAGCGCCGGTTTCACCCCCTCGCCCCACCCCGTCCTCCCGCTCCCGACGCCCGAGCAGATGATTGCCATGGGCGAGGCCGGGTGGCGCGCGGCCATGAGCCAGCGCGAGGATACCATCCGCAAGGAGCAGGCCGACCCGTTGCGCCATGGCTGGGAGCCGCCCGTTTGGAAAATCTGCGACGCCCTCCTTGGCTTCGACCGGCCCGAGGCCGATTGGACCACCGTCGCCGAGGCCATCCGCCAGCGCCTCGGCTTCAAGGTGCTCGTTAAGATTCTCCTTATTCTTGGCGGTAATCGGTCGGGAAAATCTGAATACGTGTCGAAACGCACGGTGAAGCTCATCAGCTTCAACCGGAGCAAGCGCGTGTGGATGTTCCACACGTCGAGCGCCATGAGCATCGAGTATCAGCAGCCGCTCATCTGGAAATACCTGCCCGCCGAGATCCGCGCGGCCGTGTCAAAAAAAGCCGTTCGTGAGGCCTCCGAATACATCAGCTTCACCCGTAAGAACGGTTTCCCCGACGGTCGCATGATTATGCCTACGGAGAGCGAAATCAGCTTCCGCAACTACGAGCAGAAGCGCGACACGATCGAGGGCGGCGAGGTGGACCTGGCCGCGCCCGACGAGCTTTGCCCGGCCGATTGGATGGAGACGCTGGAGCTGCGCGTCGCCACCCGCGGCGGCGCAATCATCCTGTCGTTCACCCCGGTCGATGGCTACACCGACACCGTTGCCATGATGTGCGACGGGGCCGAGACCGTGCTGGAGAGCGTGGGCTTCCTCCTGCCTAAGGACGGCAAGGAGCCCGACATCGCCAGTGCGCTAGGGCTGAGCCAGGCGGAGCATGAGCACGTCATCACCGAGGCCGAGGCGGCCGCCCGCGAGCGCCGCACGCCCCGCCTCTGTGCGCCCCGCTCGCGCCCTGAGGATTGCGCGAAGTGGATCGACCCGGTCGTCGGCCACCAGCTCGGCTGCGGGCAACTCCCCGTGAACGCCGGCCGTGCGTTTGAGAAAGTCCCGCGCGTGCTCAAGTGCGCGCACCCCGAGGGCAACCGCGCCGTGGTTCACTTCCACTCCGCAGACAACCCCTACGGCAATCCGGTCGAGGTGTTTAAGTTGATTCGCGGGAAGTCCATCGCGTTCGTCAAAGAGCGTTGGTATGGCATCGCAAACAAGACCGTGTCGGGGAAGTTCCCCAAGTTCTCGCGCAAGGCGCACGTCGTCGCGGCGAGCGCGATCCCCAAGGTCGGCACCAACTACCAGCTCACCGACCCGGCCGGCAGCCGAAACCCCTTCATGCTCTGGATCCGGGCGACCCCGCGCGGCCACTACGTTTACCGCGAGTGGCCCGGCCCGACGGAAGTCCCCGGCGTGGGCGTGATGGGCCCGTGGGCGCTCCCCGGTGGCGGCATTATCGCCGGCCGTCGCCGCTACGACGGTAAGCTCGGCCCCGGTCAGGCGCCGTCGCTGGGTTGGGGCTACCTCAAGACCAAGATCGAGATTGCCCGCCTTGAAGGGTGGAAGGATTACAAGCTCCCTAGCTCCGGCGGCAGCGAAGGCGAGCGCGAGGCCCAGCGCGACTGGCGCGCGGAGAACGGCGCGGCCGAGACGATCTTTGCCCGCTACATCGACAGCCGCCCGGCTAGCGCGCCGCGCGAGGAAGATGACCGCCCCACCACGCTCCTTACCCAGTTCGAGGAGATCGGCATGGTTTACCTGCCTGCGCCCGGCGACGAGATCGAAGAGGGCGTGCAAGACATCAACGACGCCCTGGACTACAACGAGGACGAGGTGATCAACGAGTTCAACGAGCCGCGCCTGTTTATCTCCGAAGACTGCGCAAACCTGATTTTCGCGATGGGTAAGTGGACGGGCGCCGACGGCAATAAAGGCGCGACCAAGGACCCGATCGACTTGCTGCGTTATTACTTCCGCGCCGGCTGCGAGCACTACGAAGCCGGCGCCTTCGAGAGCACCGGCGGCGGGCATTACTGAACCTTTTCCCAAGCTAACAACCAACACCATGCCCACCCATCCAGACACCACCAGTGGCATCACGGCCGCTGACGTAGATTCAAAACTCCGCGCCGGCTACTTCGTGAAACGCGGCGACATCATGAAGGCGTTCGGCCTCTCCAAATCCGACATGGACGCCCTCGTGCCCGAGATCTTCAAGCCCGCCCCGTTCCCTAAAACCAAGACGGCGGCCGCCCGCTACAAAACCAACCGCGCCCGCTTCGTCCGCTCCCAGGTCATGGCCGTTGCCAAGAGCTGGGAGCGGTCACCGGCCTGATATTCGGCGGCGAATAGCCGCCCCCACCCACTTTCCCAAGAGCCAGCGCAACAGACAACCCAACCGACAGCGACCACGTCACAATGACCCACACCGAAGATAAGAAATACAAATGGAACCTCGCGCGCGCCGACGGCGGATCGCGCCCTTGCACCACCGACCGGCTCACCTCCCTCAAGGCCGAGTTTGAGCAAATCGCCTCCGATGCCGGAGCCAACGTCAACGACCGCCGCGAGCTGGCTCACGACATCCGCTTTTGCCGCTGGCCCGGCCAGTCCCGCGACGGCAAGAAGCGTGCCGACGCCCTCGGCGGTGTCGCCCCGTTCCCTTTCGAGGGTGCGAGCGACGCCCGCATCCGTCTCGCCGACGGCACCATCAACGAGCAGGTCATGATCATCATGGCGGCCGTCACCCGCTCCTCGCTCACGTTCGCCTTCCAAGGCACGGAAGCCGATGACGCTGAGCTCGCCGCCAATCTCAACATCCTCTGGGGTCACGTGCTGCGCAGCCAGTTGAGCGCCGAGTGGTTTGTCGAACTCACCAAGGTCGCGCAGTGGCGCCAGGGCGACAGTCCCGGCATCGCCTACCTGCAAGTTTACTGGAAGCAGGAGAAGGCGCTCCAACCGCTCACGGTCACGAGCACCGAGTTTGTGGAAAAGCTCCTCACGCAAATCACCGAGGGCGATTTGACCAAGGTTACGCCCGAGCTGACTGCCGACATGGAGGATCTCCTCAACAACCCTGAGCGCCTCGAAGAGCTGGCGGAGATTGCCGAGGCCCTCTGGGATGAAATGCCCTCCACGCGCGCCGCCAAGGTAGCCGAGGCCTGGCAGACGGAGCAGACCGCCACGTTCCCTTACCCCTACGTGCGCGAGAACCGCCTCGCGGTGAAGGCCCGCCGGTTGTTCGATGATATTTTCATTCCGGAGAACACCTCCGACCACGCGCGCGGCCGCGTCGTCTACGTGCGCGAATGGTATACCGAGGTCGAGCTGCGCGAGATGGACGCCAAGGGCGAGTTTAAGCCGGGCTTCGTCGCCGAGGTGCTCAAGCACGAGGGCAAGAGCGGCTGGAAACACATGTCGCACTACAACGAAAGCGGCGAATTCAGCGACAGCATCACCCAGCGCACCTGGGACTCCAATCGCCGCCGTGGTCAATTCGAGCTCCTCACCGCGTTTTACTGGGCATCCAACACCGATGGCATCCCCGGCCTCTACACCGTCCAGTATCACCACGCCGTGGAGAAGGCCGGCACCGATGAAGAGTTGTTCGACTACAAGATCGGCACCTACCCGTTCGTGCCGTTCCCGCGTGAGATCACCTCAAGCAGCCCGTGGGACTCGCGCGGCATCTCCGAGCTTTCATCTACCGAGCAGCAATCCATCAAGCTCCTGCATGATTCATTTATGGATCACGCGCAGCTCTGCACCGTGCCGCCGATCATGGTCCCAGCCAACCGCCCCAAGCTCAACCTCGTCATCGGCCCGCTCAAGCAGATCAAGGAACAGCGCCCCGGTGAGATTAAGTTTATGCAGATGGCGCAGTATCCGCAGAGCAACGACAAGGTGCAGCAAGCGATCATGATCGCTCATGACCGCTACAACGGCCGCATGGGCCGCGACGCCTCACCCGACCTGGTGCGCCTCTACGGCCAACACCTGATCGACACGTTCTTCCTCGGCCTGCGTGAAGTCATCCGCATGGGTATCCGGCTGTGTTACCAGTTCATGCCCGACGCCCAGCTTCAGCGGATCCTCGGCAAGGGTTTCGAGCCGGTGTCGCGCTTGATCGAGGATATCCAAGGCGGGTTTGACGCCGACCTGTCGTTTGAGGCGGGCATGCTCCAGTTCGATTACCTCAAGGAAGTCGGCAACCTCATCACCGCCTACGCGCTCGCGTGGGACAACCAGAGCCAAATCCAGCGCGGCGAGTTGATTAGTTGGTTCATGGGGGCAATTTCCCCGCAGCTCGCGCGCCGCGTCGTCCGGCCGGTGGAGGAAGCCAGTGCCGACGAGATCAAGGACGAAGAAAACAACTTCGCCAAGATCGCCGCCGGCGTGGAGCCGCCGATGGAGACCGCCGGGCAAAACTTCAACCTGCGCCTCGACGTGCAACTCGGCCTGGCGGAGAAAAACCCCGAAGCCATCCAAAAGCTCACGCCGGTGAGCCGGTCGATTTGGGAAGCCCGCCTCAAGCACCTGCAAGGGCAAGTTCAACAGGAGCAGAACGCAGTCATCGGCCGCACCATGGCCCGCCCCGCCCTCGATGGCGGCGGCGCCTGATTCGGCACCAAATACTCCGGATAATTAACCGCAAAAACCTAACCACACATGATCACCTCACTGCTTAATAAACTACCCATCGTGAAACGCTTTAACCAGGCGATCACCGCGTATCACCACGAAAACACCCGGCTGCATGCCGCGCGCGCCGCCGACTTGACCAGCCTCGACGCCCTCCGACTTCAGCTCAACAACGCCGAGACCGAACTCCGCGAGGCTGAAGAAGAGCTCGACGGCGTGCGCAAGAAACGGAACGAGCTTTTCCGCACGGTCGATGAACTCAAGGCCACCGTCATCAACCAGGCCGCCACGCTCGACGGCTTTAAGCTCGTGCGGAATCACAACGAGCACCTGATCGCCGATATGCGTGGGCGCGAAACCCGCTGGATGAACACTGTTGACGCCCTGCAAAGCGTGCTGCGCACCCGCGAAGCGCAAGCCGACGACCTGCGCGCCGAACTGACCGACGCACAGACGCAGCTCGCCACCCATAACAAGCCGGTGCTCTTCGCCCGGGCGCCCGGTCTGGCCGACGAAGATATCGACGCCACCCTCGCCGGCTGCGCCGGGTTGCCGATCGTGAAGGGCATTCTGCAGCTCTTGGATGAATGCGCGGTGCAGGCCATGAGCGAGGCCGCCACCCCGCCGGCGGCCGCCACGGACACCAGCCGCGGCTTCGCCCTTGAGGATCGCACCTACAGCGCCGGCGGCGTGTTCGCCCTCACCACGTTCAAAGGCCAACTCGAAACCAAGCTCGCCGCCCGAGCGGAGAAAGCCGCCGCTTAACGCACTCGCCACCCAGAGGGCCATCGCAAGCCGGATGGCCCCTCTACCTACATCGCCATGAGCCCTGGTTGGGCGTCCGTAATAACTAATCAAATACAAAAATGGCCACAAGAAACGTATCAGAGGGCGAAGGCCCTGAGTGCCCAAACTGCGGTGAGGGATGGGCTGCCGATGACCCTCAATACTACGACATCACTAAGCCGCTCCGAATGCTATGCCCGTGCGGCGCAGAGCTGCATATCCAAGCCGAGATCACGACGACGTGGACGACCACGGTGGTTTCCGCGCCCAACAATGATTCTGCCACCTCGCGTTAGATAACCAAAAACATAAACTCCCATGCAAACGAGAGATGAAGTTTTGGCGGTCGTCGCCAATAAGATCCGCGTGCGTGGTTTCGCCCTGAGCACCGAGCAGGCTTACACCTACTGGATCGGGCGTTACTACGACTTCGTGCTCAAGCTGCCTCGCGACCTCACCCCTGAACAGCGAGCCGAGGCTTTTATCACCCACCTCGCCGTCAAGGAGGATGTCGCCGCGAGCACCCAGAACCAAGCGTTCGCCGCCCTCTTGTTTTTGTATAAGGACGTGAAGAAACAGCCGCTCAAGGAGGTGAGCGCCCTCCGTGCCCAGCGGCCGCAATACATCCGTGAGGCTCCGAGCCGCGACGAGGTGCGGGCGCTGTTTGGCGCGTTGGTCGATACGCCACTCGTGCCGGCCGGCTTGCTGGCACGCCTACTCTACGGTTGCGGGTTGCGCGTCCAAGAGCCGCTCGACCTGCGCATCAAGGATGTGCGGCTGTCGGAGAGCTTGCTGCATCTGCGCGGGTGCAAGGGCGACAAGGACCGCATGGTCCCGATTCCGTGCAGTCTCGTCGAGCCGCTGCGCACCCAGATCGAGCGTGCCCGCAAGGTGTGGCAGTGGGACCGCCAGCACCGGCCCGAGATCGGCGTGTCACTCCCGCATCAGCTTGCCCGAAAATACCCGAAAGCGCCCTTTGATTGGGGTTGGTTTTGGGTGTTCCCGTCCGGCAACTATTGCCAGCACCCGCGCCAGCCGGAATTGACGGTGCGTTGGCGCTTGCACGAGGCCGCGTTGCAGCGCGCCGTAGGCCAGGCCCGCTCCGCCGCTGGCATCGCCACGCGCATCACTCCGCACGTGCTACGGCACGGCTACGCCACGCACTCACAGGAGGACCCGCGCACGATCCAGCAGGTCATGGGGCATTCGCAATTGGAGACGACCATGGGCTATATCCATCGCACGGTCGCGACGGCGCGCAGCCCGCTGGAAACGCTTTAGCCTGCTCCGGTATTTCGCGCCGAATACAGGCCCGCCTTCACCGGCAGGCCTTTTCGTTCCCCACCCATGCCGCGTGTCATTTTGTGCGCGGTTGGGTGTGATTGGGTGTGGTTGGGTCGGGTTGTCGGTCACTCCCTTGCGAGGGAGCAACTGGCGCGCCGACTGGGCACATGCGCACACGTGCATGGCTGTTTCTTGGGAGCCTATCCCGCCCGGTTTTCCGGGCGGGGTTAACCCATGCCCGCCCTCTTGAGGGGCTCTAAACTCATGACGACCACGACCACCAAGACCGCACCTTCCGCCGGCTCCGAGATTGATCTCTCCGACGATGTTCTCACCCAGGCCGCCAATCGTTTTGGCGTCAAACTGCCCACCGCCGAAGCCCCCCAGGCCGAAGCCGAGGGCGACACGACCGCCGACGGCGATGGGGAAACCGAGACCGATGACTCCGCCGAGTCCGAGGGTGCCGAAGACGACAGCGAGGCCGAAGCCAGCGCCGAAGACGCCGACTCGACCGAAGAATTGCCCGACGACGAGGCCGACAAAGCCGCCGCCGCCGAGAAGGCCCGCAACGATGCCGACTTGAAGAAGCTCCCCGAGGCCGCCCGTGCGGTCGCCCAGAGCATCATCAACAAGCGCATCGGCCAGATCACCGCCAGGACCAAGGCCGACAAAGCCGCGCTCGACGCCCGCGTGACCGAGCTGGAGACCGAGCTCGCCGAGACGAAGGAGATCGCCGAGGGCAAACCTCGCACGGCCACCGTCGTCGGCGGCGTGCACGCCCTCCTTCTCGACCCCAGCGAGGACGCCATCGGTAAATACATCGAAGGCATCGAGGCGTTTGAAGATTGGGCGGCCGAGCACGCCGACGGCTACGAGCCCACGGCCGAGGAATTCACCAAGGGTGCCAGGCCCGCCTCGGCCGGCGAACTCCGCCAGCGCCTGCGCGCTGTGCAGCGTGAGCGCGAGCAATTAGTGCCCAAGGCCCGCGCCGTGATTACCGCTCGCACCGCCCACGACACGGAAGCCAAGAAACTGATCCCGGCGCTCTTCGACGCCAAGTCGCCTGACTATCAGGCCGCGCGGTCTCTCCTGCGCGAACAGCCCGAGTTGAAACGCTTCCCCGACTACCACCTCCGCGTCGCGGAGATTCTACTCGGTCGCAAAGCCCTCGCCGATCTTCGGACCGCGAGCGCGAAAAAGACCACCAAGCCCGACGCCCCCGCGATCAAGAAAGCTCCGCGCGTGCCCGGTTCCGGTGGACCCGCCAAGGGAGGTGTCGCCGAGCGCAAGCAAGGCGGTTCCGACGCTCCCACGGCCGTGACCAACGCAATCAAAGATCCCACCCAAGCCAACAAACGAGCCGCCGCGCTCGCCGTGCTTGGAATGTAACCCGCCGACCGGACCGGCACTCATAACAACACTAATCGTGAAAAATCGCAGTAATCTCTTCTGGGGCCTTCTGTCCCTCCTCGTGGCCGTCGCCCTTTTTGGCGCGGCTGACTTTGTCCACTCCACCGCAACCGAACACGGCGCCCTTGCTGGCGCAGGCGTGGGTGTCGGTGCCGTCCTCTTCCTCAATAACTTCGTTGCCCAGCTCTCCGGCTTCCAAGTCGGTAGCCTCTGCCTTGGTGCGCAGGCGATGGAATACAACCAGGTCGGCAAGCGCGAGGCGCTTGCCGACATGATCGCGAATGCGGAATCCGACGCGACCCCGTGCTCCTCGATGATGGCCAAGCGCAAGAAGCCCGGCAATGTGCTGAGCGACTGGCAGGTCAAGGGCTACCGCAAGGCCGGCCATCGCGGTGTGCGCGACGGCGTGGACGCCACCAAGTTTAACTACAACCCGCGCGTGCGCCTGCACGCCGTCGCCCAGAAGGTCTGGGATCCGCGTGGCGTCTCCGACTTCGCCATGGAGAGCGATGTCGCCGGCATCAAGACCAACGAGATCGCCGACCAGACGATCGACGCAACGGTCACCGTGAAGCAGATCATCGAGCGCCGCCTGCTCTCGTTCGAGGACTGCTTGGTCCAAGACGAGAACAATCCCGACGCCGCCAACGAGACTCGCGGCTTGTTCCGCTGGTTCGACTCGGCTGCGCAAGCGCTCTACGCCGTGCCCGCCGCCTTCCGGCCCAATGCCGACCAGCTCTACACCGGCACCCTCGCCGACTTCAAAGAAACCACTTTGAAGAGCCTCGCCCGCGCCGCCTGGAAACGCCGCCTCGGCAACAGTGTCACGCTCGATGGCTTCGTCGGCATCGACATGAAGGCCAAGATCTCCGACTTTACGGTGCGCGATGATAGCGCCACGAGCACGAGCGTGCCGATCCGCACCTTTAACCAGGATGCGGCCAGCAAGGCGCTCATCAACGTCATCGACGTGCTCAACCTCGACACCGGCAAGATCCGCGTGCACCCGAGCGCACACATCATGACCGATGTCGATACCGGCGAGTTCACCGCCAGCACGCACAACAGCGGCGTGTTCCTCGACATGGAGATGGCCGGCATCGCCTACACCCGCATGCCCCGCGCGTTCAAGCTCCCCTACCAAGGCGGCGGCGAGAAAGTCGTGGTCGATGCGATCATCACCAACGAAGTCGACAACCCTGTCGGCGGTTTCTCCGCCCGCATCGCCAGCTAACCCGGCGACCGCGCCCAACCATAAGGAAATATTCACATGAAAGACTTCGCCCCCCTGTTTGCTGACTCCGCCGCCCTCGAGGACGGCACGCACGAGTTCCTGTTTGACCACACGGACTTGACTGAGGCCACCGCCGCCACCGGCCAGACTATCAACATCTTCGGCGCTACCGGCCTGAGACAGATGGTCGAGCTGGTGCGCTTCGAGCTCATCGAGCCGTTTTCCGACACCGCCGACGCCGCCAACAACACCACCACCTTTGCGGTCGGTGTTGCCGGCGACACGGCCGCCCTGCTCACCGCCACGCAAGGCAACCTCAACGGCACCGAGGTTTACGTAAAAGCCGGCACGGGCACCAAGAGCGTCTATAGCGCCGATACCGCCGTCCTGCTGACGGTGGGCGCGCCGGCCGCGACCAAAACCCTGGCCGCCCTCAATAAGGGCAGGGCTCGCTTGGTCCTGCGGATCAACGACAGCCGCCAAGGCCGGTAAAACCAAATGCTGAAATGCTGAAATGCTAAAAAGCTGAAATGGTTTCAGCTTTTTAGTTTTCAGCATTTTAGCGTTTTCCGCCATGCCCCTTCCCGCCTACGAAGAGCAAGCCGACCTCGCCGCGACCTGCGCGGTGCTCGGCATCACCGTGGAAGACATTAAGCGGGAGCTGGACTTCCGCATGCGGAAGAAGATGGCGCGGATGCACGCCGAAATGGCCCTCGCCGCCAAGGCCGGTGGCGTGCGCCGCGTGCTCAAGGATGACGGCCACGGTGGCGGTGACGTCGCCTATATGGTGCACCCCATTTCATTCCACTTCTGGGGCCATAAGAAAGGCTATGAGTGCTGGCAGGATGATGAGTTTGTCCGCGAATACCTGCGCGATAATCCCGCCGCCCGTATCAAGACGAGCACCGCAGCCAAGCCCTGGCAGCGCAAGCTACCCTCCACCGCCACCCGCATCGCCGCCCGCCCGACCTCCACGGGCCGCGGTCGCTGGGGCACGCGCTAAGCCATGCCCTACCGTTCCTCCAAGTTTATCGACGTGCTCACCGGGGCTCTGTCCATGGCCGGCATCGCCACCGATGACGATGCGGCCCGCCTTCAGGCGCTGGGCTTCCTCAACACCCGCGTGCGCGAGGGCGTTGAGCATGACTTCTGGCCCGAGCTGTGCCCCGCCGAGGAGCGCACCTACCGCGATGCCTGGGCGAGTGGCGCGACCTACGCGGCCGCCGACGAGGTTTACTTTGTTCACAGCGTCGCCGGGGCCGGCTACTACGCCGCCAATTCGGCGCCAAATTCGCCCACGGCCGGCCAATCGCCGGGGAGCCACCCGTTGAAGTGGGCCGCGCTGACGAGCTTCCGTCGGTATGTCGCCCTCGCGCAGCCGGCGCAGACCGCCTTCGGTGAGATCGCCGGGCTTTATCGCCGCGACCCCGGCCTCAGCCCGCTCACCGCCGGCCGCGTGAAGTTTGCCGTGACGGCCGACGGCATCGCGCCGCTCAACTACGCCGGCGCCACCGTGTGGGTGCGGTTCCGGATCCGCCCGCCGGTCTTCACGCTCACGGAATACAATGGGGCGACTGCTTACGTGGCGGGCGACATTCGCTACTACGCCACCACAGGGGAGTGCTACAAGGCACTTGTGGCGACCACGGGCAACCTGCCGACCTCGACCGCTCACTGGGAGAAGATTCTTTTCCCTTACATTTTGGAAACCTTCGTCAAGCGGGCGGTGTTCGCCGACCTGCTGCCGGCGGATGGAGAGAACAACAAGGCCGGCGCCGAACTCGGCAAGGCCTACAACGCACTCACCCAAGCCCACGACACCGCGTTCGAGGGCCAAGGGCAATACACCACCGCGGCCGTCGAGACCTACTAATCACATGAACGCTCAAATCATAACCGCCGGCCTGCCGGTTACTCCCGCTAATCCATTCCCGGTCGCGCTCATGCCGATCACGGCGGCGACGGCGGGGACGGCGGCGGCGGTGGCGGCGGTTGATGCGGCGCCGGATCGCGTCGAGACGCCGTCTTACTTGGACGCAGGCACCGCCGATGAGCGGTTGAGCACCGTCGTCGTCAGCTCGGCCTCGCTGAGTCTCTCCTATACCGAGACGTTCACCTACGCGGGGAGCGCCGGGGCCTACCGCATCGCAACCCGCACCCGGAGCTAAGCAGCCATGAGCAAATTCACCTTGGCGGATTTGTCCGAGCTGGATCAGCTCTTCCCTTCCCGCCGCCGGTTTGCCGCCGTCGTCGGGACGCGGATCGTGCGGCCGTCGGCCGTCACGCCCGCCCCGATCTTTGTCGTTACCTCCGCCGGGCTCGGGGTCGCCATCCGTGCGGGGGCCGTCATTGCCCATGGGGGTGGCGTGCGGTCATTTGCCGCCCAGACTTCACTTTCTACTCATGTGGGCACCGCGTTAGCTATCTCGGGCGGAACGGATGTGGCCGTGCATGTGTCGGCGGCGGGTGCCGTGAGTCTATCGACTTCGTTCACGCCGGCGACTGGCGCGGCAATCATTGGGGGCTTTCACTGGGCACCGGGCAGTTGCGCTTCGGCGGAAGCGGGCGGTAATACCACCGCTCAGATCAACCCTTACAGTATTTGGGATCTCGGCTTTCGCCCGGCCGCGCCCGATCCGCGCGGCATGGCGCTGGTCGCGGGCCGGTTCTGGGTGGATATTTATTTCTGTGGCAATTCAGCCGATTTACTAGGCACTTCGGCGTTTGGCGCCACGATTGCGGATAGCTTCAGCCCGCCGATCCGGCCGGCGGCATTCGGAGGAAATGGCGTCAATACCTTCGCGGCGACGTGGTTCAATTTCGCGCACGTTGGCGCGGCCGCGGGCAAGGAATTCCTCGACTACCCGGAGTTCACTGCCGCCGCTTACGGCGTCACCGAGGCCACCGATCGCGGGGGTGGCGACCCCGTCGTCACGGGCATCGACGCGCCACGCACGAGCCGCTGGGGCATCATGCAGGCGACGGGCAACCAGTGGACCTGGGGGCGCGGCGATAACATCCACCCCGGCGCGGGCGGCGCCCCTAACTGGCGCGCGAACACCGAGGGCCGAGGCTCCCTCTACCTCTACAACGACGAGGGCCTGAAGGCTCCGCTCTTAGGCGGCTGTTGGGGTGACGGCGCTAACGCCGGCTCCCGCGCGTCCCTCTGGAACAACTCCCCCTGGGACTCCTACGTCTATGTTGGCGCGCGCTTCCGCTGTGACCACGTGTTCCTTTCATGAGTGGAGCGAAAGCGGAACGACCCGAACGACATGAAGACTTGGATACACTCCCCCCCTGCATGGAGCAGCTCGCCATCGTGGAGCGCTACGAGCAGTTCATCGACTACACTTACCCGATTCTGCTTGGCGTGCCTCGCGCTCATCATGTGGTGCGGGATCGTGTCATCGGCTCAGTCTTCAAGCAAGTCGCTTTGTTTAACGATGCCGGCAAGGCGGGCACCGTATCTAAACTCTATGCAGCCGACGCCGGACTGGCCTCACTGCGCTTCGCTTTGCGGTTCCTCGCGTCGCCCCATCGACGCCTCATTTCGAGGCATCAACACCAGACCGCAGCGATTCACCTCGCTGAGTCAGGGAGGATGCTGGGGGCGTGGATTAAGCGCGTGCAGCCCGCAAAGAGATAGGTGGGATAGCGGCAATTGGGATGACGGCGCTAACGCCGGCTCCCGCGCGTCCAACTGGAACAACTCCCCCTGGGACTCCAACAACAATGTTGGCGCGCGCTTCCGCTGTGACGATACGTCAAAGTCTCTACGCACCCAGTCGCTCACGGGCACTGGGACAGGCCCAAATGTGGTCAGCCCACCCGTCTCGCTTCGGCAAACACACAACCAGTCGGGGGCGCGGCGAGTAGGCCAGTCGAAACCCGTTAGCCCCCTCTCCTCCTCTGTTCATGGGTAAGCGCCACCGCAATCTTTTCAGTCGCATTATCTCGATGGATAACCTGCGCGAGGCCTATCGCCTGACTTCGCTCGGCAAGCGCCGTTCGCTGGGCTACCTCCTCTTTAAGGAGCAAGCCGAGCCCGAGCTGGCGCGGTTGGCCGCCGAGTTGGCGGCCGGCACCTATCGCCCCGGCGCGCCCCGCGAGTTCCGCGTGTATGAGCCCAAGCCCCGGCTTATCTCCGCAATGCCTTTCCGGGACCGCATCGTGCAGCACGCCCTTCACAGCGTAGTCGGCCCGATCTTCGAGCGCACCCTGATGGGTCGCTGCTACGCCTGCCGTAAAGGCAAGGGCACGCACGCCGGAGCCGATGCAGTGCAGGCGGAGTTGCGCGCGGTGATCGCTACACACGGCACATGTCATTTCTTGAAGACTGACTTCCGTGCCTACTTCGCGAGCATTCGCCGCGCGGCGCTCTGGCAGGAGATCGAGCGCAAGATCAGCTGCGTGGGGACACTCCGCCTTATCGAGGCCTTCACGCCACGCACCGGCACGGGCCTGCCTATCGGGAACCTCACTTCGCAGCTCTGGGCCAACGTTTACGGCCATGTATTCGACCGCTGGCTCGTCACCCAAGGGGCGCTGCGCTGGCACCGCTACATGGACGATGTTGTCATCCTAGGGACCGACGCCGGCACGCTACGCAGCCTGCTGCATCAGGCACGGGAGTTTGCCAGCGCCACCATGGGGCTGGATCTATCGCGCTGGATGGTCGCCCACTGGCAGGCTGGGGTGAACTACCTCGGCTACCGCATCTGGCCCACCCACCGGCTACTACGCCGCTCTAGCGTGGTGAGCGCGCGCCGCAAGCTCCGCGCCTTCGCCCGCCACGGCGACGACGGTGCCCGTCAGCGTTTCCTTGGCGCTTGGCTGGGACACGCCCAGCACGCCAGCACTCACAATCTACTGCAATCACTCAATATCCAGCCTGTATCCGTATAATGAATACAATCCTCAATTCCCGTGCCGACCTTGATGCGTTGGTTTTTGCGCCCGACCGCCTAGCGACCGCGCTAGCACAGATCAATCAGTCGCGCGCGCATGGCGACGCGACGCTGCTGCGCTTCGGCTTCGCCGACAGCGCGGAGCTCGAAGCCTACGGCCTCGCGGCCGGGGTAACCCTGGAGGCACCCGCGCCCTACGTGCCGGTGGAGCCAACGCCCGACCTGGCCGCGACACAGAGGGCCTACGACGCAGCCACTGAGGCCCTCCTTGACCAGCGCGCCGCTTCGTGGGGCTACCGCTCGATGGAGCGCGCGGCGGGCTACGCGCAATCGACCAATCCGCAGTGGGCGGGCGAGGCGGGCGCGCTGATCGCGCACCGGGATGCGGTGTGGCTGGCCGGCTACGCCATCGCCAGCGCCGTGCTGGCCGGAGAGCGCACCGTGCCGGTGCTGGCCGACTACCTGGCGGAATTGCCGGCGATGCCGGCCCGGCCGGCGGTCTAAAAACCTAAGGAAACATCAATGAGCCTCCTCACTGAATTTGCAGCGTCTCCGATCTTCTCAACCGTGGCGGGTGCCGTTGGCGGCACGATCGCTTCCGTGCTCGGCTTCTTTCAGAAGCGCGAGGACAACAAGTTTGCCCTCCTGAAAATGGACAAGGAGAAGGAGCTGGCCGTCGCCATGTCGAACATCGAGGAGACACGCCAGGCGGGACTCCTCGCCGCCCTGCGCGAGAAAGGCGCGGGCGAGGCGTTTACGGCTTCGGTCGAGGCCGATGGGAAGTTGAAGGGTGGATACAAGTGGGTCGAGGCGTTCCGCACCTTTACCCGCCCCGGTCTGACGTGGATCTACCAGTGCGCGTTCCTCGTCATGTCGAGCTTCGCGCTGATCGCGTGGTGGAGGGGCTGGGCGGCTGCCGAGCAGGTCACGCCGTTCGTGGAATACTTCGTCGTCGCGATCATCAACAACGCCAACCTGTGCTTGAGCTGGTGGTTCGGCCAACGCGCCGCCGACAAGGCCGTGGTGTCGTGGGGCAACAAGACCAGCGGCGCCGCAGTGGGGCCGAGGGGCTGAGGCGGAGACGGAGTTTTTAACCACGAAACACACGAAAGACACGAAAACGGAAAAACCATGATTGCCTTGCTCATCCTCGCCACTGCCGAACTCTCCGCCGAAACGCGGCTGATCTTACCGATCGGGCTCCTGTGCACGCTGCTGTGCGGGCTCATCGGGGTGACGTGGCGGCTGGCCAACTTCGTGCGCGATTTGAGCGATGAGGTGCGGAGCACGTGGAGCTTCCGCGATCAAGAGCAGTGGGCGCTCCAGCTGGAGCGCGAGAACCGGCACCGCAACATCGCACTCTACGTGCCGGATGTGAAGCGGGCGGTGTCGGATGAAAAGGAGCCGGGGCACTGATATTCCGCGCCGAATGAACCTAGCCCCTAGCCTCTAGAAACTAGCTACTAGCATGAGCAATCCCGGACACACTCGCCCCGGCGGTCTTCGCCCGCAGCTCTCCACGCTGCCGGATGGTCGCTTGCGGCTGGTCACGCTCTTCAGGCTAGCCTCCGGCTGGGAGCTCACCAACGACTTGATCGTCGCTTGGGGTGGGCTGTATTCCGCCATTGAAAAGGTTACCTGCACAGGCAAGCAGGCGCACTTAGCCGGCCTGCGCTTGGTGGGCGGCCAAGAGGCGCGGCAGATGCAGGGCGGCGGGGATTGGGTGTGGGTGCGTGAATACGAGGAACTGCCCGCCTCGTCCGAGGTGCAGGTGGGAAAGAATCGCCGGATCATCGGCGACGATGGGCGCATCGAGATCCGCGCGGATTTCTTGCAGCTCTCCAGTGCCACGCGCACGCCGGGCACGGTGGCGGTGACGACGCCACCGGCGCCGGATGCGTCCGCCGGGGTGATGGCGACCGAAGACCCGCAGGACGATGGCGCGGTGAGGCGGATTGCCCGCGTGTATGTGGCGGCGGGGTTGCTTTCCAAATCTTCGCGGGTGGGGTCGGGCGGGTTGATCGATGTGACGTGGGTATCAGTCCGCACAAAGCAGTCGCCGACGTTTGGCGCGCTGATCTACGATGAGGAGCGTAACCCGAATGGCATACCGGTGTTCACCGTCACGAAGCGGCAATCTTCGACCGGCGGCGACCCCACGGGGGAATCGTCGTCGTTCCAGCGGTATGTGCCGTTTACCTACCCTGGGCGCGCGAAGCCGTTTGTGGAGTCGATGACGGTGGGCACAGGGGATGTGCGTAGGATGATGGATGTTTACCGGCAACCGCCAGCGACCATCCGCGTGCTCGCGACGGTGGCGATCACCTATCAAACCACGAATACCGTGGGCACGGTGACGCCGGCGTTGTGGAACCCGACGGTGTGGGCGGTGTCGCGGGCACAGTGGGTGGGTTTTGGCAACCGGCCGTATAACCAGGTGGACCCGTTGCCGGGCTATCGGGTGGAGAGCGGAACGACAACTACACTGACGGAGACGTGCGCTGTGCTGGCGCCGCTCGACTTGTCGATTTTCGGCAACCCGGTGTTCGGTAATACGACGGCGAAGATCATCGTGGCGGGCGGGCCGGCTTCGCCGGGAGGGGTGTCGGGCACGGCGTGGACGTTGGACGTGGGGTTGTCCGACGGGCCGGTGTTTGAGGATCTAGCGGGGACGAAATACTATCGAAAAACCCAGGTGACGGCGACGATCCCGGCGGAGGCGGCGTTGCCGGTGTAAGGGTGCGCACGCCATGGAAACCGTGGAACAGTTTGCAGAGTTGAAAGGCCGCTTCGAAGCGCTGGAGGCGGAAGTGCGCGGGCTGCGCGCGGGCGGCGGGCGGGAGGAGCAGGGGCCGCTCGCATCGCTGGCCGATCAGGCGGCGGAGCGGGTGGCGGCGCTGGATGCGCGCCGGCGCAGGGAGATGGGGGAGGTGGGCTTGGTGGGGGAAAAGAATATCGATATGATCCTCGCGGCGCTCCGGCGGCTGGACGATGCGACCGGGGCGACGGGCACGTCGGGCTCCTCGGGCTCGGGAACGGGGCCGGCGACGTGGGCCGGGAAGACGACGGCGGAGAAGGTCGAGACGTTGAAGGGCGCGCTCTGCGGCGCGAGCATCTCGGCGGTGTGTAATGGCGATGGGACGATCGCGGTGACGCTGAACCTGCCGAGCCTACCTTGCTGATGACGATCACGGCGACAACGGCGGGAGTGTGTGAGTGTTGCGAGGTGTGCGCGCCGACGGGCTACGACTGCCGCACGCGCGGGGGCACGGCGGTGTTGTGCGGGTTTAGTGAATACACTTTGCCGAGCACTCCTCCCAAGAAGTATCGCGTTGAGACCGTGACCCTGGTGGAGGTCGTTATCTGCCCAAATGATGGCGGAAGTGGCACACGTGCCCCACGCACGCAGATCGATACATATAATTCGCTCACGTGTGCCGTGTCGCGGACCGGTGACTTTATCGGCACGTGCACGTCGATGGCCAGCGATACGCTAACAGGGCTGACACCTACCACGAACACACGGGTGCTTTCAACCAACGGGAATGTCCAAGCACCGGGGCGACATTATTGCGGCTGCTTCGATTACGAAATAAACGTGGTGGCTACACGCACGGCGACGTTATCCGTCGAAGACACCGAGGCCAATGCGCTCACGCGGCTGTTTGCCGGCGCGGCCGGGACGTGGAGCGCGTGGACGGCGACGGGCAGCGGCAGCGGCGGCACCTGCTTGCCGGGGACCTGCTGCCTGGCGCGGTGGGAACTGCGGGGTGCGGGGGATTTTTCGATAACCTACCAGGAGGCCGAGTGGCGCGTGGTGCGCACCGGGCTCACGCCTTCGACGAGTTACAGCATCAAGGTGGAGTTGTGGCGGCGGGTGTTTGGGGTGGGGTCGTATGTGTATTACGGGCACCAATACTTCACCGCATCGAGCGATGGCGCGGGCAACTTGAGCACAACGGGCGCGGTGGCCAATGACCGGGGATTTGAAACCTACGTGAAGGGAATTGAATTATGCACCTGACGCCGGCCAAGCTCATCAAGACAGTGATCGTCGCGACGCACTTGGCACCGAGGCCGGAGGCGGTGGAGGCAGCTGTGCGCACGGTCGCGCTGGTGCGGATCGTGCCGCAGGCCGGGGCGAGCTTCGCGCGGCGGGTGCGGGCGTATGCGGCGGTGGGCTTGCTGGTGGCGGCGGCGGAGCGGCACGCGCGGCGGGAGGCGTGCGCGGGGTGCGAGTTTAGCCAGGCGACGGGGCACCGGGGTCTCTACCGCTGCACGCATCGGTCGTGCGGCTGTGGAGGCGGCGACGAGTTGCGCATGGCTATACCGGCGACGCGGTGCGAGCGATGGGGAGAAGCGACGGAAAAACCAAAAAACAAAACAGGATAATTTTATGGCGACTAACTCAAACGGGAACTGGCAACCACAGAACTTGCGGCAGCGCACGCGGGCGGAGCTGATGATGCCGCCGATGGAGGGCGCGCCGCGCTTTAACTCGGCCGGGCAGGAGATCGGCACGACGGGCGGGCTGATCCCGGGCGGCCGCACTCGACCGATCGGACCGCTCGACCCAGCCCTGACTCAGTCGGGCGGCGCGCCTGAGCCGGCCGGCTACAGCGACCCGACCAGCCAGCGCATGCAGCGCGCGCTCGCCATCACCAGTGGCGTGCAGCCCTCCCTCGCCGAGACGGCCACCGGCGCCCGTGCGTCCTACGACCAGGGCCGCGATTCGGCGACGAATATCAACCCGTTCCTCCCGACGGCCAACACGCCACCCGAGAAGGCGGCCAACGATCTCGCCTACCTCGACAAGCTCGCCCTCCACCGCGCGGGCATGGGACCGCGCCCAGGCGCGCCGATTGGCCCGATGGACCCGGCAGTCACGATGGGCGCCACCGGCACTCCGATGCCCGCTCAGGCACCTGGCGCAAACGGCCCGATGGCTCTCGGCTCGATGACGCCGGCCAAGCCAAGTTTCGTCGGCCCGCTCGATCCCGCTCGCCCGGCGGAGTCGGCCGCCATGCCCCGCGACTACTTCCCCGCAATCCGAGGCACCGACGCCAGAGGCAACCCGACACTCACACAGAGCCCAGAGTCCCTCATGGCCGCCGCGCAGGGTCGGGATGGCAACGGCGGCAACGCCACAGTGCAACAACTCGCCAGCGCCGAGCGCAATGCTCGCATCCCCGGCTTCAACACCTTCGCCGAGGCGGTCGCCAGCCTGCCTGTCGGCACCAAGGCGCAGATCCAGCAGAACAGCACGACTGGCAAATACGTCGTCCAGGGCCAACTCGGCGGGGAGGATGGCGAGCCCGGCCCGAATTCTTCGCTCGCCAAGATGCAAGCCGACCTCGCCGCCGCTGAAAAGAGCGGCCGGCCCGACGACGCCGCAGCTCTGCGCGCCAAGATCCAGCAGGAGATGACCACTGAGGAAAAACCCTTCACCGTGCGCGAGTTTCAGTCTCAGCCCGAGCTGATGAAGCAGTATAAACTCAGCTACACCGCCTACCGTAAGGACTTCGAGCGGCTCAAATCCGAGGCCGCCACCCTGCCGGCCAATGCAGCCAAACCCGCCGCCGCAGCTGCATCAGCGGCCGACAAGTATGTCGTCGGCAAAACCTACAAAGACGGCAAGGGCAACACCGCCACCTACCTTGGAAACGGCAAGTGGGACTCCAAGAAGTAGCCCGCGCACCCACCATGCCGCCGCCTATTTTGGGCGCGGTTGGGTGCGGTTGGGCGCGGTTGCCGCGCTCGCGCTGGGAGTAGGCACGCTACGCGCGCACGCTCGCGCGCATGGCATTTGACCTGGCAAGCGCGCAGCTCGTAGACGACACCGCAGACTTTGATCCCGCATCGGCGCAACCCGTCGAGTTCGACCCGGCCAGCGCCGAGCCTCTGACGAACGAGGTCATCATTCGCGACCCCCTCGCCGACAACGCCCTCGCGCCACGCGCGGCGTTCATGCCGACAGCCCGCTCTACCGTCACAGGCCTGACCCCCAACGAGGCCCAAGCGCGCGGCGAAGCCGGCGGCGTCGCACTGTCCGACGCCGTGAAGGGCGCGCCCGATGCCATCGTGGAGGGTGTTATCCGCGCCGCCCCGCCCGTCGCCGGTGCGCTCCTCACTGCTCCGCTCGGACCGCTTGCCTCGGCCGGTGGCTTCGGCATCGGCCTAGGTGCGGGCGATGCCCTAGCCCAGGGCTATCGCATGATGCGCGGCTTGCAGGAAGACTTCAACCAGGCGGCCACCATCACGCAGACCCTCACGGGTGCAGCCGGCGGCCTGCTGGCACCGATCATGCCCGTCGCCACCCCGGCCAACCCGACCGCCCTCGCCTTCCTGCAATCGCTCGCCAAGCCCGCTGCCGCCAACGCCCTGACTTCCGCCGGCATCAGCATGGCCGTGCAGAAAGGCACCACCGGCCGGATCGACCCCGCGCAGACCGCCTTCGACACCGTGCTCGGCACCGGGACCGGCCTGCTCTTCGCCGCCGCCCAGGCCGGCACCATCACCCGGGCCCAGCGCGACTACCTCGGCGACCTCGCCTATCGCCAAGGCTTCCGAGGTCAGACTGATGCGGAGTTCCGCGCCTGGCTCCAAGCCGAGGCCGCCAAACGCACGCCGGCGCCGGTCAACGTCACCCCGTCACGCCCGCCCGGGATCGCCAACCAGCCTGCCGCGCCGGCCGCGGTCGCACCGACCGCGCCCGTGGCACCGACCCGCGCACCCACACCGGCCGCCGCTGTCCCTGCCAGGCTGCCCGTCACCGCCGCGCAACTCCGCGCCGTCACCCGTGCCGAGCGCACCGGCTTCATCGGCTCGCTCAGCGACGAACAACTCGCCGGCCTCACCCAGCAATACACCGCCCGCCCGGCCGCCGCGCCTGCCGGTGCTTTGCCCGTAGCGGGGAACGTAAGCGACCCGACCCCCCCGGCTCCCTCCGCCAGCACCTTCGATGAACTTTCCACCCTCTGGCAGGACGCCGGCATCAAGCTCGCGCTCACCCCCGCCAAGGCCGGCGTCGCCCGCGTCTCCGCGCTTGAAGTGCCCGAGGGCCAGCGCGGCCAAGGCCTCGGCTCTTTCATCCTTAAAGATATCCGTGAAGTCGCCGACCTCACCGGCCAGATCGTGGAGTTCCCCGCGCCCACCGGCCCCGATGCAGCCCGGCAAACCGCCTGGCTCGAACGTGAGGGCTGGGAACCCTACGGACGCAAGACCGCCGACGGCGCAATAGCCTACCGCTACGCGCCCGACTCCCGCCCCAAAGGGCCGCGCCCCAGCTTCGGCCCGCGTGCCGACGGCACCGTCGATCTCATCGACTTTATCGGTCAACTCGGTGGCGCGCCCAAGCGCCCCGCCAACGCCGCCGGCCGGGGCGAGTGGGATGGCTGGAGCGAGGCTTTCCAAGGCCGCGCGCGCATGTTGGTCAGCACCCGTAACGGCGGCATCGATACGTTTATCCAAGAGCTCAACGAAATCGGCGGCTTCCAGTTCGAGAGCCCCGACGACTTCTATAACGCCGTGGGTGTCGCGCTCGAAACCCGCAAGCGCGTGAAGACCGCCGTCGAGGCCGAGGTCAACACCGCCAAGTTCATGGACGCCGCGCTGAACAACAAGGGCCGCGCGCCTGGCGAGCGGACCGACAACCCCGTCGGCGTCGATACGCTCTATCCCGGCGACACCTTCAAGGTGAAGGGTGAAGACTTCCGTGTCCGGGACGTGACCGAGGACGGCAACGTCATCGTGCAAGACGGCCCCCGGTTCGGCACGCAACAGCTCCCCGCCGGCCAGCTCCTCTATCCCGACAAAGGTGGCATCACCCCCGGCCAACGCGGCACCGGCGAGTTTAATCCCGCCGACGAACTGACCCCGGTCGATTCGGCACCGAATGACGCCGAGTTCATGCCCTCGCGCCAAGTCACTACGCTGGAGGAGGCGCGGCAAGTCGCCCGCTCCTTTGTCAATCGCCCGCTCACCAACCAAGGCGACGGACGTGTCGCGACCGTCTCCGGCGCATCGCTCGACAAGATGCTCAGCCAGAGCGCGGTCAAGAAGTCGGCCGGCACTGCCGCCCATGCGCAGGCCGTCGCCAACGTCGATGAGCTCTACCAGCGCGCCCGATTGACCGAGTCGAAACCCGACCGCGCCAACGATCCAAACATTACCGGTATTCATCGCTACACTACGGCTATACTCCACGATGGCCGCCCACTAGAGGTTAAAATTACCGTCAAGGAACTCACCAACCCGAGCGGAAATCGCGTCTACACCATCGAAGCCTTGGACCTAGGAAACGCAAAACCCGCAGGGCAATTGGTGGACGATGCCGGCGCGAATTTGCCGGAAGAGCGTGCCACCCCGCTTGCGGGTTCTGAAAACACCGTGCCCCCGTCCGGCGACAAAGTCAATCCGCCCCGCACCTCCGGCAGCACCAACGCCTCCCCCGGCTCCCCGAGCGCCGAGGCCTACCCGGCCGACAGCTTTCGCGCCAACCCGGCCGACGACCCCACCGTCTCGCAACTGCCCGCCGAGCTACCCGAGGCGATCCAGTTCTACCGCCAACTCTCCGGCGGCCAATACCCCAAGATCCGTGAGAAGATCCGCGTGCTCCACGGCACTGCCCTGGGCGTGTTTCGCCACAACGACTCCGCCGGCACGCATTCCCTAGAGTTGCGCGCCGACCTCTTCCAACTGGTCAGCCCCGCCGAAAAGAACCAGCTCGCCGCCCAGGCGCTCACATGGGCCAACCTCATGCGCGCCACCGGCTCGACCGTGCCGCTCGACGAGCTCGCCAGCGCCCGCTTCAACGAGCTCCTCCGCGCCGCCGAGCAGAAGGCACTCACCGAAAACCCCCGCCAAGCACTCGCCGTCATGTGGCACGAGATCGGCCACTTGGTGGACTGGCTCCCCGACAACACCCTTAAGCGCGGCAACATCCTCGGCCACATCGCCGGTTTCAAACGCCACCTTAAAGGCTTTATCGCCGAGAACCCCGGCATCAGCCCCGTGCCCGAGCCGCCCACTGCCAGCGAGCGGGCCAAGCTCCAACGCCAGGCCGAGCGCGAGCTACGCGCCCAGGTCATCGAGACGGTCGAGATCATCCGCCGCGAGGAACCCATCTACCGCGAGCTCCCCATCACCGCCGACCACATCACGAGCATCCTCAAGACCGCCCAACGCGACGACTTCCCCCAGCTCTACGACTGGTTCGCCAAGCTCGAGCGCGCGGAAAAAGCCTCTGTGCTGCGCTCTGCTATGAAAGGCATCGTCGATGCCCGCGCTTCCGCTTTTAACCGTCGCGAAGACACCGGCCAGACGCGCACCGTCGAGGAGACCATCACCCGCAAGACCGGCGTCGAGCCCACCCCTGAGGATATCCGCGCCCGCTTCGATGAACTGTTGCGCGAGGAGTTCAAACGTCGCGGCCTCATCAGCCAGCGCGAGATCCGCGCCGAGACCGATGCCGTCATCAAGTGGTGGCAGGGCGTCGATGAAGTCCCCGCCTACTTTAAGACCGCGATCGAGACCTGGGCGGAGGTATTCAGCGCCATGATGAACAACCCGGCCGGCGTGGCCAAGCGCGCCCCGACCTTCTGGCGCGCCTTCAACGCCTACCTCGTCAACCGCCCCGAGGTCGCCAAGGCGTATCGAGCCATGCAGGACAGCATCAAGTCGGGCGCCATTCACCGCGAGCGCGTGCAGAACCTGCGCGAGAGCTGGCACCGCGACGAGGACAACAGCGTCCTGGCCGATTCGATGTTTGGCTCCTACGACATGGCGCACATCCGCGACACCGTCTCGATTCTCTTCAACCGCCAGACCGGCCCGATCCAACGCCGCGCGCTCGATGTCCTCAAAAAGGATCCCAACAACCGCGTCGCCACCAACGCACTCTCCGCGCTCAAGAACTACCTCTACCGCGCCACCGGCTGGGAGGCCTACGCGCGCGACCTCAATCTCCACGTCGAGGGACCGCTCGCGGCCGCCAGCCTGCACCACGACGACTTGTCGGAGTTCCTCTTCCACTCGCGCATCGCCGGCGGTGACCGCCAGCAACTCGCCAACCCGCTCGGCTGGAGTCCCAAGACCAGCGGCGAGCGCCTCGCCGCCATGGAGGCTGACCTCGGCACTGATCGCTTTGCCGCCTTGCAAGAGGCGGCCGGCACCTTCCGCGCCATCTACGAGGAGCAAGTCATCCCGCTCCTCAAGGAGGCCAATATCGTGTCACCCGAGCTCATGCAGATCATCGAAGATCGCACGCTCTACGCCACGTTCGCGAAGGCCCGCGAGTTCAACCCGCTCGAAGCCGGCACACTGCAAGGCGCGCTGGAGAACGCCTATGGCAAGGACGTGACCGCGCGTATTTATCGCCAAATAGGCACCCTCGGCGAGATCCGCTCGCCCTACCTCGCGACGGTGCAGAAGGCATTCTCGCTCATCAGCACCGCCCGCCGGCAGATCGCGCTTAAGTCCGTCGTCGCCTACTTGGAAGAGTTCGAGCCGCAGAATATCATCCCCGCGCAGGTGCGTTTTACTGACGGGCGCATGGAACCCGTGCCGATGGAGACCCGCCAAGTCGGCACGCTCTACACGCTCAACGCCGGCAAGGTGGAGGCGTTCTACGTCCCGCGCGTCATCACCGAGATGATGTCGTTCGGTTCACCGCTCGAATCCCAGATCGTCGGCCTCGCCCACAAGACCCTTGCCTGGCCGAAGGCTATCCTGACCGAGCTCAACCCCGGATTCTGGCCGGTCGCGTTCTTCAAGGATGTCGGCACCATGGCAATCCAGCTCCCCAAGGGCATGAGCGCCATCCGCCAGATCCCGGCCGGCTGGACCGCCGCGCGCGCCTCGATGACCAGCCAGCCAAGCCCGCTCGCCGATGCCGCGCTCCGCCGCCTGATGGTCATCAGCCGCGCCGACAGTCGCGGCGAGCACCTCGGCAACGCCGACGAGCTCACACGGATCCTGATGCGCATGGGGCAGGAGCCCAAGCTTTGGGACGCCGAGGCTGAGAAGATCGGCCGCGTGCTCCGCTTCTGGATGGCCTGGAAACGCCAAGGCCAGACGCTGGAGCGCGCCATCAAGTTCGCTTCGATGCAGCACCTCGATTTAACATTCCCCAACATGCCGGAGTGGGAAAAGAAGCGCATGGTCAACGAACAGGGCGGCAGTCCCGACTTCCTGGAGAAGGGCCGCGCGGCGCCGGTCGTCGATCTCTGGATGATGTTTTACAACCCGTGGCTGCGTGGCCTCGAAGCCATGAAGACGAGCGCCGGCAAAGACCCGCGCGGCTTCTGGACGAAGTTCATCGGCACGGTCGGCCTGGCCTCGACGGCCTACTGGATGTTTGAGCAAGGCATGCTCGACGGCGGCCTGTCGCCCGAAGAGGCCGAAGACAAACGCGACATGATGCGCAGCATCCCCGAGCGCGACAAGCGCCGCGGCTTCGCGATCCCGCTCGGCTGGTCCGACCGCGACCAGGGCAAGGTCACCTACATCGTTCTCCCGTTCCCCGACTCCCTGCGCTACCTACACACCGGCCAGCGGACGATGCTCCAGGCGATGGGTAAGGGCGGCACGGCCGAAGGCGGTTTCAGTGACTTCCTGAGCTACCAAGGGCAAGACCTCCCCGGCACCAACCCGATGCTCAAAGAGGCGGGCAAGTGGTATGATTACCACGTCCTCGGTCGCAATCCCTACGACTCGTTCCTCGGACGCGGAGCATTGCCCGAAGACATGGTGACAGCCGGCACCGCCGGCGGAGAGTTGGCACTCCAAAGCCTGAGTAACGTGACCGGCGGGATCGTTTACCGGCACCGGCAAGACCGCCCCGGCGAGACGCCGACCGAGATGGAGTCATTCCTCAAGACCCCCATCGTCGGCAACATGATCGGCCGGTGGTTGCGCGTGAGCAACCGAGGCCTGACCGAGGAAGCCGAGCGCGACGTGAAAGCCGTGCGCCAACGCGAGGCCGAGCTGCGCCTGGTGGGGGAAGAGATGGTCGGACGCCAGATGCGCGGCGAGCCCTGGAGTGCCGCGCAAGAAACGCTCTACGTGGAGGAGCCCTACCTCCAGCAACGCGTGATCGATCGACAGATCACAATCATGAGCCAGGCCACGGATCCGGAGATGAAGGCATGGCAAAACGCAAAATCGACGGGCGAAAAACAAGCCCTGATGGAGGCGTGGTTGAAGCGTTCGGAGGAGAAAGAAAAACGCCTAAAAACCCCGTAACGTTTGGTAACAAATCTGACAACAAACGCCCGATTAACTTCATAAGTTACTAATAATCAAGCGTGATCGCCAGCCGCTTACGCTTGTCAAAGTCACCTGTGCTGCCATTACACCATCAGGCAATGAGGGAACGGCAATTTGGGCCGCGCCGCCCATGCGTCAAGGCCTGAGATTTACCGCTGACTTTAAATGTTCTCTTTCTATTCCATCAAAAAACGGGTGGACAACCCCGCGCCCACCTCGTCTCGTCAATCTTCATGTCGCAGCAGAACGCCTCCCACTCCCCCGAAATCAAGCTCCAGAAGCTCAGCACGCCCGTCGGCATGGCCGTCGACGCCGTCCTCGTCCTCGGCTTCTTCGGTTTCCTATTCACTCTGCTCAAGTCGCACGTTCCCTCGAACGATCCGAAGATGATTTTCCTGTGGGCCGGCCTCACCGCCGCCTGCATGAGCGGGGTGTTCTGGCTCGCGATTCAGATGTTCCGCGTCGTCCTGAGCGCTCAACTGCTGGCGAAGAAGCAGAAGCGCTAACCGGCTGGCCCGCGGTAACGCGGCCTCCCCTGCACCCCGTTGTCCGAGCAACCTACACCCCCGCGCACGTCCTCCGCGGTGGAGGATTACCTAGAGCGCATCAGCGAGCTGATCAAAACCAAGGGTTACGCGCGCGTCGTCGATATCGCCGCCGAGCTAAAAATCTCCCAGGCCAGCGTCACCACCATGGTGCAGCGGCTCGACGACCAAGGCCTCGTCAAATACGAGAAATACCGAGGCATGGTCCTGACGAGGGCCGGCGAAGAGGTCGCCGCCCGCATCGCCCACCGCCACGAACTACTCACCCATTTTCTCACGCTGCTCGGCCTCGGCAAAGAGGTCGTCGACCACGACGTCGAAGGCATGGAACACCATGTCAGCGCCGAGACGTTTGACTCGCTGGAAAAGTTGAGTCGCTACCTGGAAGCTCACCCCGAGGTCTTGGCGGCGATCAAAAAGTAAGCCGGGAGGGAAAAGGCAGGGCGGCACGAAAAGGTAGGGCGGGCACTCCGCTGCCCGCCGGGGATCTTACTGCACGGTCAGGTCACCCGCACCAAGAAGGCGCGGAACGGAGTCCGCGCCCTACCCTGCTAACACGCCTTACACCTCGGTGATCGCTTGGCGTTTACGCTTTTCCACCCGCGCACCCGCGATGATCGCCAGCTCAAATAACACGTAGAGCGGAATCGCCATCATCAACTGCGTAAACGGATCCGGGGTGGGCGTAACCACCGCCGCGATGATAAAAATAACGACCACCGCGTGACGTCGGTATTTGCGCAGCGTTTCGACCGTCAAGAACCCGAGATACACCGCCAAGACGATCAACAACGGGAACTCGAATGCCGCGCCCACGCCCAGCACCAGCCACAGCAGCAGGCTGTAGTAACTCGCCGGCGTCCACCGCATCGCAAAGCCGAACAGATCGTTGATCTCGACCGCCACGCGCAGCGTGCTCGGCACCAAAAAGAAAAAACTGAACGCCGCCCCGATCACAAACAACAGCATCGCCGCCCCACAGACGGGGAGCACTGCCTTGAGTTCTTTCTCCGACAAAGCCGGCGCGACAAATTGCCCGATAAAAAAAAGCATGAACGGCGCCGACAACATGAGGCCGCCCATCGTGCACATCTGCAGAATCACGGAGAAACCTTCCATCGGCGCGCTCGTGCCGAGCTCAAGCACCAGACTGGGGCTCTCCCCCCGCACATGATTCAACGGCCACAGCAACACGTCGTTCGCCTCCTTCAAAAACACCCCGATTAACGCTGCAAAGACCACGAAGGTGATCGCGCATTTCACCAACGTCCCGCGCAACTCGTCGAGATGGTCAAGGAAGCCCATGGGCTTCTCGCCCTCCGCGATCTCATCGGAGGCGGAGTAATCGTCATCGGGTTGGTTGCGTGAGCTCACGAGGAATAAGAGTGGGAGATGTTGCTAAGTTTCCAGGCGAACGGAAGCGAGGAATCATAACTTGCCGCCGGCGATGGGAAATCTCCCGCCAAACACTGGGGCGGAAAACCGAACCGAACCCGTCTTTTACGGACTGTAGTCGGACGCCATCCGACAGCTTCACCGCTCCCGGGCCGTTGACACACCTACGGCCTATCTTTGCACACACTCGTCCGCTCCGCGCGTGGGCGTTGGCTGGCGCCTCAAACCAAAAACTCAAGAAAATGGCCGCGAAAACTCTAGCTCAACCTCCCGTTCCGAAGCCCGTCCACCGCGCTTCCCCCGCCATGAAACCCGCTGCCAAAGACTCGCCCAAATACGTTTACTTTTGGGGCGCCGGCCAAGCCGATGGCGACGGCAGCATGAGGGCCTTGCTCGGCGGCAAAGGTGCCAACCTGGCCGAGATGACCCGCATCGGCCTGCCCGTGCCCCCCGGCTTCACGATCACGACCGAGGTCTGCACCTTCTATTACGCCAACAAAAAGACCTACCCGGCCTCCCTTCAGGCCGAGATCGAAGCGGGCATCGCAAACATGGAGAAAAACGTGGGCACCACGTTTGGCGCGACCTCCGGCATGCCGCTCCTCGTGGCCGTGCGCTCCGGCGCGCGCGATTCCATGCCCGGCATGATGGACACCATTCTCAACCTCGGCCTCAACGACCAGACCGTCGTCGCTTTGGAAAACACCACCCACAATCCCCGTTTCGCGTGGGATTGTTACCGCCGTTTCATCCAGATGTATGGCGACGTCGTCATGGGCGTGCAAAAACGCGAGGGCGAACACCACGACCCGTTCGAGCACGCGATCTACACTTTTAAGCGCGAACGTTACCAGACCGACATCGAGGATTCCAAACTCACCGCCGACGACCAGAAGGAGCTCGTCAAACGCTTCAAGACCCTCGTGAAGGCACGCACCGGCCAGGCCTTCCCCACCGATCCCTGGGAACAGCTCCACGGAGCCGCCGGCGCTGTATTCGGTTCTTGGATGAACGACCGCGCCATCGTCTACCGGCACAAATACAACATCCCCTCCGAGTGGGGGACCGCCGTGAACGTCCAAGCCATGGTCTTCGGCAACACCGGTGACCACTCCGGTTCCGGCGTCGCCTTCACCCGCAACCCAGCCAACGGCGCCAACGAGTTCTACGGCGAGTTCCTCATCAACGCCCAAGGCGAAGACGTGGTCGCCGGCGTGCGCACGCCGGAACCCGTTCTCCGACTCAAGGAACTCATGCCCAAGTCCTACGCTGAACTTCTCAACGTTCGCGCCACCCTGGAGAAGCACTTCAAGGACGTGCAGGACATCGAATTCACGATCCAGGACGGCAAGTTGTTCATGCTCCAAACGCGCAACGGCAAGCGCACCGCCGCGGCCGCGCTGAAATTTGCCGCCGACATGGTTCACGAGGATCTCATCGACTGGGAAACCGCCATCCTGCGCAATCCGGCCGAGCAGCTCGACCAGCTCCTCGCCCCGATTTTTGACCCCGCCGAAGTGAAGAAAGCCTCCGTCATCGCCCGCGGCCTTCCCGCCGGCCCCGGTGCCGCGACCGGCAAAATCTATTTCCACGCCGACCGCGCCGCGCAAGCCGCCCACCACGGCGAGAAAGTGCTCCTCGTGCGCATCGAGACTTCCCCGGAGGACCTGCGCGGCATGATCGCCGCCGAAGGCGTCCTCACCGCCCGCGGCGGCGTGTCTTCCCACGCCGCGCTTGTCGCTCGTCAAATGGGGAAAGTCTGCGTCTGTGGCGCCTCAGCCCTCGCCATCGATTACGAAAAAAAGATCGCGACCATCTCCGGCCAGGCCTTTGCCGAAGGCGATTTTCTCTCCATCGACGGAACCTCCGGCTTGGTTTACGCGGGCCCGATCAAGACCGCGCCCTCGGAAATCCTCTCCGGCCTCCTGCATAACGACGAGGAGGCCCGGCAAACCGAAAAATATAAGAACTACGCGCAGCTCATGAAATGGTGCTCGCAGGCTACGAAACTTTCCGTGCGCACCAACGCCGACACCCCCGAACAAGCCCGCCAGGCGATCGCCTTCGGCGCGGTCGGCATCGGTCTCACGCGAACCGAACACATGTTTTTCGAGGGCGACCGTATCGACGTGATGCGCGAGATGATCCTCGCCGATAACGTCGCCGATCGCGAAGCCGCGCTGGCCAAACTCCTGCCCTTCCAACGCGAGGATTTCTTCGGGATTTTTAAAGCGCTCAATGGCTTTCCCGCGACCATCCGGTTCCTCGATCCGCCGCTCCACGAGTTCCTGCCCAACTCAAAAGAGCAGCAGATGGACCTTTCGCGTAAACTCGGCATCTCGGTCAAAAAAATCATGACCCGCGTGCACGAGCTGCATGAATTCAATCCCATGCTCGGCTTCCGCGGTTGCCGGCTCGGCATCAAGTTCCCCGAGATCACCCGCATGCAAGCGCGAGCCGTGCTCGAAGCTGCCGCCGATACGACCAAGGCAGGCTTTAAAGCCAAGCCCGAGATTATGATCCCGCTCGTCGGCTTCAAAAAGGAGCTCGATCTCCAAGTCGCCATCGTCCGCGAGGTCGCGGCCCTCGTCGAGGAGGAGAAAAAAGTGAAGATCAGCTACTCCGTCGGCACGATGATCGAAATCCCGCGCGGTGCCCTCACCGCCGACGAGCTCGCGAAGACCGCCGAGTTTTTCAGTTTCGGCACGAATGATCTCACACAGACGTGTCTCGGCATGTCGCGCGACGACTCCGGCAGCTTTTTGGGCGCCTACACCGAAAACGAGATCATCAAGAAGAACCCCTTCGCCTCGATCGACCAGACGGGCGTCGGCGAGCTCATCAAGATCGCGGCCCAGAAGGGCAACCAGACGCGACCCGGGATAAAGCTCGGCATCTGCGGCGAACACGGGGGCGATCCCGACTCCGTGAAATTCTGCCACAAGATCGGCCTCACCTACGTGTCCTGTTCACCCTACCGCGTTCCCATCGCCCGCCTCGCCGCCGCGCAAGCCGCCATCGAAGAGAAACACGCCGCCGCCACGGCCGCCACCAAAACGAAGTAATTCTTCCTCAACGTAGCGGAACGACCGCGTCATTTCGCCACCCAAGCCCCGCGCACTCACCGGCGCTGGGCTCTTTATGCCCTTCGCCAGAGCGTGCGGCTGCCTGCACCGCTTTCCACAGCCTGTCAGAGCGCGTCTTGTTCCGGTTCAACTTTCGCGACAACCGCTTCCCGTTTGATAAGACTCCACAGCTCTTTGAACAAGAAATGGTCAAATGTCCTGATATGATCCTTCAGAATATTTTCCGTGAGCATGTTGGGCCTGATATCGAAATAATACACGCCATCCAGAGGGTTTAATTTAATCGTATAACCCTTGAAGTGTCCCGGCAGGAAGGTGGCGCTGACACCATACTCTTTGGGCGTCTTCCCCTTCCGCTGCACATCGTTCAGGAAAATGGCGACGTGCGGGATGTCTTTACCAGTGAGTTTTGCCAGCAGGAATTTATCGATGAAAATTTTATCGAGACGGTCCTTGCTGCTCGTTTTCACCGACCCGATCACTTTCACAAGAGCCCCGGATTTGATAATGAGATCGTGTTGGTAACTCATCGCGAATTCCTCCGCGCCATCGACCTTCACCGGAACGTTTACAACTCCCGCAGTGCATTCAATCCCCGCTCGCATCAAGAGCAGACGAATAAAACGCTCAAACAAATCGCCGTTGATTTTCCGGGCCGTGTTGGATTGCCCGGCGGGCAACGCATCCAACGCCGCGGCGATAGACTGCTGGATGGTATAAACCGACCGGTTGACCAACTCGCGGTTCGCGAGAGTATCGCTCGTTTTGATCGCCCCCAACACCTTCAAGAATTGTCTCAGATTGGCTTTCGCTACTTTACGGGTGTAAAGCAGGTTCGAGTTCAGTGGCCTCGAGATGCTGAACTCAGCGTTTTTGAACTGAATGAAACGATAGTGCGTTTCGTTTCGGGAAACAATTTCGGCCTGAATAGCCCCCGGCGTCCCGACAAAATCCAAAAATTCGAGGCAGAAATCCACATAGTGCTTCAGCTCCAGGAAGTTTTGTTTGTTTGCCGCCGTCTTAACCAGTTCGTCTAGATTCATCGAATACTCTCCCGTCGCTGCGCGATTTCGGCGTCAACCTTGATCCATTCCGCCTCGGAGCGGCGAACCACACGCTCAAGGCGCTCGATGGCCCACTCGTTGTATTGCTTGCTGCAATCGCACACCAACCATCGGCGCCCCAGCTGTTCGGCAACGACCGCCGTCGTTCCTGAACCGGAGAAAGGATCGGCCACCACATCACCCGCGTTCGAGGATGCCAAAAGCAGTTTGCGTAATAATTCTTCCGGTTTCTGCGTAGGATGAGGGGTCTTTTCACCCATGCCGTTGCAGGTGGTGGGAATATCAATCACGTCCTTGGGTTTTGCCCCCTTGGGATTGGGAAACCAGTTATCGCGAGGTTTACCGTTTTTTCCAAAGTTGCTGGTTTCGGCCTGCGGATGACTCGGATATTTCAGCGTGTGCGCACCGTAAGGAATACGGATCTCGTCGATGTTGAAGGTGAAATCCTTGCTCTTGCGGAAATGCACCATGCTCTCATGCGAACGCCCCCAGTCCCCCCCCAGGTTGGCCTTGTTTTTGTAGTGCCAGATGATCCAACGGCAGCCCTTGAAATAGGGCATGGCTGCCACCTTCACGTCTGCCAGGATTTCTGAAAAGCCGCAGACATACAAAGTGCCGGTTTTTTTCAAAACCCGCGCGGCTTGCTCCAACCATTCACGCGACCAAGCCACGTAGTGTTCGTGACTCTCGAAATCATCCCAGTCCGCCTTCTTTATATTGTAAGGAGGATCGGCAAAAACGAGATCCACTGTTTCCGATTCCAAGCTCCTAAGCCATTCAAGCGAATCACCAAAAAAAAGGCGCCCGTTTGGATTTTCGTAATGCAGTTTAACACCGTCCGAGGTTTCGACCAAATGAGTCGTCCCGTTGTGACTTTGGACCGCCAATTCCAATTGCGGCGCAGCTGATGCAAACTTCACAGACATGGTTTTAAGCAATTGAAAAAAATGGCGTCGTTCAAGCATCGTCGTTGGAGAAATCGGCCCCATTTCATCGCGCGACGACTCCGGCAGCTTTTTGGGCGCCTACACCGAAAACGAGATCATCAAGAAGAACCCCTTCGCCTCGATCGACCAGACGGGCGTCGGCGAGCTCATCAAGATCGCGGCCCAAAAGGGCAACCAGACGCGACCCGGGATCAAGCTCGGCATCTGCGGCGAACACGGGGGCGATCCCGACTCCGTGAAATTCTGCCACAAGATCGGCCTCACCTACGTGTCCTGTTCACCCTACCGCGTTCCCATCGCCCGCCTCGCCGCCGCGCAAGCCGCCATCGAGGAGAAACACGCCGCCGCCACGGCCCATAAAACAAAGCCGTGATACCAAATTCTCTTTGTCGTTGGACTTAAACGGTAGGATGGCTGCCAGGCCCTCAGGCTCCGATGGGGGAGCAGCTCACTCGCGAGAGCCGATCATCGCGAGCAAGCTCGCTCCCACGTCAATCCCCTAAAGGTTGACCCCGCATGAAATGGAGACGGGGTCTCCCGACCCCGTTTGCCAAATGCCACCGAGCGCGCCCGGACGTCACGGTCCGCCCGTTGCGTTGGCGCCTCAGTCGAACGCTTTCAGGTTAAACGCCCAAAAGTTATCCAGCTCCAACAGGCTGCTGAACTGCGTGCTGTTGCGCTCGATGCGTGCCAGCACCGTCTCCACGGTCGCAAGCAGTTTCTGGTAAACCTCACGCCGACTGGGATCGGCTAGCGCGCCCAACTCTTTCGCCGCCGCGAAATCACGCTTCGGGTGCGCCGCCTTGTAGCCCTCGTAGTCGTTGCGAAACTCGGCCAGCGCCGCCGTGATCATCCCGCTCGCCTGCCCGCGCGCCAACCGGTCGCGGCTGACTAACACTACGGCCAAGGCCACGGCCTTGATGCGGTCATCGTTCGCTTTGATTTTAACTCCCATAGAATTAACCCTGTGTATCGCGAAACGATTATCCGGACGCAAGACGGCGCTTTTATTTATTATTGTATAACAGCTTGGGACAACACCCATATTTAGATCTTGAAGTATGGGTCGATACCCATACTCGTGAATTCAGCAACCGATTCTCCCATGAAGATGACCATTGAAATCCCCGAAGATGTCCTCGCCGAGGTCATGGCTTTGACCGGCAAGCAGACCAAACGCGAAGCCGTGGAATTCGCCCTGCGTGAAGCCGCGCGTCGCGCTAAGCAGGACCGCGTGTGGCGCCAAGGATTTGGCGTCACCCCCGAAGAGCTGGCCGCCGATGCCGCGCCCAAGCAATCGGACCTGCTCGACGCACCCGATATCGACGAAGAAGCAGTGAAGCGAGCCTTGGAAAACGTGGCCAAGCGACGCGCCCGCCGCGCCCAGTTGCGTGCTTCCGGCTGGACGCTAAACGAGTCTCCGCCTCCAAAGGGCGAGAACCCCACCGGAGGCCCGGCCTCATGAATCCGCTGGTGCTGGTCGACAGCAGTTACTTCATCACCCACCAGCGCAATCATGAAGACCCCTTCGAGCTACTGAAGGAACTCGAGCTGGACTACGAGTTTGCGATCAACGGCATCATCTGGGGTGAAGTGCTGCGCGGCCGCAGCGATCCGCGCATGCGCGACCACTACGACGCGGCGTTTTCACTCACCCGCATGCTCCACCTCCCTTCCGCCGGCTGGCAACGTGTCGCCCGCCTGGCCTGGGAGTTGGACCGCCGTGGCGACGTGATCCCGCTCCCCGACATCATCATCGGAGCCACCGCGCTTGAGCATGGTGCGACGGTCCTGACCTTCGACCGCCACTACCAAAAAATTCCCGGCCTCACCGTAGTTTCCGATCTCGAGTGATCGCGGGCGCGTGCGACGGACGGGCGAGCAGCGCTGGTCGGGCTTTCTAGCATTTCAGCGTCGGCGACTGTGCCGATAGTCAAACCGGTCCACACGGATGTGGACCCAAAGGTGGACCTTCCCTCACGAAATCCGTGGGAGGGACGACCTCCGTGTCGTCCGTTTAGAATTTGCAGTCTCGCAAAGCCCTGGCCGACGCTCTTTCCTGCGAAGCAGTTTCGTTATGCACCACCCCATTATGAAAGGCCTCATCACCATTGGCGTTTTGTTGTTTGCTGCGGTTCTTCAGGCTGAACCGCGCACTTTCACCGATGCATTTGGGCGCACGATCACCGCCGAAATCATCTCGGTCGACGCCGATCAAGTCCGCATCCGCCGAGAAGACGGGCAGTTCTTCACGTTAAACATCTCACAGCTCACCGAGGAGGATCAGAAATTCATCAAACAATGGTCCGCCAACAAGGCGGCCCCGTCGTCCGCTGCGACCACCGAGAAGATCACGCCTGATCCCAAAAAAATCATTCTCGCGCTGAGTCGGGGCAAATTCGATACCCGCATCATCACCAAGTTCGATACCTACGTGCACAAGCACGAGAACTGGGGATACAGTATTCAGCTAACAAACAATCACTTAAGGCCGGTGAGCAATCTGCGCGTCGAGTATAATCTTTTCGCCCGCACCTTTGCCGATACCAGCACGCCGACTCTCATCACGGGAGCGAAAAACGTGAGCGCAATCGCCAGCCGAGGCATGGAAGTGTTTCGCACCAAAACCGCCGAAGTCTGCAAGTCGCGCGATACCTCGTGGGGCTACAACTCCAGCGGGGAAATGCGCGGGATCTGGGTGCGCGTCTATGCGGACGGCCAATTGCTCATCGAGCAGTCCTCCCCGGATTCCCTCATGACCACCGAGACGTGGAAGAAGATTAAGGACGAGGAATAAGCCGGCCCCCGGCCGCAGGGATGCACCGAATGCGGTCGTGAGCTTGCCCCGCGATTGCCCCGCGCCCCGCACCCGTAGCCGCGAGCGCCAGCGAGTGGTCGGTTCCGAGCCGCCCTCACTCCCCCAGCGACTTCCTCAACTCCGCCAGCTCCGCCCGCAACTGCCCGACCTCGGTTTCCAAAGCGAGCAACCGCCGCTCCACTTCAGGCGGCAACGTCATCGTGACGGTCACCGGCTCGGCGGCGCTCCCCGACTCCAATGCCGGTTCACCTGTAAGCAACTGAACCCAACGCGCCTCCTTCTGCCCCGGCTGACGCGGCAGCTTGCGCACCAGCGCGCCATTTTTCCGCGCCGCCAGTTCCGCGAGCACCGCCTCCAACTCCCCCGCCGCCGGCATCGCGTGCAGACGCTCGGTATTCCCCCGCAACCCGGCGGCGGTCTGCGGACCGCGCAGCAGCAATTCGCCCAACAACGCGCGCGCCACGGGCTCCAGCGGATGAAGCACGTCGTCGAGTTTCTGCCGATATTTCACGACGCGAGCATCGGCCCCGGAAAACGCCACGGCGAGGCGCTGATTGCGCAGCTCCTCGATGGCGACCTCGACCTCGCGCGCCGACGCCTCCATAACCGGCTCGCGATTGCTCTTCTGGTTACACGCATTGACGAGCGCATTGAGCGTGAGCGGGTAGATGTCCGGCGTGGCGAGTTCCTTCTCGATGAGACACCCCAACACCCGCGCCGCCAACGAAGAGAGAGGAGCAAGGCCGGTGATCGGCGGGCTTGGGGAAACGGAATTCATGAACCCACGAAACCCACCGTCGGGCGTGCTGCAAGAAATCACATCCTGAAGTCCGACCCTAGCGGAACAACGGAGTCGTTTCGGTGCCGCCGCTTTATCGAGCTTATCAGCTCGATCTCTGCACCGTCCGTCGTTGTCGGATAACTCGGGTGCGCTTCCGTGGATCATCGCGACCGTCGAGGACCGCGAGAACTACGCTGCGTGCGGTCTCCTGCACAAAATAGACGACGTAGTAGGATTGCTTGAGCACAACGCGTTGAACGGCGCCAAGTTTTCTTGGAAACAAATCCGGATTCCACGCGATCCAGCTCACCGTCTCTTCGTATTTCTGGAGCAAGTGCTCACGTCCATCCGAGCGCCACGACTGATAGTGCTCAACTGCCGCCAGTAAGTCTGCGGCTACTTCCGGCAGTGCCTCGACCGGCTTACTCTTTACGCTGAACGCACCCGACGCATCAACTCATCGTGCGGGATGGGCTGGCTGACACCGGATTTGTAATCGGTAAGTCGCTTTTTCAAAATCCGCTTGTGTGAAGCGGGCACCGGCATCGTCGCCTCATCGGCGACTGACAGCCACAGACGTTCCGCGATTTCCAACCGCTCGCGTTTGGGCAAGTGAAGCAGTTCGTTAAGCACGGCGGCGGTCATGCCAACACCGTTAAAACTTCCCGGACACGGCGCAAGCGCATCGTTCTTTTTCCGGACTCAGCCGATTCGCGAAGCCACATTTATGACTCATCGTCCATTAAGTTTTAAGTCATAAATCCGGTATGCTGGCCGGATGCCCGGAGCCTGTCCCGATGGGCCGAGCGGTGCCGACGGGTGGGAAAGCGGGGTCGCGCAAGGCGGACGGAGCGGAGGTGGGCCAGCGGCCCATGCCGCTCCGGACAACGCCGCGCCACCCTGTTTTCCCGCACGACCCGCAGGGCAGATACGCGGTGCCGCTTGGGCTGTCGGGACAGGCTCCCCAGCCAAAGCACCGGGGCTGGTCCGGTTCGGAGATAACGTAAGAGAATTAAAAAAGTAGCCACAAAATACAAAACTCCAACTTTTGCTCATTTGACTTACTTTTTAAAGACTGTCTAATTTGAGTCATGGCTACAATTTCCCCAACTGAAACCGTTCAATTTAGCTCAAAAGGTCAGGTCGTCATTCCCGCCCGTTTCCGCCGTGAACTTCAAATCGAGGACGGCACCAAGGCGTCGATTACCATCACTCCTGAAGGCATCCTCCTCAGACCCATCACGAGCCAATCCATCGGACGGTTGCGCGGCTTGTTGAAACGCAAGCCCGGGGAACCCGCCTTCGCCGAGAGATGGGCCGCCCACAAACGCGAAGAACGCGAAATCGAAGAAGCCAAACATGCCAGCCGCCCCGGTGCTTGATAGCTTTGCCCTGCTTGCTTTCCTCTACGGGGAGGCCGGCGATGCTCAGGTTGCCACCCTGCTTGAAAAGGCGGGTGCACATGACACGCCGCTTCACATGACCGAGGTGAACTATGCCGAGGTGAAATATTCGGTGCTGCGACGGGAAGGGGAAAGTCGTTGGAGTGAGATCGAAGACGCACTGCCCACGCTCCCGATCCAATTTCACCCCGGAACGCGCGAACTGGCCAATCTCGCCGCCGACTTCAAAGCCCGCCACCGCCTGAGCTTGGCTGACGCCTTCGCCGCTGCACTGGCGAAGGAGAAAAAAGCCGAACTCGTCACCGGCGATCCCGAATTCAAGTCGCTGGAAAAGGAAATCAAAATCCTCTGGCTCTCCGCCAAAGCCTGAGCCGTAAAATTCAGGCGCGCCCTCACCTCGCCATCGCTGGCGAGCGTGAGCGGATAGGTATGCGGGCCAGAAGCCACTGCTCCAGAAGGTAGGAGCCCATTTATGGGCGATGTCGGGCCCACACAAAAGCCGCCGCTCCGAAAGGTAGGAGCCTGCTTGCAGGCGATGGTTAGACGGGCGCGGCTTTAACGGGCGTAAGCTTTTTTCACCGACAGTTTCCCGTCGGACGCCCCGTCGTAGCAACCCACTACCCACGCAGGCAGCAACGGAGCGGTTGCCTTCACCGCACCGCGTTTGCTGCTGCCTTTGCAGGCTTTTTTGGCCGAGACCGCAGACTGCTTTTTCATACCGCGAACCATGTTCCGACAGCGCGCCAGTTCAAGTCCGTGCCATCAACGCCGAGGACTTCGTTTTATGACTCATCGTCCATTAACTTTTAAGTCATAAATCCGGTAGAGTGACCGGATGCCTAAAGCCAAAGCACCGGAGCTGGTCCGGTTCGGAGAGAACGTAAGAAAACGGGGAAGAGCGGGAATGGACGCAGGAGCAGTTGGCCGAAAAAGCCGACCTCGACCAGACATTCATCAGCGGGATCGAGCGCGGTGCGCGCAACCCGACGATCATCACTAACAAGCTCTCGAAAATGCTCAGAACAGATTATTTGCGGTGCTCATCATCTTATCGGGTCACGTTAGAAACACTCGTTGCATTTGTTGATAAGATGGATGCCGAGGTAGCTTTTTATCATCCGAACGAGGAGTGGGTGTTCTCAAATGGAAGATCGGTTTTCATCTGCACTGAAGGCGCAAAAACTGTGGTAGAAGCATGCGGTGGTTTCGTCGTTGGATATCGGCGCGAAGATAATCCAACTGCTATTATACCCGATCCATCGACTGCCGATGGACATGATTTCGCTTTCGTGGCCAATCGCTACATCGTGGACCCATGGGCAACATACGTTGCAGGTATCATCCCATGCCCCGTTCTCGACCTCCAGAAACCCACGGACTGCGCAACGGTCTTGCGCCTTTACGGCCGTCCTAATGCATGGAACCGTATCGATGCGCTAAACCATGAGCAAAAACCCAAACTGGACCCGCGAGCAGCATATATTGGCATTCAAGCTCTATAACGAAATTCCCTTTGGCCAAATTGACGAAAACACACCCGAGATTCAGACATTGGCCAAGATCATAGGCCGCAGTCCGGGTGCGGTGTCCTATAAACTGGCGAATATGGCTCGACTGGACCCCGTATTACAGGCGCGGGGAGTGAAAGGGATGTCACACGGCGCAAAAGGAGAAGAACAGATCTGGGCGGAATTCGCAGACCACCCGGAGGCACTCGCATTAGAAAGCGAACGGCTTTTGGCCCAGCGACTCGGAAAGCCGTTGGAAGACGTCGCCGAGATCGAAACACGAGACCTCCCGAAATCGGGCATCGAACGCGATGCTATCGTGAAGATTCGCGTTAACCAAAGTTTCTTTCGAAGGCGTATTCTTTCGGCTTACGATTTTCGATGCTGCGTCACTGGGCTTGCAACGCGTGCTCTGCTCACGGCCAGTCACATCGTGCCGTGGGCTGAGGACGAAAAAAATCGGCTAAATCCATCCAACGGACTTTGTTTGAACGCACTGCATGACCGCGCGTTCGACCGGCACCTGATGTGGGTTGATGATAAATTTCTGATCCGGTTCTCGCCTCGAATCAAAACCGCAATCGGCGCGTCAGCGGATTCAGTCGAGTGGCTAACCCAATTCGAAGGTAGGCCACTTCTGCTTCCCAAAAAATTTTCGCCTGATCCCGTGTTCTTGAAACAGCACGCGTCCAAGTGTGCCTGATAAAAATTAGCCTTCCCGAAAGCCAAAAACCTGGCCAGGTGAGTTAGCCCATCATGGGCACAACCTACACCATCCGGCTGGAGGAAAATGATCTTGGCCAACTCCTCCACGGACTCTGTAGCCGATCCGAGTCATGGCACAACACCGCTGAATACTTCGAGTCCGGCTACAATCCGCGAGAAGACTTCATCATCGAGGAGTGCACCGACGCCGAGGAAGCTCGGGCGATTGCCAATCACTACGACCGGATAATCGCCACCATCGAGATGCAGATGAAAGCGGAAGGAGGGCTCGGATGAACGCACTGAATCAGGACTCAAAACCACGGCGTGGATTCTGCATCTTTATAAATACTCTTTTTCAGGGTCGGACCCTCGCGGTTACCGAAGACGAAGACCGCCCGTGGGTTTTCACCACCGAGAACGAAGCCCAGCGCGAGATCGTGGACAACATGATGACTCGCCTACAGCAGTTTTTGGATGGAGACCGGGACTTCGAGGACGCGATCACGGTCGAGGAATACGTCGTTCCTGTAACCGTGATTTCCGATGGTTCAGTTGTGGATGAAGACGGGCGGTGCTTGGGTAAGAGCTATGGCTGATAACCTCACGGTGATCGAACTTTCAGCGCTCATGTCCAAAATGCGGGGCGCTCGCAACCGCTCGACCGAGCTGCGCTTGATCGCAGTGTTTCGAGCCCACCGCATCACCGGCTGGCGGCGGAAGGCGGCGGTTTTTAGCAAACCGGATTTCGGTTTCCCCACGCTCAGGCTCGCCGTCTTTGTGGACGGCTGTTGTTCCGGCTCGGCTCCGCCGCCCGGTCTTGTCGCCGCATAGCGGCTCGGAACTGGCACGGCTGCCCGATCCACGCCACGCAGCCCAAGACCAACGGGGAGTTCTGGCGCACCAAGATCGCCCGCAACATCACTCGCGACCGTCTCGTCACCCGCACGCTGCGCGCCCAGGGCTGGCGCGTGCTGCGCATCTGGGAACACGAACTTTCCCTAAAAAACGCGCCACCGTTGGTAGCCCGCTTTCGTCGCTTCGGGCTGCTACCCGCCCGGAGTTAAGTAAACAATGGTTTCGTGAATGCTCGCGCGTCCTGCCGCCGGATTTCGGAACAGCGGCGGGCCGCCCATGCCACCTGTGGGGCGGGCCGACGGGTCGGCCCGTCGAAAGCGGTGAGAGCTCACCGCACTCCATATCCACAATTAAAAAAAGTTGGCCGGTCGCCTACCCCTAAGCGACCGGCCATTTGCTTTCTAGGTTACCCCAAAATGTCCCCGCTAAGCGGGAACGAGGTAACAAATGCAGGGAGCGGGCCAACGTCAAACGGCCGACGAAAGAAATCCTTAAAAATCTTATGCGCCTGCATAACCGACTGATTATCAGGCTACGGGTTTGGCGCGAGAATCGGGCGCTTTTTCCGCGCTGCGCAATTTCTAGCAGTCGTTGAAGACCACGTGGTCGGAAAGAGCATTGCGCACCGGCACCACCGGCACGTGGCCGGCCAGCGGATAGCCCAGATAAACCAGGCCGAGTGCGCGATGGGTGGCATCGAGCCCGAGCCACTCCGCGAACTCCGCCGACAAGGTGACGGGCGGGGTGCTCCAGTAAGAGCCGAGTCCGCGGGAATGAGCCGAGAGCATCAGGTTTTGCACGGCGCAGGAAGTGGCGGCGATTTCCTCGATCTCAGGGATTTTGCCGTTGGGAATCACGCGGGCGGCGATGGCGATGACCACCGGCGACGAGCGGGGCGTGGCGGCGAGTTTCGCGCGTTTGTCGTCGTGGCGAGCGGCAAGCGGAACGACCCGGTCGTAGAGTTCTTGGAGTCCGTCGCCGAGGCGGGCGCGGGCGTCGCCGGTGAACACATGAAAGCGCCAAGGCTGGGTGAGCCCGTGGGTGGGCGCGGCGTGGGCGTCGGCCAGAATGTCCAGCAAAACCTCGCGCGGGACGTCGCGAGCGAGGTCCAGGGCGGCGGGTTTAATCGAGCGGCGGGTGCGGAAGAGCGACATGGTGCGGAGGAGAAGTAGCGAGAATTTGGAGTGCGGCGAGCTCTCGCCGCTTTGGACGGCGAACCCCGGTTCGCCGCGTGTTTCGGAGGCGGGCCGCCGGGTCGCCGCGTGTTTCGGAGGCGAACCCCGGTTCGCCGCGTGTTTCGGGGGCGGGCCGCCGGTTCGCCGCGTGTTTCGGAGGCGGGCCGCCGGGTCGGCCCGTCGAAAGCGGCGAGAGCTCGCCGCACTCCAAATTCCGGCACTGCGCTATTGCAAACAACCTCGCCTAATGCAGCTTCGCAGCCATGAATTGGCCGCACGCACCGGTCCATTGGACGTTTGACGCCGGTATCTACATGGTCACGGCCGGCACTCACCAAAAGGCCCTGCTGTTCGATACCCCAGCCAAACTCGATCAGCTGCAGCAGTGCTTATTGGACACGGCTGCGGAGTTCGGGTGGAGACTCGAAGCGTGGGCGGTGATGGCCAATCATTACCATGTCGTCGCTCGCTCGCCGGCCGATCCCGCCACACTGGCGGAGTGGATTCGCAAGCTGCACGCCTGTTCGGCGCGTGAACTTAACCGGGTGGATGAGGTATCCGGGCTAAAAGTGTGGTTTCAATATTGGGACACGCACCTCACGCACCAACCCAGTTATTTGGCGCGGCTCGCGTATGTGCATCGCAATCCGGCCCGACACGGAGTCGTGCGCGATGCCCGCCTGTATCGCTGGTGCTCGGCATCATGGTTTGAACAGAACGCGCCGGCAGCGTTCGTTCAAACCGTGCGGGCGCTGAACACCGACACCGTCAACGTCGTTGACGACTTCTGAGTCGGGAGTCGGGAGTTGGGAGTTTTGAGTGCGGCGGCTGAGTTTGGAGTGCGGCGAGCTCTCGCCGCTTTGGACGGCGAACCCTGGTTCGCCGCATGTTTCGGAGGCGGGCCGACAGGTCGGCCCGTCGAAAGCGGCGAGAGCTCGCCGCACTCCATATCGATCCGCCGCATTCGCTACATTCCAGCCGCTTCCAGCTCTTCCCAGCGGGAGAAGGCGACGGCGTGCTCGGCTTCGATCTCGTCGAGGCGCGCCTTGGCGGCTGCGGCCGCCGCCGGATCTTTGCGGTAGATCGATACATCGCCGAGCTTGGCGGTCAGCGCGGCCTGCTCAGTCTCCAGTTTTTCGATACGGGCGGGCAGCTCGGCCAGTTCACGCTGCTCCTTGTTGTTGAGCTTGCGGGCGGAATTTCCTGGAGCGGCGACCTCCCGGTCGCCTTCGGACCGTGACCGGGAGGTCACGGCTCCAGTCGATCCTTTGGCGGCGGCAAGCGCACGCTTGGCCATCTCGTCTTTCCAGTCGGTGTAGCCGCCGTCGAAGTCGCCGATCTGGCCATTGCCTTCAAACACGAGCGTGCTGGTGACCACCTCGTCGAGGAAGGAACGGTCGTGGCTCACCACGAGGAGCGTGCCTTGGTATTCGACGAGAAGATTCTCCAACAGGTCGAGCGTCTCGGCGTCGAGGTCGTTGGTCGGCTCGTCCATCACGAGCACGTTGGCGGGCTTGGTGAAGAGGCGGGCGAGGAGAAGTCGATTGCGTTCACCGCCGGAGAGCACGCGGGCCGGCGTGCGCGCACGGTCGGCCGTAAACAGGAAGTCCTGCAGGTAGCTGATGACGTGGCGCGAGCGGCCATCGATCGTGAGGCTGTCGCTGCCGAGGTTGAGGTTGTCGGCGACGGTCTTGTTGTCGTCGATGAGCGAGCGCATCTGGTCAAAGTAGGTGACCTCCATGCGCGTGCCGTGAGTGATCGTGCCGCTGGTAGGCTGGATCTGGCCGAGGAGGAGTTTGATGAGGGTGGTCTTGCCGGCGCCGTTCGGGCCGATGAGGCCGATCTTGTCGCCACGCATGATCGTCGTGTTGAAATTTTTAACGAGCACGCGTCCGTCGGGATACGAGAAGCTCATGTTCTCCACCTCGACCACCTTGGCACCGGAGCGCTCGGCATCGACGAGCTTGAGGTTGGCGTTGCCGACTTTGGAGCGGCGGGCGGCGCGTTCGGCGCGCATGGCCATGAGCTGGTGGACGCGGCCTTGGGCGCGGGAGCGCTGGGCGCGCACGCCGCGGCGGATCCACTCTTCTTCTTGGGCGAGGCGTTTATCGAAGGCGGCTTGCTGGCGTTCTTCGGCTTCGAGGCGGTCGGCGCGGCGCTGGAGGTAGCTGTCGTAATCGCAGTCCCAGTTGGTCAGGACGCCGCGGTCGAGTTCGACGATGCGGGTGGCGAGTTTCTTGAGGAACGCGCGATCGTGCGTGACGAAGAACAGGCTGGGTTTTTCGGTGAGGAGAAACTCTTCGAGCCAGAGGATGCTCTCGATATCAAGGTGGTTGGTCGGCTCATCGAGGAGGAGTAGGTCGGGCTGGCCGGCGAGCGCGCGGGCGAGGAGCACGCGGCGTTTTAAGCCGCCGGAGAGCGCGGTGAATTGGGCGGAGGGCGCGAGCTGGAGTTTTTCGATGAGGTTATCGACCCGCACGTCGCGCTCCCAGTCTTCCTCGTGTTCGCCTTGCGGGCGCAGCCCGGAGGTCACGATGTCGGTCACGGAGCCGACGATGTCGGTCGGCACTTCCTGGGTGAGGCGAGTGAAGAGTGCGCCGGGCTGGCGGAAGACGGCACCGGTGTCGGGCTTGATCTCGCCGGCGATGGTTTTCATGAGCGTGGATTTGCCCGCGCCGTTGCGGCCGACCAAGCAGAGGCGTTCGCCCGGATCGACCTGAAAGTTGACCTTATCCAGGACGGCCGGACCACCAAAGCAGAGATTTACATCAAGGAGACTGAACAAAGCCATAAGTGCCCAACCGTGTAAGGCGCGCGGCTTGCATGCAACCCTGCTGTCGGCAAACGTGAGCACTCCCACCCCGACCCCATGCAGCTGCGTTCAATTGTCCTACTCGCCCACCTTGCCATGACCCCAGCCCTTGCTTCAGCACGCGAATTAGTTGTTTACATCGGCACCTACACGAAGACGACCAGCAAGGGGATCTTCGCGGGGCGGCTCGATACCGCTACGGGCAGGCTCGGCGAACTCACCTTGGTCGCCGAGGCGGTCAACCCCTCGTTCCTGGCGTTGTCGCCCGACCGACGCCAGCTCTACGCCGTGTCGGAGAGCTCGGGCTTCCAGTTTAACGGCAAGCCGAGCGGCTCGGTGAACGCCTACACCATCGATGCGGTCACAGGGGGCCTCACGCTCATCAATGCCGTGGCTTCCGGCGGACGCGGCCCGTGCCATGTGTCCGTAACACCGGACGGCAAGGGTGTGCTAGTCGCGAACTACAGCGAGGGAACGGTGGCTCTGCTGCCGGTGCAAGCCGACGGCGGGCTGGCCGCGCCGTCATCGGTCGATCAACACGAGGGTAAAAGCATTCACCCGTCGCGCCAGAAAGGGCCGTTTGCCCATTCGATCAACCCATCGCCTGACGGGCGCTTCGCCTTTGCAGCCAACCTCGGGACGGACCGGGTCTACAGTTACCACGTCGATGCACAGGCGGGCATCTTCAAGTCCGCCGCGTTGGCCTCGATTGCGCTGGAGCCCGGCAGCGGTCCGCGCCACCTCGCCCTGTCCGCCGAGGGCAATCGCGCCTACGTCATCAACGAACTGGCCAACACCCTCACGACGTTTTCGGTGGATAAAGCGAGTGGCGCGTTGAAGCCGCTGCAGACCGTCCCGACGTTGCCTGCCACGTTTACCGGCAACAACACGACGGCCGAGGTGGTTGTGCACCCGAGCGGGCGTTTCGTTTACGGGTCCAATCGCGGGCACGACAGCATCGCGGTCTTCAAGATCGATGGGGCGACGGGCACACTCACGCTGATCGAGCACGTTCCCACGCAAGGGCGAACGCCAAGGAACTTTGCAATTGATCCCTCGGGCCACTGGTTGATCGCCGCGAATCAGGATGGAGACTCGTTGGTCATTTTCTCCGTCGACCCGGCGAGCGGCCGGCTAACCCCGACAGGACAGACGGTCACCCTCGGCATGCCGGTGTGTGTGCGGTTTTACTAAGCGAGCACCACACGAAACGCATCCATCCGAAATGTAGGAGCCTGCTTGCAGGCGATTGGTGAAGGTTAAGGTAGGCTTTGCGCTCTCATCGCCTGCAAGCAGGCTCCTACATTTCGGACCTGGCCCAGCGCCGCGTGGGATCAACGCACCCTGAGATTCGTCAGCCCCGGATAGATCCGCCGGAGCACTTCCTGCAACTGGCGGATGTTCTCGACGTTGATCGCCTTCACCCGAAACGGAACCGTTCCAGCCGGGGGCGAATATACACAGAGCCGGCCGTTGAAGACAAAAGCCACGGCGGCGCCGCGCGTCATGACTCCATTTTTCGGATACAAAAAGTCCATGAAGGCGACGTTCCGATGGAGCGCGAGACGGGCCGCCACCCGCGCGGCGTCACGCACGTCGCGCTCCTCCACTTCGGCCAAAGCCTCGGGCGGCGTCGGGTCGGGCGCGCTCGGGAAATCCTCACGGTAAAGAGGATAACGCGGTGTGATTTTACTCAGATACGGAGCCGTGGCCTGCGCCGCCACGGCGGAAACATTTTCCCGCTCCGCCGGGCCGACCGCGAGGAGGGTGAATCCGTAATTGATATCGTAGGACCACAGTTTTCCGTGGTGCTCGAAGACGGTCACCGCGTGACCGGCCACCACTTCGTCGTCCTCCTTGGCGCCCCATTGCAAGAGACGATACCAGACCGCGTCTCCGAAGCGCGTGCGCAACTCATCGCCGAACGCTACGGACTCCACAAAACACCCGTTGGCCACGCCAATGCGCGCATACGGCAACGGACCGGGCCCCGCGCGCAAACCGACGGAAAAGAGGCACGCGGCAAACAACAGCACACCGGCGCGACCGATGAGGTTAAAACCGAGTCCGCTTAAAACCATCATGGTGCGAAAAAAAAGTGGCCAGGCACTCCACGGCACTAGGAGATCGTCGTTACCGTTGCTACCTTCCGGTCCTGGCGGGGTTCACGCGTCTGCCCATGCATGGCGCCTGGCCGACGCGAACAGTGCCCCGGACCTCGCGCGGTTCAACGAGAATCTTTTCGAAGATTTCCCGGTCAAGGGAGGGTCCACCTCCGTGTGGACCGGCTTGATAAAGCTCAGAACGAAAAGCGCGCCGAAGCGGGCGACACGGAGGTCGTCCCTCCCTGTGCCAACAGGTTACGGCTCACGCGGGGGTCTCGGAGGCCGCTGACCTTCGCCGCCGGGACCTTCGGGTGAGCGACCCTCGTTGCGCTTGGTGCGTTCGGCCATCCACTGCTTGCGGCGCTCTTCTTCTTTGGCGCGAACATTCGCAAGCATCACGCGTTGCTCAGGAGTGAGCTCCCTAGAAAGCTCGGCATCCATCTGAGTGATCAGCGCCGCAGTTTGCGTGAAGGATTCGCGGCGGAGTTTACGGAGCTCCTCCGAAGTCCGACTAATGATCGGACGAATCTTATCCTTCTGCGTAGGCGTGAGCTGGAGTTGTTCAGCAAGGCGGGAACCAATCTCCGTGGGGCCGATGCGTTCAATGATGCGCTTTTGGCGGGTGAGATGATCGGCCACGCGCAGGCTCACGACACCACCGGTGACCGCGCCGGCGACGAAGATGCCGCCGACCGCGAGGATGATTTTAAGGGTGGAGGCCACGTTTAGGAGGCGCCAAGCCACTCGGCCACCGGGTCGTTGAGAGTGAGGCTCGCGTCGGCTTCGAAAGCGTTGAGCACCGAGCCCAGGTTGAGCGTTACGCCCAGCACCATCAGCAGGCCGCACACGCCCAAGGAGCGCAGTGAAAAGCGCGCGAAGAGTGCCGAAAACGTGGGCTCGATTCCAGCCAAGCCCAACGCGGCTACGCGGGTCGCAAAGCCAAAGGGCGCAGCCTCGCTCCGATGGTCGTCAGGTGCCAGGCGGGCCGCCGCCACGAGGCGGGTCCAGGGTGAAGGGGAGGTGTTCATGCGCGTTCCTTTTTCTTTAGTTCTTCGAAGAGCTTTTGGAGTTTCCGCCGCGCCCGGAAGGCGCGGACTTTGATGAGAGTGATATTCCATCCGGTGAGCGCGTTGACTTCGGCGAGCGTCTTTTGCTCCAAGTCGAATAGTTGCAGCACGAGACGGTCGTCGGGTTTGAGCTGGTCGAGCAACTTATGAACGAGTTCATGAGCGGCGAGCGCGTCCCCGGCGGTGACGTCATTTTCGCTGGTGAGCACCGCGTCGAGCACGTCGGCTTCGTTTTCAGAAAGATCGGCCCAGCGAAATTCCGGACGGCGTTTTTGGGCGCGAAGGTGGTCGATGCAGGTCGTCACCGCGATGCGCGACACCCAGTGGGTGAACGGCACGTTGCCCTGATACTGTGCGATGCGGGTGAACATCTTTAGAAAAATCTCCTGGCTGAGGTCCTCCTCGGCAACGCGGCGCGGGAGGCGGGCGCGCACGATGCGGATGACCATGGGATGCAAGTGCTCCACGAGTTCGCGCGCGGCGAGTTGATCGCGGTCGCGCACGCGCGCCAGGCAACCTGCAAGATCAAAGGTCTCCTCAAGCATGGATTACTGGGGACTGCATCATACACGAAAACCGAGACGCCGGGAATTGAACGGGGTTACACGGAAACGGCGGATCTGAAAACCGACGCTAATTGCTCCCCTTGGCCGCGACAAGCCGCTTGATGGTCAACTTCCGCGGGAAGATGCGTGCTGGGCAGTCGCGTGCCGCGCCGCCGCGACTCTTGACTTTCCGTCCCTTGAGGCGGCAACACTAAACGCGGCGTTGCGAATCCCGCTCATTCAACGCTATCACGACTAGGTCCTCGCCCATGCAATCTGCTCCTGTTACGAAATATCGTCCCTTTCCTGCGGTCAACTTGACCAACCGCCAATGGCCCTCGCGCGTCCTCGAACGCGCACCCGTGTGGTGCAGCGTCGATCTACGCGATGGCAACCAAGCCCTCGCCCAACCGATGAGCGTCGAGGAGAAACTCGAATTTTTCGACCTGTTGGTGAAAGTCGGCTTTAAGGAAATCGAAGTCGGTTTCCCTTCCGCCTCGCAGATTGAATTCGATTTCTGCCGCCGCCTCATCGAGGAGAAACACATACCCGACGACGTCTCCATCCAGATCCTCTGCCAATGCCGCGAGGAGCTGATCACACGTTCGCTGGAGGCGCTGAAAGGCGCGAAGAACGTCATTTTCCACCTTTATAACTCCACCTCGCCCAAGCAGCGCGAATACGTGTTCAACGCCTCGCGCGCCGATATCGTGGCCATCGCCGTTAAGGGCGTGTCGCTGCTCAAGCAACATGGCCAGGCGCTCATCGACGCGGGCACGCGCCTGCGGTTGGAGTATTCGCCCGAGAGCTTCACCAGCACGGAGCTGGACTTCGCCTTGGAGATTTGCGAGGCCGTCACCGACGCCTGGCAGCCGACCGCCGACAACAAAATCATCCTCAACCTGCCCGCCACGGTCGAGTATGCCACCCCCAACATCCACGCCGACCAGATCGAGTGGATGTGCCGCCACCTCACCCGCCGCGACAAGACCATCGTGTCGTTGCACACGCACAACGACCGAGGCACCGGCGTCGCCGCCACCGAACTGGCGTTGCTCGCGGGCGCGGATCGCGTCGAGGGCACGCTATTCGGCAACGGCGAGCGCACAGGCAACCTGGACTTGGTCGTCGTGGCGCTAAATCTCTACACGCACGGCATCGACCCCCGGCTGGACTTCAGCGACATCAACGCGATCCGCGAAGTCTACGAGCGCTGCACGCGCATGGAGATCCACCCGCGCCATCCCTACGCCGGCGAATTGGTGTTCACCGCGTTCAGCGGCTCCCACCAGGACGCCATCAAGAAATCCTGGCCCCACCAGAAGCCGGACCGCCCCTGGGATGTGATCTACATTCCCATCGACCCGGCCGACATCGGCCGCAGCTACAAGGCGATCATCCGCATCAACTCGCAGTCGGGCAAAGGCGGCGTGGCTTACGTCCTGGAAAACGAGTTCGGCTACCAACTGCCCAAACTCATGCACAAGGAAATCGGCAAGGTGGTCAACGACCTCGCCGACTCCAAGGGCGCCGAGCTCACGCCCCAAGACATTCATGACGTATTTATTCGTGAATACATCGACCGTGCCAGGCCGGTCACGCTCCGGGATTTCCGCACGATCGAACGCACCAGCGCGGTCACCTGCCAGGCCGATCTGCTGGCCTATGGCGTGGAGAAAATCGTCACGGGATCCGGCAACGGCCCGATCGACGCTTTTGTGCAGGCGTTGCGCGCCGCCAGCCTGCCCAAGTTCGAGCTGTTGAGCTACTCCGAGCACTCGCTCGGCAGCGGCGCCGAGGCGCGCGCGGTGAGTTACATCCAGATAAAGACCGAGCGCAGCGCTACGTTCTTCGGGGCCGGCATCGATACCAATATCGAGCTCGCCTCGATCAAAGCCGTCGTCAGCGCCCTGAACCGCTCACTGGCCAAGGCTTAAGGCAAGCCGGGTGTGAACCGCCTTGACAGCAGACCAGCCTGAGTCTGGTCTGCTGTAGCATGAAGGTGATCAACATTCAGGCCGCTAAGACTCACTTATCCCGAATTGTGGAGGAAGCCGCTGCCGGTGAGGATATTGTGCTAGCCAAGGCAGGTAAACCCATGGTGCGCATTGTGCCTTACGTGCCGGTTCAAGTCGCGAGGAAGGGCGGCCAGTTAAAGGGCAAAATCACCGAAGCCGCCGACGCGTGGACACCCGATGATGGTCTCGCGAAAAAGATGACCTCGCCCTCGATTTATCCGGTCCTGCCCGACGATGAGCGTTCCCCGATGGCAGCCGAGGATCCGTCATGAAGATCCTCGCCGATTCCCACGTCCTGCTCTGGTGGCTGGATGATCCGCAACGCCTCACGCCGGCCGCCCGTGCGGCGATTGCCGATCCGGCGAACCTCGTTTTCTTCAGCGCAGCATCCGTCTGGGAAATCGGCCTCAAAGTGGGCAAAGGCAAACTGCGCATCGATGGCGACGTGGTCGCCGCGTTGCAGGCGGATAGTTTCGAGCCGTTGCCCATCACGATGGCACACGCGGCCCGCTCGCTTACGTTGCCCGACATGCACGGCGATCCGTTCGACCGTATGCTAATCGCCCAAGCGCTGGCGGAGGGCCTCGTCCTCGCCACCCGCGACCGCCTCATCCTGCACTACGATGTGCCGGTGCTCGAAGCCTGAACTAACAAGCGTCCACTCAGATTCGCTGCACGCGGCGGACGAGCCACACGCCGAGTCCGATAAAAAGGACCGGCGGCACCCAGAGACACAAGTCAGGACGGAGCGCGGGCGATCGATCCAACCAACTCACCATCACGTTGAGGAAATAATACGACAGCGCCAACAGGAGCGCCACGCCCAGGTTCGCCGAGGTTTCTTTTCGCGATACTTTAATTCCCAGCGGGATCGCCAGCAACGTGAAGGCCAGAATCGTAAAGGATCCGGCCGCCTTTCCATTGAGCGCCACCGACATTTTCATGCGGTCGATGAGCGGGGCGTTTTCGCGTTCGAGTTGGTCCTTCCGCGCCAACAGCTCATTGAGTGTCAGCATACTGGGCTTCCGCGAGATCGCTTGTGAGCCGAAGATGTTTCCCATCGGAACATCAAAGGCCACTTCTCCCATCGAGACCTGCCGATCGGTGTTGGTGAAGTTTTCCGGGTTCTGGGGATTCCGTTGGTCCGAAAACGTGTCGATCAACGCCACTTTCATCACGTTGGTCTCGTCGTCGTAATCGATCCGGCCCGTCTTCGCGCGCAAAAATTCCGTGACGCGCTTTTCGTTGTCCAGTCGCCACAACCACACGTCGTTCAACTCCCCGCCTTTCTTTTCGCCCGCATAGATAACCACGCCGGGGAAATCGCGGATGAACGTTTTCTCCACGATCATGCTGAGCGGATTCTGCCGCACCGCGTCACTCACCGTGCGGCGGTAAAGTGTGCGAGCCTGGGGCATGTAATAAAAATTCAGACCCAACGACACCACCACGCCGACTGCGGCGATCAGCAGAATCGGCTTTGCCACAAAACCGAGCCCAAGTCCCGCCGCTCGCATGGCCGTGATCTCCTGTTGCGCCGACATGCGCCCCAGCACCAGCAACACCCCCGTCAACATGCCGATCGGCAGCGCATGCACGCCCACATACGGCACCAACAACACGGTCAACTTCACAAACGCCTCGGGCGTCAATTGACCCGCGAGCACGTAACCCAGCAGGTCTTTGAAGGCGTTGCCCACGATCAGCACAAAGGAGAAAACACCTGCCGCCACCGCGCAGGTGAAAAACACGCTCTTGAAAATATGGCGCTGAAGAAGGTTCATGTGGGCCGTTGAGTGTGCAGAGTTGAGCTCCAAGAGTCCGACCGCAACGCCTGACTCGGTTCTGCGCAGTTGCGCTCTACTTTCGGTCCGCACATTTTACCACGTTCCTCATGAAGTTTACGCCCGCCAAGCCGCCGCTCACCGGTGAAACCCTCGATTCCCTCACCGCGCGCCTGCGCGAAAAGGGCGAGCCGGCTTTCCGCGCGAAACAAATCCTCGAGTGGGTTTACAAAAAACGCGCCCGCACGTGGGACGACATGACCAACCTCTCAAAGCCGCTGCGCACGTGGCTGGACGAGACGTTTGAACTCATGCCCGCGACCCTCGTCTCCGGCAAACAGTCGCTGGACGTGACCGATAAACTGCTCCTCGAAATGGGAGACAAATCCCTGATCGAAACGGTCATCATTCGCGTGCCGCAGGAAGGCGTCGGGCTCGACGCTTCGCGCAAGACCATCTGCATTTCCACCCAGGTCGGCTGCGCCATGGCCTGTGTGTTTTGCGCATCCGGCCTGGCCGGGCTCAAGCGCGACCTGAACGCCGGCGAAATCGTCGCCCAGCTCCTGCACGTGTGCTACCGCGAGGACGCCCGCACCCCCCGCGCCCGTATGGAGCTCGCCTCATTCGACAACATCGTGGTCATGGGCATGGGCGAACCGCTCGCCAACTACGACGCGATCATCCGCGCGCTCACGATCGTCAACGCCGAGTGGGGCCTCGGGGTCGGCGCCCGGCGCATCACGCTTTCAACCAGCGGGCTCGTCCCCAAGATTCTAAAACTTGCCGAAGAGCCTCTCGGCATTCGCCTCGCCATCTCGCTCCACGGCGCGACCAACGAGGTGCGCGAAAAAATCATGCCCGTGAACAAGGCCTACCCGCTGGAAAAACTCCTGCCCGCGATCAAAGCCTTCAACGAAAAGCACGGCCGCATGGTCACCCTTGAGTTTATCCTCATCGAGGAGGTCAACGACATGCTCGACCAGGCCGAAAAACTGCGCGACATCGCTATCGACCTGCACGCGCACGTAAACTTAATTCCTTACAACACGGTCGAAGGCCTTCCGTGGAAGCGCCCCTCGAACACGCGACAGGAGCGTTTTGCCGATATTCTTCGCGATGCCCGGGTTTCCGTGACACTCCGCCGCGAAAAAGGCCACGACATCGACGCCGCATGCGGACTGTTGCGCCTCAAAACCGAAAAAGACCGCGAACTCGCCTCCGCGTGATTCCTCCGCAAAGCAGCGCCAGAGAATTCCCCACCCGCCGGCGGAACGCCCCGGACAACACGGCCGGGGCACTTCTCTGCTTTACAACATATCATTCAATTCGCATACGTTGATACGTTATGAATCCCGACCGCTGCATCTCTGCGCTGTTCTCTGAAAATCGCCCGCTGCGCTCTCTCGAATTCTTTCCGCCCAAGGACGATGCCGGGGTGGAAGCACTTCGCCAGACGGCCACCGCGTTGAAGAGCATCCCGTGGGATTTCGTGTCCGTCACGTATGGAGCGGGCGGCACGACGCGCGAGCGCACGGCGCAAGTCAGCCGGCTGCTCAAGAGCGAATTTGCGTTCACCGTGATGCCCCACCTCACCTGTGTTGGCCATAGCCGGACGGATCTTACGGCGCTGGCCGATCAGATTTACGAGAGCGGCTTCCGCAACATCATGACGTTGCGCGGTGACCCGCCCAAAGGCGCGACCGAGTTCACGGTTGCTCCGGACGGGCTGCGTTACGCGAGCGAACTGGTTTCGCTCCTCAAGGCCCGTTACCCGGATTTTTGCTTGGGCGTGGGTGGTTATCCCGAGAAACACCCCGAAGCGATCTCGCTCGATATCGACTTGGATAACCTCAAGCGGAAGGTCGACGCTGGCGCCGATTTCATCACGACCCAGCTGTTTTTCGATAACGCGATCTACCACCGCTTCGTTGATAAATGCCGCGCCGCCGGCATCACCGTGCCCATCGTGCCAGGCCTCATGCCGGTGCTCTCGGTGAAACAAATCCAGCGCATCGCCACGCTCTCCGGCTCGATCCTGCCCGCCACGCTGGCGCGCCGGCTGGAGGTCGCCGAGGTAAACCCCGATGTCGTGGAAATCATCGGCATCGACTGGGCGCTCACTCAAATCCGCGACCTGCTCGCTCACGGCGCACCCGGTTACCACCTTTACATTCTCAATCGCGCAAAGAGTGCACTCGCGCTCGCCGCCGGTTTGGCCGCTTAAATGTAGGAGCGAGCTTGCTCGCTCGGACGTCTCTCCGAGCCGTCCGGTTAGATTCATGCAGGCCTCCAAACCCGGAAGCCTGGAAGATGCGTCCCTACCTCACCCCAAACCCGGACGCCTCGGAGATGCGTCCCTACCTCACTCCAAACCCAACGCCTTGCGTCCCGCCTCGGAAATCATCTGCGGCGTCCACATCGGGTCCCATACGATGTGAACCTTGGCCGACTCGACCGCCGGCAGTGCCGCGATCTTCTGACGCGCATCTTCAGCGATGACCGGGCCCATGCCGCAACCGGGCGCAGTCAACGTCATCTTTACTTCGACCTCATGCCCACCGGCCGCAGTTTTCTCGACGCTCAAATCGTAGACCAGCCCGAGATCGACGATGTTGACCGGGATTTCCGGATCAAAGCACGTTTTCAACGCCGCCCAGATCGTGGCCTCCCCAAACTCCCCCGTCGCCAGCACCGGCTCGGTAGCGCTCAGCTTCGACGTGTCGAAGCCCTTCAACGCATCCGCATTTTCACGGGTGATGCGAAACAGGCCGGCATCCGTGCGCACGGTCACACTGCCGCCGAGCGTCTGCATGACATGCGCTGACGTGCCTGCCGCCAAAGTGACCGCGTCGCCTGCCGGAATAACCGTGGCAGCGACATCACGGGTAAGGAGATATTCAGATGAAGAGGACATGAGGATTTAGCGGGATTTAAGGTTTTTAAGGAGCGCCTCGATCAGTGAATCGAGGCTCGGCTTCTTGGCTTCAAACGCGATAACCATGCCGACCTTCTTCATCGTTTCGCTGGTCTGCGGTCCGATGCTGCCGGCGAGCGGGCGCTGAGCATTTTCGGAAAACTGTAGCATCGCCGATTGTTCGGCGAAGGACTGCACGGCGGACGAACTCGCGAAGAGAATGGCATCGGCGCCCTTCTCGCGGAAATCATCCGCAACGGGATCGTGGGTGAGATCCGTTTTTTCCGTCTTGTAGAGAAGCAGGCTGTCCACAATCGCACCACCCGCTTCGAGCTTACGCACCAGCGTGTCACGGTTGAGGTTGCCGGTGACGACGATAACCTTGGCGCTGTCCAGGCTGCCGGTCGCGATGAGCGTATCCGCGAGCGACTCACCGGTGGCGGTGTCGGGCATGCACTCGACTTTAAGGTGGTAACGTTCGATCTCGCGGGCCGTCGCCCGACCCACGCAGGCAAAGCGCAGCATGCCGAGCGAGCGAATGTCTTTAAACCCTTTGAGGAAATCCTCCAAGAAAAAACGGACGCCGTTGGCGCTCGTGAAGACGATCCAGTCGTAGCTGCCTAGCTCGGCGAGAATCTCCACGAAGCCGAGGCGGTCAGTGTCCTTGCTGATTTGGATGAGTGGCAACTCCAACACCTCGGCGCCGAGGGTTTCGAGTTTTTCGCGCAGCTCGCTGTTCTGGTCGCGCGTGCGGGTGACGGCGACGCGTTTTCCAAAGAGCGGCAGGTGCTCGAACCAGTCGATTGATTCATGGTCGCGCACGACTTCGCCGACAAAGATGATCGCGGGCGCGGCCAACCCGGCTTGCGCCACGAGGGCGGCGAGCGTCGACACGGTTCCAGTCACGCAGCGCTGGCGGCCGAGCGAAGCCCATTGCACGACGGCGGCGGGCGTGTCGGCGGAGAGTCCGCCGGCCTGGAGTTCGGCGAGGATAAACTCGAGGCGGCCCATGCCCATGTAGATGGCGAGCGTGGCGTTTTTCAGAGCACCGTAGCTGCGCCAATCGACCTGGGTTTCCGTCTTGGTCGGGTCTTCGTGTCCGGTGAGCAGGACGAGGGACGTGCTCAGATTGCGGTAGGTGAGCGGAATACCCGCGTAAGCACCTGCGGCGATGGCGGCGGTGACGCCGGGCACGACTTCAAATGGGATGCCGTCTTTGGCGAGAGTGCGGGCCTCTTCGCCACCACGGCCGAAGATGTAGGGATCGCCGCCCTTGAGCCGCACGACCTTCTTGCCGGCCTTCGCATGGGTGACCAGCAACGTTTCAATCTCTTCCTGCGGGACGGAGTGGAAGCCGGCTTTTTTGCCGACGTAGAAAATTTCGCACTCGGGCCGGCACCATTTCACGAGCTCGGGGTGGACGAGGTAATCGTAAACGAGGACGTCGGCCTGCGAAATGAGTTCCTTCGCACGGAAGGTGACTAGGCCAAGGTCACCAGGACCCGCGCCAACAAGATGAACGATACCAGTGGAAGGAGACATGAGGAGAGGAGTTACACAGAGGGCACGAGAGGATTCACAAAGTTCACGGAGAAGGGCGTGTTTAGAGCTCTGTGCTCTCTGTGCCTTCTTTTGTGCCCTCTGTGTAACTAAATCTGAAACCCGAAATATTTCAAAATCGTGCGAGCCGTCTCGACTGGCGCATCGATCTCGGCGTCGCTGATGGGCAGGCTGCGCAGGCCGATTTCGTGGTGGTAGAACCACAGCGTGTCGGCTGTGGCGTGTGCGGCGAAGGCCGTCTGGCAGCCACCATTGAGAGCGGCTTGGAACGCGCGCTCCAACGTCACGAAACGCGCGGTGCGTTTATCCAGCACGGCGGTGAAACGGGGCCCGTCGCCGGTGCGAGTTTGGATCGCGATGGCAGCTTGGCCGACAGCCGGGACCATGTGCGAAAAGTCTAGCGCGTGGAAATCCGCGCCTTTCCAGCCGCCGATACCGAGACGGCGCAGACCGGCGACGGCAAGCACGGTGGCGTCGGCGACGTGGTCTTGGGCGATCTTCCGCAGGCGGGTGTCCACGTTGCCGCGAATTTCCGTGAACTGCGCGTCCGGAAACAACATCGCGAGCTGGAGGCGCCGGCGAGGGCTGCTTGTCGCGATGAGCGCAGGCGACTCGACGCCTTCGCGGAGGACCAGCATGTCGCGCGGGTCCTCGCGTGGTAGGTAGCCGGCGACCGCCAGGCCGGCGGGAAGTTCGCCGGGAAGGTCTTTGCAGCTGTGAACCGCGAGGTCGGCCTCACCACGCAGGAGCGACTCTTCGAGTTCTTTGGTGAAGAGCCCTTTGCCACCCTGTTTTTCGAGCGACCACTCGGTGCGTTGGTCTCCCGTGGTGACGATGTGAAGCAACTCCACCTCGACGCCGAGCGTGGCGCGGAGGTGCGCGGCAACCTGCTCCGATTGCGCGAGGGCAAGCGGGCTTTTGCGGGTGGCGAGGATGAGTTTGGAGGCGGACACAGCGGATGGGATAATAAAAACCAGAGAAACGTCGTGGGCGAGTGCTGGGTATATGACTCGGGACGTAGGAGCCTGCTTGCAGGCGATGCTGACGTGGGAAGCGAGCTATCTCGCGAGGATCGGAATATAGCGAGGAACCGCGCATACCACCTCCGCAACGGCAGCAAACAGGCGCCAAAGTCCCCAGGCATATAACCCGCACACGCCCCCGAAGTTTCTCTGGTTTTTATTATACC
>JANODO010000127.1:0-4480 GCA_031412735.1 Rariglobus sp. | reverse complement strand
ACGGTGACGGGCAGGGCGTCGCGGCCATCGCCGGCGAGCCAAGGACGGTCGGGGGTGAGCACGACGGCGGCGGGCTCGCCGGTGGTTTCGACGGCGGTGCGGGCGATTTCGCGACCATCGCGGTAGGCGACGGCTTCGAGCCGGCCGGGCGCGTAGGGCACTTCCCACTGGATATAGTCGAAGGCGGGGCGGGGCTTTTCGCCGAGCGGTTTACCGTTGAGGAAAAGAGCGACCTTTTCGGCGTTGGTCATGGCGATGACACGGATGGGCTGGCCCTCTTTTCCGGCCCAGTTCCAGTGCGGGGCCAAGGCGAGCACGGGACGGTCTTTGATCCAGTTGGATTGGTGGATGTAGTAGGCGGTCTTGGGGAAGCCGGCGGTATCCATGATGCCAAAGACCGAGGAGACGGAAGGCCAGGAGAGCCGTTGCGGTTCGCCGCGGTAGTCGAAGCCGGTCCAGACGAAACCGCCGGCGAGGAAGGGGCGCTCGGCGATGAGTTGCCAGCCCTTGCGGTGGCTGCGGCCCCAGTTGGCCCATTCGTCGTCGTAGGAGGCGATGACGTTGCGTGCCTTGTCGGTCTCGAACTCGCCACGGGTCATGAAGGAGGAGGTGTCCTCGGCGCTGGTGATCGGGAGCTTCGGGTGCTTTTTGTGGAAGGAATCGTAGCTGGCGTCCTGGTAGTTGAACCCCACTAAATCGACGGCCTGGAAAACGGCTTCTACACCGTTCATACCGCCGTTCATCGCGGCGGTGACAGGGCGGGAGGTGTCCCAGCGGCGGACCTCGGCGACCATGCGGCGGACCATCTCGCGGCCCTGGGCGGTGCCTTGCATGGGCTCCTCATTGAAGACGGACCAGAGGAAGACGCTGGGGTGGTTGCGGTCGCGCTTCAGGAGCAGGCGGAGCTGGTTAATGTATTCGGGCGTGTGGTTGAAATTCCGATTTTCGTTCATCACGAGCATGCCCAGGCGGTCGCACGCTTCGAGGAATTCAGGGGCGGGCGGATTATGGGCGGAGCGATAGGCGTTGCTGCCCAGTTCCTTCAGGCGGCGCACGCGGAAATCCCACAGGGCGGCGGGCACGGCGACGCCGACGCCGGCGTGGTCCTGGTGGTTGCAGGTGCCCTGGAGTTTGAGGGGCTGGTCGTTGAGGAAGAAGCCGAGTTCGGCGTCGAAGCGGAGCGTGCGGAAGCCGGCGCGAGTGGTGACTTGGTCGATGACCCGGCCGTCGCGGCGGGCGGTGACGCGGACGGTGTAGAGCGTGGGGGTATCGACCGACCAAAGGCGGGGTGCGCCGGGGAAAGCGAGCGGGATGGCGGCGGTGACGGGGCCGAGGACGGGCACGGCGACGCGCGCCTGGCCGGAGATGACGGGCTTGCCTTCGGGGTCGAGCAACTCGGCGGTGACCTCGGTCGCGACGGGGACGGTCTCGATGTTGTTGAGCGTGACCTCGACGGGGATGGACCAAGCGCCGGCGGTGTCGCGCACGGGGTTGGCGTAGACGCCGTAGGTCTCGATGTGGACGGGCTCGCGTTTGACGAGGTAGGCGTGGCGGTAGATGCCGCCGCCCTCATACCACCAGCCCTCCTGGGCCACGGCATCCACGCGCACGACGATGGAGTTGAGTCGGTCGCCGTAGGTGGCGATGGGGGTGAGATCGATCTGAAACGGCGTGTAGCCGCAGAAATTGCGGTGCACGATCAGGCCGTTGACCCACACGGTGGCGTGGGTGGCGATGCCGTCGAATTGGATTTCGAGGTGTTTACCTTTGTCGGCCTCGTCGATTTTGAAATGGCGACGATACCAGGCGATGCCGCGCGGGCGGTAGCCCTGAGAGAGGTTGGCGTTTTTGTCGAAGGGGCCCTCGACCACCCAGTCGTGGGGCAGGTCGAGCACGCGCCAGTCGCTGTCGTCGAAGTCGGGGGCGGCGGCGCCCCAGGCTTTTCCGGCTTTGGCGTTGGTGTAAGACGGGCCATGGCCCTTGATCTCGGGCATGGGGATGTCGCCGAGGTGGAAACGCCAGCCGGAGTCGAAGGAAAGGCGTTCGCGTGCTTCGGCACTGGCAATGGAAGGTAATGAGCTGAGGGTCGCTATAAGTATAAAGAGGAACTTGCGCATAAAATTAAGATTGAGTGAATTTAAGGAAGAACGACATCGGCGCGGCGGGACTCGGGCGTGACCTTGAGGTCGAGCACCCGGCCGTTTTCAATGCGGCCCTCGACGGTGGTGTTGAGCGGCGCATTCAGTTTAAACTTCGCGTTCCAGCCGGCGGGCCAGGCCGGGAGCAGGCGGATCACGCGGCCTTCCGTCTGCATGAGCATGACCTGCAGCGCGAGTTCGCCGTTGCCGCCGTTGTCCTGATCGGGCGCGTAGTCGTGGCCTTTTTCCCAGAAAGCGGGGAAACGCAGGCGCGGATCACGGTTGGTGAGCGTCGCGATGACGTCGCGCTTGGCATCGTCGGCCAGGCCGAGATACGCGGCCCAGATGGCGTCCTGGTGCCAGCACTTGGTGCGCTTGATCCCGCGCGCGGCGTAGGTGTCGCGCGCCAGCTCGAGGTCGGGCTTGCCGACTCCGTATAGACGGAACGGATACACGGCGTAGAGCTCGGGCACCTCGGTGTTTTTGCCGGGAGCGGTCTGTTCGCCGGAATAGGGCAACAACACGCGGCGGCCGTTTTTCTCGCCGATGGGCATCGCGGGGAGTTCGCCCAGCATGCGGGTTGCGAGCGTGCGGAGGTCGGCGGACACGAGTGACTCGGGCAAGGCGAGGACCCGGGGAAGGATCACGCGCAGCGCCGCGATGTCGGGCAGCGGATCGGCGACTTTCCAAAACATCTCGATGGAGTTGACCGGTTCGAGACGCAGCTTGCCGTCGGCCCCGCGCGGAAAGTGCTGGTCGTAGAAGGTCAACCCGGCGGTGGCGATGGGCACCAGATAATCGCGGGCAAACGCGGCGTCGCCCGTGTAGTCGTGGAAATCGAGTCCCATCGCGGTGAGTTCGAGCACGGGCAGGTAATAGTGCTTGGTATAAAACCCAACCTCCTCCGCGGTGATCTTGGACAGGCCGCCCCAAAACGGCGCGGTCTCCTGGAAATAGGCACCGGCGTGGCCGTAGTGTTTTTGCACGTCCGCCGCGTTGGCCGCGAGCTGGTCGCGATACATGCGGAAGAGCGGAATCATCAGATCGAAATCGCCGGCGGCGAGGTGCGGCCAATACATCGGACGGGTGTTCTGAAACCAATAACGTCCGCCCCACGAGCGTTGGTCGGCGTTGAACGGATCGGGGATCGGCTGCGGGTTACCCTTTTCGCGCTTGGTGTTGCCAGGGTTGTCGGTGACGAAGATCGAGCCGTTGAACTTGATCGGATACGCGCCGCGTCCGGAGCAGGCGGTGATGAAGCGTTGCCAGGCATAACCGGCGCTCACGTTCACGGCGTCGGCATCGCCATCGATGACGATTTGGCTGCGCCGCCAGAAGGCCGCCCACCAGGCGGCGTGCTCACGCCAGGCGGTCTCGGGCGCGGTGGCGCGCGCCTTGGCCTCGAGGCGGTCGAGGGCGGCGGTCCAGTTGGCGAGCGGACCGGAGGACTCGGTGTGCGCGGCGATGCTGAAGGCGTGACGAGCGGCGGGCGCGGCGGAGCGCAAGGTGCGCAGATCGGCGCGCTGCAAACCCTCGCCCCAGATCGCGCCGCCGAAAGTGCGATCGGCCAAGGGCCGCTGCACGCCGGTGCTCGCGTTGCGGTGATACCAGACGACGCGTTGGTTTTCGTCGGGCACGACGACGTCGGCGGTGACTTTGCCCTTCGGTTCAACGCGCCACGGGTCGAGCGAGACGGCGAGCGCAACGGGGCGGTTGGACGCGATTTCGCCGCGGATGAGGTTGGTGTTGGCGTCCACCCAGAGCCGCACGCTGGCGCCGCCGCCGGAGACGGTGAGCTCGGCGGTTTCGGCGCGCAGGGTTTGCTTGAAGTCGGTCGCGCCCGCGAAGGGATTGGGCGTGAGCACGACGCGCACGCGACCGAGTTTCACGAGTTCGGTGTTTTGCGACTCACTCCACGCATCGGTTTTGCCGATGTAGAAAAGCACCGCGCCGTCGGCCTCGGTCCAGACGTTGAGGCCGAGGTCGCCGTTGCCCAGCGGCATGGAGTCCTGCGAATCCTTGCCGGGCGTGGTCCAGGTCAGTTCAGGCGCGAGGGGCGCGGCCGCAACTGCGGCGATAGGGGCGACAGAGGCGGCTCCGATAACGAGCAGTGTGAGGAGCTGTAGAAGGCGCATGGAGATAAGAATCAGTTTACAGGGGTGAGCCAGACGTGGCGGACGCTGAGGCCTTTCCAGCCCTTGGGCGCGCCGCGCAGCTCGAAGGCGGTTTCGCCGGCGGGGAGCGAGATCTCGCCGAGCGTCACGGTTTTCCAGGTCAAGCCCGGGCCAGTGGCCTCGATGGAAACGGGAGTCTCGGTCTTGCCGACAACGAGCAGGAGCGGG
>JANODO010000126.1:0-4756 GCA_031412735.1 Rariglobus sp. | reverse complement strand
CTTGTTCAGCTGCGTGAAGCGCTGGGAAGGCGTGAGGGGACGGCGGATAGGTGTGAGAGGCATGTGGTATGTTCTCCGGATTAGACGAGCTCGATCTTGTCGCCGGCCTTGAGGGTCACGACGGCCTTCTTGTAGTTGGCGGTCATGCTCGGGCGGCCTTGACGGCTCTTTTTGTTTTTACCGCGGATGATGGCGGTGTTGACGCGGGTGACGGAGACCTTGAAAGCCTTTTCAACGGCTTCAGCGATCTGGTGCTTGTTGCTGGTGATCGCGACTTCGAAGGTGTATTGGCCAAGCTCGGAAGAGAGCTTGTTGGACTTCTCAGTCAGGCGAACGAGTTTAAGGGGATTGGAGCTCATTAGTTCTTACCTCCGTTAACGCGGGCGATGATCGCCTCGAGACCTTTGGAGCTGACGATGATCTTCTTGTATTGCGCGAGATCGAGCGTGTTGAGCGTGCAGGCTTCCTGGAGAGCGACGCGCGCCAAGTTGCAGGCGGCACGGGCGGTATCGGCGGTGAACTCGGCGTCCACGATGAGGATCTTTCCCTTGGGGGCGATGCGCTCGATGATCTCGTTGAGGACCTTGGTCTTCACCGGATTGATCTCGAAGGCGTCGATGATGTCGATCTCACCAGCGGAGAGGCGATCAAACAGCGCGCGGCTGAAAGCGAGCGACTTCACCTTGGAGTTGATCTTCTTGGAGTAGTCGCGGGGCTTGGGGCCGAAGACGACGCCACCGCCGACCCAGATCGGGGAGCGGGTGGAACCGGCGCGAGCGCGACCGGTGCCCTTTTGGCGCCAAGGCTTCTTGCCACCGCCGGACACTTCACCACGGGTTTTCGTGGAGTGGGTGCCGAGACGGTTGTTGGCGTTAATGGCGACGATGACTTCCTTCACGGCCTGGAGGCCTTTGTCACCTTCGAAGGTCGGGAGACCGTCGAACTCTTGTTCGCGTGAGGTCTTACCGTCGGAACTGAAAACTTTAAGTTTCATGTGCTGTGTTTCCTTAAGGGTTAGGCTTTCTTGGGCTGACCCTTGATGGCGGTGCGAACGATCACGTCGTCACCGTTGGCGCCCGGGATGGCACCCTTAACGAGGAGCAGGTTCTTCTCGGAAATGATCTTCACGACGAGGAGGTTCTGCATGGTGACGCGGAGCTGGCCCATGTGGCCGGGCATCGCTTGATTCTTCCAGACGCGGCCAGGGGTCTGGCGCATACCGATCGAACCGATGCGGCGGTGGAACATGGAACCGTGCGTAGCGGGACCGCCAGCAACACGGAAACGCTTCACGACGCCTTGGAAGCCTTTGCCCTTGGTGACGCCGATGACGTCAACAAGCTGGCCTTCCGAGAAGTCAGCGACGGTGACAACGTCACCGATCTTGATGGACGATACCTCATCCATGCGGACTTCGCTGAGAACGCGGGGAGCGTCCTCGAGACCCGCCTTGGCGGCGTGGTTCTTTTCGGCCTTGGAGGCGTTCTTGGACTTCTGCTTGGAGAAGCCGAGCTGAACGGCATTGTAGCCGTCAACTTGAGTTGTCTTGATTTGGACGACCGGGCATGGGCCGGCTTCGACCACGGTGACGGGGACCAAGACGTTTTGAGCGTCATAGACCTGCGTCATCCCGATTTTTTTACCGAGTAGGGTGCTGATTGACATGGCTAAGTGGTAGGTGGAAAAAATTTCCGTTTAACGGCCTACATTAGAGAAACCCAGCGGTGCACGGGGTGCACATGGGATACTGCTAAAGTAAAGTGTGTAAGAACAGAGTCGGTCTTTAACTCAAACGTTGATCGTGATGTCAACGCCCGAGGGAAGATTTAATTTCTTGAGCTCGTCGACGGTCTGAGCGGTCGGCTCGATGATGTCGATGAGGCGCTTGTGCGTGCGGGTCTCGAACTGCTCCATCGACTTTTTGTCGACGTGCGGGGAACGGTTGACCGTCAGCTTCTCGATGCGGGTCGGGAGCGGGATGGGACCGGAAACACGGGCGCCGGAGCGCTTGGCGGTTTCGACGATTTCCGAGGCGGACTGATCGATAACGCGATAGTCGTAGCCCTGGAGTTTGATGCGGATGCGTTGACCTTTCATGACGGTAAAAAGAACGAAGGATTAAGTGCGAGCGGGAGCCTTGGTGGAGGACTCGACGATCTTGGTGAGGAGCGAGTTCGGAACCTGCTCGAAATGGGAAGGAGTGATGGAGGCGCTGGCGCGGCCCTTGGAGAGCGAGCGGATGTCGGTGACGTAACCGAAGAGCATCTCGAGCGGAACGTGCGAGTTGATGATACACGCGGCGTTCTTGGACTCCATGCCGTTGATACGGCCGCGACGACGGTTGATGTCGCCGATGAGGTCGCCCTGATATTCTTCCGGGGTCGTCACTTCGACGCCCATGATGGGCTCGAGGAGGATCGGCTTGGCCTCTTTCATCGCGTCCTTAAAGGCGAAGATGCCGGCCATCTTGAACGCCATTTCGGACGAATCCACGTCATGAAAGGAACCGTCGACGATGCGAATGATAACATCGACCACTGGGTAACCGGCGACGACACCGTTGTTCGCAGCTTCGATGATACCTTCGGTCGAGGGCTTGATGAATTCTTTCGGAATCGAGCCGCCAACCGTTTCGTTGATAACTTCGACGCCCTTGCCCTTTTCGTTGGGCTCCATCTTGACGACGACATGGCCGTATTGGCCCTTACCGCCGGACTGACGGATGAACTTACCTTCGCCATCGGCGCTGCCCATGATGGTCTCGCGGTAAGCGATCTGGGGCTTGCCGGAGGTGGCCTCGACTTTGAACTCGCGCTTCATGCGGTCCAAAATGATTTCGAGGTGGAGCTCGCCCATGCCGGCAAGAATCGTTTGGCCGGTATCGAGGTCGGTCTTGACTCGGAGGGTCGGATCTTCGGCAACAAGGCGCTGGAGGGCCATACCGAGCTTCTCTTGGTCAGCCTTCGAGTTGGGCTCGATGGACATCGCGATAACCGGCTCAGGGAAGGACGGGGGTTCGAGACGAACGTCGTAGTCTTCGTTGCAGAGCGTGTCACCGGTGATGACGTCCTTAACGCCGACGAGCGCGCAGATGTCGCCCGAATAAGCGGTGTCGATTTCCTCGCGGTCCATGGCGCGCATGAGCACGAGACGGGATACGCGCTCGGAACGGCGGGTGCGGGGATTGTAGAGAGAGGTGCCCTTTTGGAGCGTGCCAGTGTAAACACGGTAGAACACCAACTTGCCGACGAACGGATCGGTCCAGAGCTTGAAGGCGAGGCCGGCGAGCTTGGCGTTGTCGTCAACGACAACTTGAACCTCGTTACCATCGCTGTCCTGACCCTTCATCGGCGGAACGTCGATGGGGCTTGGGAGGTAGTTAACTACGCAGTCAAGGAGGCGTTGAACGCCCTTCTTCTTGAAAGCGGAACCGGGGATGACACCGGTGAACTTCATCGACACGGTGGCCTTGCGGACAGCCGTCATCAACATGTCGGAGGTGATCTCTTCGCCGTTCAGATAGCTCTCAGCGAGCTTATCGTCGAAATCGGACGCAGCTTCGATCAGCTTCTCGCGATATTCTTTGGCCTGAGCGGCATACTCGGCGGGAATCGGGTGGCGCGTAGGATCGAGATCCATATCGGCCGGATCGATGAACATGTAAGCGATGTTCTGGACGAGGTCCACAACGCCCGTGAAGTTCTCTTCCTTGCCGATCGGGATAAAGAGGGGGTGGGCGTTGGCACCGAGCTTCTCGCGCATCTCGGAGACGGCGCGGAAGAAATCGGCACCGGTGCGGTCCATCTTGTTGATGAACGCCACGCGGGGAACGCCGTATTTGTTGGCCTGGCGCCAAACGGTTTCGGACTGGGGCTGCACGCCGGCGACGGCGCAGAACACGGCAACGGCGCCGTCGAGAACGCGCATGGAGCGCTCCACCTCGGCCGTGAAGTCCACGTGTCCGGGGGTGTCGATGATGTTAACGCGCTGCTTGATACCCTTCCACGGACCGCATGAGGCGTTCCAGGCACAGGAAATAGCGGCGGCGGTGATCGTGATACCACGCTCACGCTCTTGCTCCATCCAGTCGGTCACGGCGGTGCCTTCGTGCACTTCGCCCATCTTGTGAACGCTACCGGAGTAGAACAAGATGCGCTCGGAGGTAGTGGTCTTGTCGGCGTCAATGTGCGCGGCGATACCGATGTTGCGGGTCCACTCGAGGGGGAAGGGCCGGTTCTTGGAATTAACCGGGGAAACCTTCGACTTCTCGGTGACGATTGTGATGACGGGAGCGTCGGACATGAGCAGCAGTTTGCTAACGAATTACCAGCGGAGGTGGGCGAAGGCGCGATTGGCCTGGGCCATCTTGTGAGTGTCTTCTTTTTTCTTCACCACGGAGCCGGTGTTGTTGTAGGCATCGACGATTTCAGCAGCGAGGGCGTCCTTCATCGGGGTGCCCTTGCGGTTGGTGGCGGCAGTAACGATCCAGCGGAGGGCGAGGCTCTCTTGGCGCTCGTAGGAGATTTCGACCGGAACCTGGTAGGTCGCACCACCGACGCGGCGGCTCTTGACCTCGAGACGGGGACGAGCGTTTTCCAACGCACCGATCATGAGGTCAACCGGATCGCCCTTTTCGAGCTTCTCGGAGACCTTCTCGAAGGCACCGTAAACGATGCGCTCGGCGGTGTTCTTCTTGCCGTCTTCCATCACGACATTGACGAGGTGAGCGACGAGCGGGCTGTTGTAACGGATATCC
>JANODO010000125.1:0-1590 GCA_031412735.1 Rariglobus sp. | reverse complement strand
CGTCAGTCTGCCTGCCGCGCCCTGCCTCTGCTGCTCGCCCTGCTCCTGCCCGCAACCTCACTCCTCGCCGCCCCGACCACGCCCGGCACCGCCAAGACTGACCGCACCCAATGGTTCCGCGAAGCCCGCTTTGGCATGTTTATCCACTGGGGCGTTTACGCCGTGCCGGCCGGTGAATGGCAGGGGAAAAAAATCGGCGGCATCGGCGAGTGGATCATGAAGAACGGCCAGATTCCCGTGGCCGACTACAAGGCCTTCGCCAAGGACTTCACCGCTTCCAAGTATGATCCGGCCGCCTGGGCCGAACTCGCCCGCCGCGCCGGCATGAAATACGTCGTCATCACCGCAAAGCACCACGACGGCTTTGCGCTCTACGACTCGGCCGCGTCTGACTGGAACGCCGTCAAAGCCTCTGGCGCCGGTCGCGATCTCCTCGACCCGCTTGCCAAGGCGGTCCGCTCCGAGGGCCTGAAGTTCGGCCTCTACTACTCGCAGGCCCAGGACTGGGGCCATGCCGGCGGCGCCAAGGCCGGCACCGCCACGGACTGGGACCCGGCGCAAAAGGGCGACTTCGACCAGTATCTTCAAACCGTCGCGCTGCCCCAGGTGCGCGAAATCATCGAGCGTTACGACCCCGCCATCATCTGGTGGGACACGCCCACCACCATGACCCGCGAGCGCGTCAAACCTTTCACCGACCTCCTGGCCGCGCATCCCGCGATCCTGAACAATAACCGCCTCGGCCAGGGTTTCTCAGGCGACACCAACACACCCGAGCAGCACATCCCGCCCCGCGGCTATCCTGGCAAATTGTTCGAGGTCTGCATGACCATGAACGACACGTGGGGTTTTAAGAAGAACGACACCAATTGGAAGAGCGTGCGCCAACTCCTGCGCAACCTCTCCGACATCTCCAGCAAGGGCGGAAACTTCCTCCTCAACGTCGGCCCCACCGCCGAGGGCGAGATCCCAGCCGCCAGCATCGAACGCCTCCAAGCCGTCGGCCGCTGGATGGATGTCAACGGCGAGGCAATCTACGCCACCGAGGCCGGTCCGTTCCCGCGTCGCCTGGCGTGGGGTCGCGTTACCCAGAAACGCACCTCCACGGGCGCGACCACGTTGTTCCTCCACGTCTGGGACTGGCCCGCCGACGGACGCGTCGTGCTGCCCACCGTCACGCAAAGCCCGGTTTCCGGACGCGTGCTGGCGAACGGGGTCGCGGTGAAATCGACGCTCTCCCCCGAAGGCTTGGTTGTGCAACTGCCCGCGACCGCGACCGACGCCGATGTGTCCGTCGTTCGTCTTGAGTTCGCTGCGCCGGTCGTCGTCACCCAGGAGCCGTTCCTCACGCCGGGCGCCGATGGTCGCGTGACCTTTGGCGCGGCCGATGCCGACGCCCACGGCCATTGGGACGGCAACATCCAGCTGCGCGATTCCGGCCCCGACGCCTACCTCACCGATTGGAAGAACTCGAAGTGGCGCCTTGAATACCAACTCAAAACTCCTGCCGCCCGCAAGTGGACGGTCACCGCCGAGGTGGCTGCTCCGGTCGCGGCCCCGCTCCTGCTCGTTGTCGGCAAGACCGAGACT